>CAIKAS010000332.1 GCA_903825445.1 uncultured Acidobacteriia bacterium
CCATGAACGGTCGCATCAGTCCACCCCCCGCCGAGAACCCAATGAAACCGACTTTCTCAGGATCCAGTTTCATCTCCGCCGCACGCGAACGCACGATCTGTACGGCGCGCTTGCCATCCAGGCTACGCGCCTCGGTGTTGTAAGTCGGCGACATTCTGTACGTCAGAACGAACGCAGTCACGCCCCATTCGTTGTACTGCTCGGCGATATCCATTCCCTCCGCGCCGTACATCAGCATGATGTTCGAGCCACCCGGCGCGACGATCACTGACGATCCGTTCCGCTTTCCTTCCGGTGGTTCAAAAACCGTGAGAAATGGATTGTCCAGCGGACCATTGCCTTTGGCGAGCGGCACGGTGCCCTCGGTCCAGAGCGGGATGTTGTAGTTGATGATCGGCTTCACCGCTGGCACGGTTCGTTTCACAGCGCCGGAAGCTCCAGAAGGGGCAGTCTTCGGTGGCTTTATGGGAGCCTCCGCCGCTACGAGTACGCCGCAAACCGAGAGGGCAGCCAGAACAGGTACATAAATATTGGCCATGCGGAGAATTATGACAGATCGGTCCAGCCGGTGCGCATGCTGGTTCAACCAATTCCAGCCACGAGCTTAGCGAGAAGTGCCACGCGATCCGCCAACCGCTCCACCAGCACAGATTCGTGTGCGGCGTGAGCGCCTTCTCCCACTGCGCCGAGACCGTCCAGCGTCGGCACTCCCAGCGCAGACGTGAAGTTCCCATCCGAGCCGCCGCCCGTCGAAGATTCTTCGAGCGTCACTCCCAGTTCGGCCGCGAAACTTCGAGCCAGCCCGAACAACTGGGCCGTACCCTTGTTCCGTTCCATCGGCGGTCGATTCAATCCGCCGGTCACTTCGAGAGAACAGCGCTTATCGAAAGGTCGGAGCGTCCTGAATTTCTTTTCCAGCGCGACCGCGTCCCGAGCGGTTTCAACTCGAATATCCACGAGCGTTTCCCCACCCGCTGCGACCACATTCGCTCGCGTGCCACCAGCGATCACTCCCGGGTTGACCGTGGTGCCGCGCTTCAGATCCGTGAAGGCTGCGATCTTTTCGATCTGACGAGCCAGTTCTACTACGGCGCTTGCGCCACTTCCGAAATCGACGCCAGCATGCGCAGCGACTCCGCGAACGGCCACACGGTAACTGCCAGTCCCTTTTCGCGCCGTCTTCAGTTTGCCTTCAAGGCCAGTCCCCGGCTCCAGGACCAGCACAGCGCGGCAACCACCAGCCAGCGCCTCAGTCGGACGGCGTGATATCCTGCTGCCGGTTTCTTCCTCCGGATTTACGAGCAGGCCAATCTCGTTCGAAACGGGGATTTTCAGTTCGCGCAGCGCCCGCATTGCAAATGCAAAAATCGCCAGCCCTGCCTTCATATCGAGGACGCCTGGCCCCCACAACCGGCCGTCTTTTTGCCGAAATTTCATGGTGCGTATCGTGCCCAGCGGCCATACGGTATCGGAATGCCCGAGCACAAGAATCCGACCCTTCTTTTCGCGCCCTGGCAATCGGAAATCGCAAACGTAAGTCCGGCCCGCGCCCTTGTTTGGCACCGTCCGCCCATCGGCAATGTCGGCAAGCGAATCCGCCAGCAACGTAGCGCACCGACTCACAGCTTCGGGCGAATCCGTCGGCGACTCGCACTCCACTAGTTCCCTAATGAATCGGATCAGCGCTGGTCGGTTCTGGCGGGCCCATTTGAGCAAGGGATCCATAAGCACACTATTTCAGGTTGTCCTCGAAGAACTTCGTCGTCTCATCCAGCATCTGCTTACGCGCCGGGCCAGCGACCCCATGCTGCTTGCCAGGATAGACCACCATAAAGAACTGCTTACCTGCGTTCTCCAGCGCTCCCGCCATCTGCACCGTGTTCTGGAAATGCACGTTGTCGTCCTCGATGTTGTGCAGCAGCAGCAGTTTCGTGTCTCCCATTTGCGCCGCCGCGTTGACTGGCGAGCTTTTCCGATAGCCCTCGGCATTCTCTTCCGGTAACCCCATATAGCGCTCGGTATAGATCGAATCGTAATTGCGCCAATCCGATACTGACCCGCCCGCGATTCCAACCCGAACCAAGCCAGGCGCATGTGTCGCTGTGTACAGGACCATGTA
The DNA here is from genome assembly GCA_903825445.1 of uncultured Acidobacteriia bacterium. Classification (GTDB taxonomy): domain Bacteria; phylum Acidobacteriota; class Terriglobia; order Bryobacterales; family Bryobacteraceae; genus BOG-234. Next base: position 2,120 of record CAIKAS010000332.1, read on the forward strand.
CCCGCCGTAACTCCAGCCTTCCATCCCGATGCGATTCGGATCTACAAAGCCCAGCGATACCAGATACCCAATTCCATCTTTCTGGTCGGCCAACTCCTGCGCACCCAGGTTATGCCAGATCGTGGATTCAAAAGCGTGGCCGCGACCCTTCGATCCGCGGTTATCCAGTTGCCAAACCACGAAACCCTTTTGCGCCAGCACCTGCGCCCAGTTAACGCCTGCCCACGAGTCGGTCACGTTCTGCACATCCGGTCCGCCATAGACGAGGACGACTGCCGGATACTTCTTCCCACCTTCAAAACCGGCCGGCTTAATCAGATGGGCATACAGCTTGGTGCCGTCGGCCGTGTTCATCGTCACACTCTCGACAGGATGCAGATCGAGCGTCTCGATTGCCGTCCGGTCGGCCTCACGATAGACGGCAACTTCTCTGCCGTCGGTCGTGCGCAAGGTACTCCGAACCGGCGAACCGACGTTACTGAAATCGTCCATATAGTGTTCACCATCGGGCGAAAACGAAACCGAATGAGTGCCTGCGCCTTCGGAGATCCGGTGGGCGCCCGAGCCATCGAGTGCCGCCGAATAGAGCTGCCGTTCAATCGGGCTGGCCTCTGTCGACGTATAAAATACGCGCTGATTCTTTTCGTCGATGGCTGCGATCTTATCGACTTCCCAATTGCCGCTCGTCACCTGCGAGCGCTGTTTGCCATCGACGCCATAAATATAAAAATGCCGGTGTCCGCTTCGCTCGCTCGCCCACAAAAACCGTTCGTCGGAAGCGAGAAAATGCGGCTGTTCCTGCACATTGATCCAGTACTTGTCCTCTTCGTGCAGTACCGTTTTCGCCGCCCCCGTTTGCGCATTAGCGAGCATCAGATCGAGCTTATTCTGCACTCGGTTCAGCCGTTCCGCCAGCAATTCGTGGCTGTTCGGAGCCCACACGACTCGTGCCAACAGGTTGTCGCTTGGAGACCCCAGTTCCATCCATTTCGTTGAGCCACCCGTGACCGGCACGACGCCCAGACGCACGCCAGCATTCGGATCCCCTGCCTTTGGATACCTTTCCGGCTCCACCACTCCGTGGGTATCCATCAATGAAACCTGAGGAAAAACCGGTTCGCGCGAGACATCGAATTGCAAATACGCCAACGACTGGCTGTCGGGCGACCACCAGTACGCGGTATTCAGAAACAACTCCTCTGGGTAGACCCAATCCGCCTCGCCGTTCCGAAGCGTTTCCGAGCCGTCGTTTGTGAGCCTCGTGATTGCCTTCGTCTTGACAGCAATTGCGTACAGGTCGTGTCCCCGCCGGAACGAAACGAACTTATTGTCTGGCGAAAGCTTCGGATCCCGCTCTTGCTCAGGCGTATGCGTCAGCCGGTCAAAACTGCCCTTATCGGCATTCACAACGAACAGATCGCCCGATGCTGCAACCAGAAGATGGCGGCCATCGGCAAACCACTGGGCTCCTTTTTCGCTAACCCGGCGATTGGTCCAGTCTGCGGCGTCGGCAACGGCGCTACGGTCGGGTTTCGCCGCTGCCTCATCCAGTTCCTGAATCGCGATCACGCTGCGTTGTCTGCCCGTCGCGAGGTTGTAAATGCTCAGCTTGCCGTTATCGATGATCGCGAATTTGTCGCCCGACGGCGCCCAGCGGATGGAATCAGTGACGCCTGCGGGAGGCCCCGCAATATCGTCCAGCGTGACAGGCCGCTTCTGCGCTGCCGCCAGTTGCGCGATCCATAGGGAACCAGCTGTGAGCAGCAGCCCGCAGGCAATATGCGTTCTCTTCGTGAACATGAGGGCGACGCCCTCATTGTAGCGGCTCAACTGCTCCGACTACTTCTTTTGCAGGCCTTCCAGATACTTCGCGACATTGTAAACGCGCAGTTTTCCGTAGTCTCGATCCGAGATGTCCTGAGAAAAGACAGGTCCCCAAACCGGCATCTCACGCGTGCCGTGCGACAGTCCAATCAGGTTTTCACCCGCAATCACCGCCTGGACCCGTTCCAACGGGAATTGATCGCCATTGCGTTTTGCAATCAGCGTCAGATCCGCCGCCTTTGTTTTCAATTCCCGCGACATGGGCCCGTCACCAGTGGCCCGGACTCCATGGCACGACGCGCAGTACTGAGTGAATAATTTCGCACCGTCGAGCGGCAAAGAGGTGACTTGCGCCCGCGCCTTTACGGCGGCGATAACCAGCAGGACAATGACGCCCAAAGCTACCCGAAGTTTCATGGCAGTATCGGTGACCTCACAGTCATACTTGCAATTCCAGTGCCGCCCCGCAGTCCCTGCAACGCCGTCATTTGCAGCAATGGAGCGTCAAAATGCGCAAGTTTAGCGCCGCCTGAACTAGTCGCCCTGCGCCAGACGAGCCATGGTTTCGGCAAGCACAAGGACTCCGGTGGCAATCGATTCCGGCGATGAATACTCTTCCGGACGGTGACTCACGCCATTACGGCAGGGGATGAAAATCATGGCAGCCGGGCAAATGCGCGCCATGAAAAGCGAGTCGTGGTAAGCCCGGCTCACCATCCGGTCGCACGCGATGCCATGGGATTCGCAAACGGTGGTCACGGTGCCGACAATTCCGCTGTCGCACGATGCCGGGTCGTCGCGGTTGACAACCTCCGTGGTTACTTTCACGCCACGCCGCGCCGAAACGTCCGTGCATGCGCGCTCCAGGCTGGTGATCATGCCATCGCGCCTGGCGCCATCGATATCGCGAATATCCGCCTCCAGTTTTGCCTTGCTTGGAACGCTGTTGACGAGCCCCGGGAACACCTCGCAGATCCCGGTTGTTGCGACACTGTCGATCGCGCCGGTGGAACGCGCGGCGGCTTCCAGAGCGAGTGCGATCTCCGCCGCAGCCAGAAAGGCGTCGTGTCTGGACGGCATTAGGACAGCACCTGCATGTCCGCCGTGGCCCTCAATCGCGATTCGAAGGCTTGCAGGAGCGGCAATCGCGGTGACTGCGCCGATTGGAATACCGCGTTGCTCCAGCAACGGACCCTGCTCGATGTGCAGTTCCACGAATCCTGCATAGTGACCAACAGGAAGACGTGTGGAGGATAAGTCTCCGATAAACCCGGCTCCCTGACGCACAGAGCGCAGGGTTTCTCCAGCTGAATCCCCCAACTTCAGGTCGGCCGAGGCGTCGAGCGCACCGCTCATCAGTCGGCTTCCCAGGCAGCCGATGCCAAACCGGGTTGGCTCCTCGGACGTGAAAAAGATCAACTCAAGGGAGCGGGTGGGCTGGAATCCACTCTCCTTCAGCGCGCGGATTGCCTCCAGTCCGCCGAGCACGCCGACGGTGCCGTCGTAGCGTCCGGAATGGGGAATCGCGTCGATATGGGAGCCGGTAGCGATGGCGGGTAAATTCGGTTTTGATCCCTGCCATCGGGCATAAGTGTTGCCGACCGCGTCCTCCCGGACCTCGAGACCGGCTGCCGCACAAAGCCCCTTCAGCCAAACTCGGGCCCGCATGTCCTGCTCGGAAAACACGATGCGTTCCACCTCTGGCGCGGGAATGGCGGAGATTTCTGCCAGTTCGGCAAGTTCGCTCTCAAGACGGGAGGATTGAATCTTCAGGTTCATAGGTCGGATTTTTGGCCGCTGAGCGGATGGCGGTTCCAGTCTTTGTAGATGATGTATTTTGCCGGCATCTTGCCCAGCGCTCCAAACCACTGGGCGCAGAAAGGGGCCATCCAGATAAAATCGCCAGCCTTGGTTGGATACCAACGGTCGCCGAGCCGGTAAATACCGCCACCTTCCAGCATCAGCAGGCCGTGCTCCATGACGTGGCTTTCCACCATCGGCAAGGTGGCTCCGGGCGGATAGGTCATGGTGTTTACGGCGAAATCGAAAGTGATGTCGTTCGGCAGCAGATGGCGAACTTCGATATCCGGCTCGCCATCGAGCGGCAATGGATCGACTGCCTGCTCATCGCCAGTAAACGCATCCGGTGTCTGGCCGGCCAGATCGGTATGCAGTTTTTCGATGACCAGCGCGTGCGCCGCGCCGTGGGCAGCAATATGGGTGGCGCTTGCCGGGGGGAGATAGGCGTACTGGCCGGGTGAAAGCGTCGTGTGATCCACCGTCACGAAACCGTCGAGAACATACAGGAACATCTGTGCCGCATTCGTTTCCATACTGCCGCCGGTGGCGAACTCCACGGTATACGCAGTGAAGCCCGCGCCGCTGGCAGGCGCCGCATGGACGATGGCCGTCGCGTGGCGCATCCCTGGCAATGGAGCGCGCACGAAGGTATCGGGCGTGAGAAGAAAGTGGTCGGGCGCGCTGCCCGCGCGGGTGAATCCGAGATTCTGCATTACGATCCTTTTCCTGGCCGGACGAATCTGCCGGGCGTTGTTGCCGTTATTTCTCCATCAAAGCAGATGCGCTCACCGCGGCGGAAAGTGGCGCGTACTGAACCGCGCAGCGTGCGTCCGATATACGGGCTGATCCGATGCCGCTGCAATAGTGAATCCGCCGTGACCTCGCGTGAATCTTTTAGGTTGACCAGCGCAAGATCGGCATAGAATCCTGGCCTGATCGAGCCTCGGTTTGTGAGCCGAAAACGCCTTGAAGCATTGCCCGCGATCAATCTGGCGAGTTGTTCGGGCGTCACTCCCCGCTCATGCAGTCCCGCATCGAGCAACGCCGGCAGTGTGGATTGAACACCGGCAATCCCGCCCCAGATTTCGAAGAAATTCGCTCTCTCCTTTAGTTCAGGATGGCACGGAGAATGGTCCGACCCGACCATGTCAACATCGCCGCGAACCAGCGCTTTCCACAACGGGGCCTGCTCTTGCGAACTGCGTAGCGGCGGCGCACATTTGGCGACGGCGCCGATGCGCAGCATGTCATCGCCGGTAAAGAACAGGTAGTGGGGACACGTTTCGACGGAGACATCGGCGCCAGCTGTCCGCGCCTCCAACGCCGCCGCCACGCCGCTGCCGGAACTGATATGTACGACGTGCAGACTGCATCCGGTTTCGCGCGCCATTCGCCCCGCTCGCGAGATTGCCTCCACTTCGGCTGCGATGGGGCGTGAGGCGAGGAACGCTCGAACATCCGACTGACCGGCATCCATCAGTCGTTGCGTGATCGCTTTCGTGGTCTCTTCATTCTCCGCGTGAACGAGAACGGGCAGGCCGAGACCGGCCGCTACCTTCATGGCCGTGTAAAGCGTTTCGTCATCGGAGCGCGGGAATTCGGGCAGTCCCGAATCGCAGAGAAACGCCTTGAATCCTATGGCACCACGGTCCGCCATGTCGGGCAGGGAAGCGGCATTGCCGGGAATGATGCCGCCCCACAGTCCGAAATCGGTCACCGAGGCCGCCTCCAGGGCGGCTCGTTTCGCGTCAAACGCGGCCGCAGTGACGGTACAGGGCGAGGAGTTGAGCGGCATGTCAATGAACATGGTTCCGCCACCTGCGGCAAGCGCGCTGCTTCCGGTTTTCGCGCCCTCCCATTCCGTCCTGCCCGGTTCATTGAAGTGAACATGGATATCAATCAGGCCGGGGAAGATAGTGAGTCCGGTGGCATCGAATTCCTGTGAGGCACCCGGCAGATCCGTTCCCACGGCTGAAATATGTTCGCCTTCGATGGCGATATCGGCTCGGATGATGCTGTTCGGCGTGACCACATCGGCGCGGCGAATCACGAGATCAGGCATGGGATCGCTCCAGTTCTGCAATGAAAAGCCGCCCTGCATGCAGCGCGGCATCGACATCGCCGGCAGTCACCGACTCATCGGGGTGATGGCTGATGCCGCCCGGACTACGCAGGAACAGCATGGTCGAGGGCACGAGCGGGGCCAGAATCATGGCATCGTGTCCCGCGCCGCTAGCCATTCGATGCACTGGAAGACCTGCGTTGGCGACGGCCTTCGCTAAAAGGTCGCAAAGGCCCGCATCCATCGGCACGGTTGGCTGATCGAGCAGCAGATCGTCCGAAGCAGAGAGCCGCCGCCGCGACGCGATGGCGTGAGCCGCGTTCAGCAGCGCGGCTGCGCAGCGCTGGCGCGTGTCGTCGGAGGAATGTCGTATATCCAGGCTGGCGCGGACATCGCCGGGAATCACATTTCCGGCATTCGGCGATACACCCAGTGCCCCCACAGTGGCGACGAGACCCGGTTCCAGATTCGCGACTTCCTCCACTTTCAATATCCATTCAGCAGCTGCAGTCAGGGCATCCTGGCGCAATTGCATCGGAGTCGTTCCGGCGTGATTGGCTTGCCCTTCGAATGTCACCGAAAAGCGGCTCTGTCCCACGATGCAATTCACTACCGCCAGCGGCAAGCGGGCATCATCCAGCACTGGCCCCTGCTCGATGTGCATTTCGAGGTAGCCGATAACGTTTGGAGAAATCCGGGCCGCGTCGATTTGTTTCGGGTCGAGCCCATAGCTTCGGATTGCCTCTGCCACGGAAACACCGTTGCGGTCACGGCGCGAAAGCGCGGGGGAATCGAGGGTTCCAGCCAACGCCCGACTACCAATGAATGGCATGCCGAAGCGGACTCCCTCTTCTTCAGAGAAGCCGACGACCTCAATTGCAATCGCGGGCCGGGTGGCTGCGAGTGCGATGCCCATCACGACGCCCAAAATGCCATCGAAAGCGCCTGCCCCGGGGACCGTATCGAGATGCGAGGCGATCATCAGACTGGCCGCTCCTGGATCTCCGAAGAGGCCATAAAGGTTGCCTGCCGCATCCACCCAAATCTGCATGCCAAGCGCGCGCATTCTGTCTCCGAGGATGCGATGAACGTCGTGCATCGGAGTTGAAAGGAAAGTGCGCGTAGTTCTCCCCGGCTCCTCGCTGCACGACGCGAGTTCACGGCAGAGATCGATGATTTCGATGCCGGTCATGATCCGCGATACGTGCTGTAGCCATGGGGCGCTACCAGTAGTGGGACGTGATAGTGGCCACGAGGGTCATTGACTCCGAAACGGATCACGATGTCGTCCAGGAATGGCACGCCGGGAGTCTTAAAATATTCTCGGACGTGAAAGACCAGCTCGTAACGGCCGGGGGAAATCTCATCGCCAGCCAGCATAGCGTCGGTGCGCCCGTCGGCATTTGTGATGGCGGTCGCGATGCGCTCGCCGCCAAAGCAAAGCTCCACTTTGACCCCGGCTGCGGGGCGGCCGTTGGCGATATCGAGGATGTGGGTTGAGATTCGAGCCATCGCTAGCCTCTTGTGAGTGTGAGACCGAGACACCCGTACGGCGGCCGAGCATCGGTATAGACTCCCACGCTCAACCCTTGTTCGGCGATCGTGTCCCAGGTGCGGTTATTGGCTTCCAGCCGGATCTCCGCGATGGCCGGAATATCCGCCAGCATCTTCTGCCCGATCTGATAAATGATCTCCTGAATGCTGCCCGATTCAAAACCGGCGAAGACATCTTGCACTATGGCGCGCACCCGTTTCGTGACCGCACCGTTGCTGAACGCCGCGCTGGTGTTCAGATATGTCCAATCGAGATCGAGCCACATGTGGAGCGGGCGATCCTTAATATCCGGCAGCGTGGTGTACTCATCGCGCACAAATCCGGCGAACGCGCTGCCCTTGAGGCGCAGTAAACGGAAGCCGCGGATGCCGGATCTTAATTCCGCAGTGCGGAGAGTGGCGCCATCCCTGATTAATTCAACGACCGCGGTTGCACAGGCAGGCCCTGCAGGCGCGAAGGCGACTTCGCTCCCCGGCAATGCGTCGTAGGGGATCTGAGTTGCCGATACCTGCGCGCCCTCCGCCTGCGCGTACTTATTCAGGAACGTCTCTGCCAGAAACTGGCAGTAGGATTCCAGGTTGCTGCCAGGGAAGTTCATGGTTTCGCGCTGGATAAAATTCTTCATCGAATCGGTTGCGACCAAACCGGTGTTGTCCCCGGTCGTGTAGGTCTGCCAGAACGCGTCTCCATAAATCAGGAGTTTTACGTTGGCGCCGAAGACGGGATCCGACCGTCCATCGCGACAGAGACGGTAGACGATGACATCGCCCTTGCCGTAATAATTCCGTTTGGGACCGCTTGCAAAAGAGTTCATGTAATGGTGTCCTCCAGCCGGAAGCGCGCGATTCGAAAAACGTGCCCCAGTGCTACCTGAAATTCTTGTTCGGGTGTCGATTTGAGGCGCCTTTTGAGCGCCTCAAGAATAGCCGCCTTGTCGCTACCCTTCACTGCGAAAAGGAAGGGAAAGCCAAACTTGTTACGGTACTCACGGTTCAGGCGGAGCAGATCTTCATACTCCTCCTGGCTGAGCTGGTCCAGCCCCGCGCCGGATTGCTCCGCAGCTGAACTTGTACTGACTTTCGCCCGCGTGCCGAGATCCGGATGCGCCTGAAGGAGGGCGAACTGTTCGTCGGGCGACGCGGCCTGAACCTCCTGAATCATCCGCGTGCTGAGGTCGTCGAAAGAGATAAACGGTCGCTTGCGCCAGGCGCGCTCAGCGACCCATGGCGAATGCTCAAAGACCCAGCCAACTGCCTCAACGAATTGAACCTGCGTGAGGCCGTTCAGTTCCGTAAGGGTCATGGCTTGCCCTCGTAAACCACATCGCCTTCCACACGGACTTCTCCCACACTGTCCTGCCCTGCCAGCGACATTACGGCAGCGAGCATGCGGGGCGGATCTTCTTCGGCATGCGCCATCACGGTATGCAAAGTACTGCCCTGTGGAGGGCGCAAGTAAACCAGATCCGCCGCCTTGCCTGGCGCGAAGTCTCCAATTTCACTTTCCATCGAAAGTGCTTCGGCCCCGGCGCCCGTGGCCAGCCACAGCATTTGCGCGGGGCTCATAGTCATCGGTGTGGCAGCCACGCGCTGCATCAGATATGACGTCATGGCCTCTTTCAGAATTCCGAAACCTGTACCGGCGCCAATGTCGGTTCCGAGCGCGAAGCGGACTCCGGCATCTAAATGCCGGCGCATGGGGAAAATGCCGCTCCCCAGCGCGGCATTGCTGCACGGACAGTGTGCGACCGACGCCTTACGCGCAGCCAGACGCTGAAGCTCGCTGTCGGTTGCGTGGACGTTGTGGGCAATTACCGAGTCGCGCGCAATGAGGTCAAACTTCTCGTAGACCGCCAGATAATCGCCTGCCCACGGGAACAGGCGCGTTACTTCCGCAAGTTCCGCCGGGCTCTCATTCATGTGGGTGGTGAAGGCAAGAGACGGATGCTCTCTTAGCAGGGTTTGACAAACCTCCAGCATTGCTTCGCTGGCCGAGATCGCGAAGCGAGGCGTCACCGCATAACGCAACCGGCCGACGCCGTGGAACCGTTCGATCAGCCCCTTGCTGTCCCGGTAAGCGGCAGCGGGCGTCTGGTGCAGTTCGGGTCGCAGAAGCCGGTCGGAAAGCACGAGGCCTGCTGTGAGCCGCACTCCCTTTCGCGCAGCGGCGTCGCACAATTCCGCGGTTGCTTCTGTGAAATGCGAACCGAAAACAAGCGCGGAGGTTGTTCCGTGCGATACAAGACCGTGAACGAATTCGCGCGCCACAACCTTTGCGCGCGACGTATCGGCGAGGCGCGATTCTTCCGGCAACGCCAGTTCTTCGAGCCATTCCAGCAACTCAAGGCCGAGACCTCCGATGATGCGTACCTGGGGGAAATGAATATGGGTATCGATCAGGCCGGGCAGGATGCAGCCGCCCCGGAGATCGCGCACCACGGCATCAGGATATTGCGCGCGCACTGCGATGTAGTCGCCACAAGCCGCGATCCGCCCTGCATGAATCGCCAGCGCGCCATCGGTGAATGCCGCCAATGCGTCGGCATGGTGGAACGCGTTCTTTGGCGTATGAAAAACGGCAGCGCGGAGAATTTCCACATTCTCCCGAAGCGTTTCGATTTTTTGGGTACGCAGGCGAGTGAAGGTGGCGGTCGCCATCAGCTGCGTTCTCCGAGTTGAGCTTGGACGGCAAAAAAGATTCGCTCAGGTGTTGCCGGGCTATCGAGCGCAATCGGGCCCTCGCCGTTGCCAAATGCCGCGATGGCCGCCCTGATTGCCTCACGGACTGAGAATGCCAGCATCAACGGCGGTTCGCCGACGGCTTTACTGCCGAAAACAACTCCTGGTTCCGTCGCGCGATTCAAAAAGGCAACTTCGAATTGGCTCGGCATCTCCGGCCACGAGGGCAGCTTGTAGGTGGATGCGCCAGCGGTTGCCAAACGCCCCCCGGCATCCCAGACCAATTCTTCCAGCGTCAGCCAGCCCACACCCTGCACAAAGCCCCCTTCAATTTGCCCACGGTCGATCGCAGATGAAATGGAATCGCCCACATCGTGCAGGATATCCGTTCGCAATGTATGGTGCCCGCCGGTGAAGCCGTCGACCTCCACTTCGGAGACAGCCGCGCCCCAGGCGAAATAGTGAAATGGTTTGCCCTGCGCCGTTTTGGGGTCGAAATGGATCTCTGGAGTGCTGTAATAGCCCTGCGCAAATAGTGCGATGCGCCTTTTGTAGGCGGCTTCCACGAGTTGCGGAAACGTCATAGCTTCACCACCGGGAACCGCCGCAAGCCATTCCCTGATTTGCCTGCAGGCATCCGCCACCGCCGCGCCATTGAGGTCGGTACCCGCCGAGGCCGCCGTTGCGGAAGTGTTGGGAATCTTGCCGGTGTTAGTCGGCATGACACGAATCTTGTCCTCGCTTATACCCAGACACTCAGCCGCGATGCGCAGAATCTTTGTATGCAGGCCCTGTCCCATTTCCGTGCCACCGTGATTCACCTGCACGCTGCCGTCGCGATAAACCAGCACGCTGGCACCTGCCTGATTGTAAAAAGTAGCAGTGAAAGAGATGCCGAATTTGACCGGCGTGATGGCGAGGCCGCGCTTCACATGCGTGTGAGAAGCGTTGAACCCCGCGATGGCAGCACGCCGCGCATCGAAGCTGCTGCTGGTTTTTAGTTCATCCCAAATTCGCGCGATTCTTCCGGCGTCTTTTACCGTTTGGCCATAGTGGGTGGCGTCGCCTTCACGATAAAAATTTCGTTCGCGCACCACATCGGGGGGGACACCAAGCGTTCGCGCGACACGATCCAGAATGTCCTCGATGACGAGCATTCCTTGCGGCCCGCCGAAACCACGAAATGCGGTCTGGGAAGTCTTGTGCGTTTTGCAGACCCAGCCGGAGGCGTCGAGAGCGGGAATCAGATACGCGTTGTCGCAATGAAAAAGGGCGCGCCATAACACCGGATCCGACAGATCCAGGCTCCAGCCGCCATCCGACCACAGCCGCAGTTCGATGCCCCGCAAACGTCCTTCGTTGTCGAAGCCGGCGGTGAAGCGGCTCAGGAACGGGTGTCGCTTTCCGGTGAGCACCATGTCGAGATGGCGAGGCAGCCGGACGCGCACAGGTCGTTTTGTCTTCCACGCTCCCAACGCCGCAATGGCTGCCCATGGATTCGCCTGCACTTCTTTGCCGCCGAAGGCTCCACCCATGCGGAGACATTCCACAGTCACGCGATTTCTCGCTATGCCGAGCACCCGCGCCACCACTTCCTGCGTCTCGCTGGGATGCTGCGTAGAGCTATCGACAATCACTCCGCCGGATGTATCCAGCCTCGCTATCGCGCACTGCGTTTCCAGGTAAAAGTGCTCCTGCCCACCAATGCGAAGCTCTCCTTCGATCCGGTGCGGGCTGGCTGCTACGGCGGCGGCTGCGTCGCCACGGGCGATCTGAAACGGACCCGAATGAAAGCTGTTGTTCGAGATGGCGGCGTCGATTGTGAGGATCGCAGGAAGCTTCCGGTACGTCACCTGCACGCGTTCAGCGCCCAATCGGGCGGCTTCCAACGTCTCGCCCAATACCCAGGCCACGGGCTGTGAATGATAGAGAACTTCTCGTGGAAACAGCGGCTCGTCGTGGCGATTGGCTCCAGAATCGGCTTCTCCGGGTGCGTCGTCGGCCGCGAGAGTGGTTATGACGCCGGGTTGCTTCATTGCGTCGTGGAAATTGAGACCGGTGATTACCGCGTGCGCGTGCGGCGCGGTTATCGGCCAGGCATGAAGCAGACCAGGAAAGTGGCCGATCATGTCGTCGGTATACAGGGCTTCGCCGGTGACGTGGGCGCGGGCGCTTTCATGGACGTCGTTGCGAAGCTTCTCAGGAAGCAGGGTCGGAAGTTCCGAGGTCACGCGCTCACCTCACTGAACTGTTCGTGCCAGAACTTGTCGAACAGGCTCTGTGTCAGTGCGAGGCGGTATTCGGCAGACCCCCTGTGATCGCCAATTGGTCGCAGAGTTCGGCGGAGAGAGGCCTTGACCTGGGCAATGACTTCGGGTTCGCCGAAAGTGCCTGCCAGCAGTTGCTCGGCTTCGAGCGCACTCAATGGAACGGCTGCCACACCGCCGAATGCGATCCGGGCGCTCGTGATGCGTTTATCGTCGTTGTGAGTGACTGAGAAGCAGGCGGCTACCGTGCTGATATCGTCCAGTGTTCGTTTGGCGGCTTTATAGAAGCGGGAGACGGTTGGCAGTGGTTTCGGTATTCGAACAGCGCGCAGGATTTCTCCACGTTCAAGGGCCGTTTGCCTGTAGCCACGGAAGAAGTCCTGTAGCGGTACGATTCGCTCTCCCGGCATACCCGCGATCCGTACAGCGGCGTTCAGTGCCAGCAGCATTGGCGCGGAATCGCCAATTGGTGAAGCGGTGGCGAGATTGCCGCCGAGTGTAGCCCGGTTGCGGATCAGAACCGAAGCGAATAAAGGCAGCCATTCGCGAAAAACCGGCGGCGCGTCGCGCCAATACTCGCCGATATCAGTGAGGGTGAGTCCGGCTCCAATCTCTATAAAGTCCGGGCCATCGCTGAATTCGAGCAACTCGGGAACATTTTCGAGGCTGATCAGATGGACGCATCGCTGACCTCGCAAGTTTGTCACGACGCCTAAATCGGTATTGCCCGCGACAAGTTTTGCATCGGGATCTTCCGCGGCGAGCTGGAGGCATTCGGCGAGCGATTGGGGTCTGGAGAAGCGGCCCTGAGACGTGCGATAGTGAAGCGGATTCCGTTCGGGTGCCGAATTGTTGAGCCGGTCCAAAAACACACCTTCCGGCGGAGTGCCGAGGGAAAACAGAGCGTCCCTAATGGGCCTATAGCCTGTACAGCGGCACAGATTTCCACCCAATGCGTGAACATCGGGTGTGCCACGGCCAGGGCGGTAGTGCTCCGCGAACATACTGACGACAAAGCCTGGCGTGCAGTAACCGCACTGCGAACCGTTGTGCTCCGCCATGGCGCGCTGCGCATCCGCGAGTCGTCCGCATTCTGCCAAACCTTCGACGGTGAATACCTCACAATCGGCGACGGCAGGCAAAGGAACAAGGCAACTGTTAACGGATCGATAGACGCTGCCGCCCTGCGTGCCAGAAGGCGCTGCAGCGGGTGAAACGAGCAGCACGGCACAAGCTCCGCACTCGCCTTCTGCGCAGCCCTCTTTAGCTCCCGTTAGTCCGCGAGAACGGACGTAATCGAGCAGTGACGTTTGGGGTGCGGCTCCAGCCACCGTCACCGGGGTGCCGTTCAACACGAAGCTGAATTCTGCCCGACCGGGTCCCATACTGAATTCTACTTCTTTCGGGCATTGCATAGGGAGTAGTAGTGTTCTGGCCGCTATCCGGGGAGTCCTGTAGCCGTCAAAAACTATTGAAGCCGGGCAAGTACTTGCCCGGCTTCAATAAATCGCCAAAACGGCGGTGGCGTAACTAGAAGGTCAGCCTGCCGGAAATCTGCAGCTGACGAGCACCAAAAATCAGGTTGCTGGTTGCCGTGGTTGACATGAACGCCGCATTGGGGACCATGCAGGCGTTCGTGTGGCCTGCGCAGACACCGGAACCGGCGGCCGAGTAAGTGAACGCCGTCGTATTCACGCTCGACACATTTGTGTGATTGAACAGATTGAAGGCTTCGCCGATGAACGCAAGCTTCAGCCTTTCAGTGATTGCAAACTGGCGACCGAGACGGAAATCCACGTTTGTGAATGCCGGACCGGTAAAGGTATTGCGTGGGAGCCACGCGGCGCGTCCGGCCGTTGCACTGGCATTGGACGATTCTCCGCCGGTGAGTCCGCCATCCAGCGGGCTCGGTGTTCCCGAGATAAACGGTGTTACCGGGAAACCTGTATTGTGGGTCACGATGGTGGAGAGAATCCAGCCGTTGGCGACCATGCTGGCCGCTTTGCCTGGAACCTTGAATACAGGTGTCCAGACCGCATTGCCTACGAAGCGATGGCGCTGATCGAGATCGGAAAGGCCATACTCGGCTTTGCGATTTTCAGGATTGACCGGGATGTCGCTGCCGCTGAAGGTGCCACTGCTACCGAGCACTTCACCGCCATCAACTGTCTTGCTAAGCGTGTAATTGCCGGTGAATTCCAAACCATGGCGCATCTGTTTGCGAACGGAGATCACCAGGGAGTTGTACCAGGAATTGACGTCGCTGTAGCCGGTGTAGATCTGGCCGGTGCCGGTATCGATTCGTGCTGTGTAATACGGCGTCGTATATGTCTGCGCCGTAGCATTGGAGCTGTTGAGAATGTCATAGCTCTTCGTTGTTGTGGGCGTGGCGAGATTCGCGTCGACGAACATCGGCAGATGCAAACCGCGGCTGAATACGTAAGACGCGGAGGCGCTCAGGCCGCCAGGAAGCTCGCGTTCCACTGCAACTTCACCTTCATGAACCAGCGGGTTGACGAAATCAGGCGACAGTCCGCGCGCTGCCTGTGTGGCGGCCGGCGGAGCAAATGTGGTGACCTGAGGGGTCAGCGCTCCGGCAAACGGCGAGGCCAGGGGCGGACCGGGCGGCGTGAAGATCACGTTCGGATACGTCAGAGTGGGGCACGTGCTGGCCGTGCAGTTGAAACCCTGCTGGTACACACCGTTCTCCACACGCGTCACGTAGAACGTGCTGTTCGTTGTTTTGCCGTAGAACATTCCGTAGCCGGCGCGCAATACGGTCTTCTTTGAAAGCGCGAATGCGAGGCCGAGGCGGGGCGCGAAGTTGTTCGAATCGATATTGATCTTCGACGTATAGAGCGTCAGCAGCGGCGTCAGCGTGTTGGGTTTGGGCGGCTGCGGAATCATCTGAATGTCGTAGCGGACGCCGAGGTTGACAGTCAGGCGGGAGGTCGCTTTCCAGCTATCCTGCACAAAGCCAGCGTGGTCGTAATCGTAGAAATCGTCTTTGCCGACGCCAGTGATGGGATCGGTGGTCTGCGTGAAGCTGTTGTAGTGGCGCCCCGTCAGGCCGTCTCCGATGTTGATGCCGTAGGCATCGACTACCCAGTTGTTGAACGCCGCCTGAGCGGAGCCCGTGTACGAGTACTGTGCAGGTCCGTTGAACAGGTTGATCATGATCTCGTGGATCGCGTTGAGGTCATAACCGGCCTTGATCTGATGGCGGCCTTTGGTCCATGAAAGGGTGTCAGTGACCTGAACGCGATGCTCATCCGGTTCAGCCGTACGAGGCAGTGCGTAATTTTCGCCGTAAGCCATGACGCTGGCAATGCTCACGTATGGCGCAGGAGCATTCGATCCCGCAACTTCGAGGTCCCGGCCCCACTGAAAGCGAAGGTTGTTGAGGAGGCTGTTGCTGATGGTGTAATCCCAGTTCGCCACAAAGATGCGCTCGTGGAAGACATAACTGCCGTTTGTGCCGAGAGAAAGATTGTTGTTGGTGGGCGATGTCTGGTAAGAATTTGGCGCCCGGTAGTTCATGAAGTCCAGTGAAGACGTAAAGTGATTCCGGGAGTTGGCCTGATAATCCAGCTTGCCGAAGCCAACATCCTGATTGGTAGCGCGGGGGTACTGCCCGAGCTGGCTGTCCAGAAAACTATTGGCACTCGCGCACTGTGTGGCCGATACCTGTACGGGGCAAGTAAGTGCTTTTACAGTGGAATTGTAGGTGCTGCTGGTGTAAGTGACGGGGTTTACTTTGCGCGAACCGTCGTAGGTGCCAAAGAAGAACAATTTGTCTTTGATAATGCGACCGCCCGTGCTGCCGCCAAACTGCTGCCACTGGTGAATCGCCTGGGAGTAGATGCCCTGCGACTTCGATAAAGAATCGAGCGCGTTGAAAGTCGGATAGCGCAGGTAATAGAAAAGGTCACCGTGGTAGGCATTGGCTCCGGACTTAGTGACGGCATTTACAACGCCGCCGGCCGCCTGCCCGAGTTCAGCGCTGTAGCTGCTGGCGCTGACCTGATATTCCTGGATCGAATCCATGCTGTAGACGTAGGCTCCGCTGTTGGCGCGGCCACGGGCTTCAGAAAAGAAGGCCTGGTTATTATTCGCACCATCAACAGTATTGTTGTTGTACATACCGGAGATGCCCCGGAAGGAGACCATTCCGCTGCCTCCGTCGGTGGCGACGTTAGGCGTCAAAAGCACGAACGCGTCCCAGCGGCGTCCTGCGATCGGCAAGTTTTCGACCGCCGATTCACTGACGTTCTGAGATGCTTCCGTTTTGTCCGTATCGACCACAGGTGTTTCGGCGGTCACAGTGACGGCATTGGTGCTCGTCTGAATCGCCATAGAGAAGTCGATTGTCAGGATTCGCCCGACTTCGAGCACCAAATCTTTGCGTTCGAGTTTGCCGAAGCCGGATTTCGAAGCTGAAACTGTGTATTTGTCAGGTTGAAGGAAGGTTGCGGAATAAATGCCGGCGTCATTGGTGGCGGTGGTTCGGGCCACGCCGGTGTCCGTGTTGAGAACTATGACTGTGGCGCCAGGTACGACGGCACCGGAAGGATCGGTGATGGTACCGGTAATACTGCCCGTACCAGACTGTGCCAGCATTGAAACTGCGCTGCACAACAAAATAGCTAATGAAAGCCAACCCCGTAACGATAAATGTTTATGTAAGTGAATACCCATAATTAATTCTATATGCCCACCAAGGCAATGGGCCAGTGAATTTTTGAGTTACAGACAGTTAAGCAATAGAAAAAAGCAGTGACGACCATTACGTTTTTCAATGGCAAAAGAACGGGGAGAGAAAAGCGTTCAGTTTCTTCACCTCGTGCCTGTCCTGGACAAAGCCGTTGACCAGAATATGTGTCTTGATAAACAATCGCCTGCGCGAATTGACCGTGTTGGAAAAGAACTGCCGACTACGTTGAAGCTGAGGCATCCGTTCGGGCATTCATCATCTTCTTGTAAGCTGCGAGCAACTGCTCACGCGCGTTGGCTTCCATGGGCGCTGGCATTTCAGCCGGCTTGTAGGCACGACACAGATCCACCGTTTTGCGCAGACTCTCGGCAAACTCCACACAGGGTGCGCAGTCCGCGATGTGAGTTTCCATCTCACGGCACGCATCAGACGGTAATTCCATGTTCAGGTACTCGCTCAACAGGGAGAAAACTTCTTTGCATTTTTCACCACGATCATGCATATCCATGGTGTTCACCTCCCACATTCACGTTTCCGAGGTATTGGTCCAGCTTCTGACGAACGGCGAGCCGGGCGCGATGCAGGCGTGTTTTCACTACGTCCTGTGAAAGATCGAGCACCTGTGCCGTCTCCTCAGTCGAAAGCTCCTCCATATCGCGCATCAGGATCACCGATTTAAGTGTCTCGGGCAAGGAGCAGATCGCGTCGTCGAGGGCCCGCTTCATTTCCAGGTCAAACACCTGCCGGTCTGGCAAGGCCGACCAGTCAGCGATCTGAATCTTCATCCCGTCCCCGTCGCGTTGCATGGCGGGAAGGAACTCGTCCAGCGACAGCTCCTGCGAAGGCGCGAATACGCTCTTGCGGCGCTTCATCAGACAGGCATTGCGCGCGATGCGAAAGATCCAGGGCCGTATGTGTCCTGGATCCCGCAACTGGCCGAAACTTTCTAAGGCCTTCAACAGCGTGTCTTGCGCGACGTCTTCCGCGTCCTCCCTTTGGCCGCACATCAGCCAACTGTAATGAAAGATCTTCGCGCGAAAATGCTCCACAAAGGGGTCGAACGCATCCGGATCCCCTGCTATCAAGCGCCGCGCCAATTGTGTCTCTTCTTCGCGTTGCAGAATTGGTCACCGCTTCCGATTCTATCGGCCGCACTTCACGCGGCCGGCCGAACACTTTGCGCTCCCGCATGATTCACCAGCACCTCAATGCGCGGACCACTCAAAAGCGTGTTATGAATCAGGCAACTCTTGACTGAGCGAAAGAGGCCCGCTTCACTCCGTTCATCCAAGGGCGGAGTGTTGACCTCAATTTTGAACGATGCCAATCGAGCCGGTTGCGGCGCTTTTTGCGCCGTAACGAGCACGTTCAGGCCCGCGAGCGTGAGACCTCGGGTCCTCAAATACTCCGCAGCGTAGTAGCCCGCGCAGGTCGCAAGCGAGGCCAGAAGCAACTCTGGCGGCGTCAACCCCTGGTCCGCCCCGCCGTTCTCCACTGGCTGATCGCAGATGACCTGGTGCCCCCGCGCTGTTACGTCAAATCTGGTTCCACCTGCATAGCTGGCTGAAACTTCCATGATCTTGCTCCTTCAGGTACAGAGATGCAATTGTCAGGAAAAGGTGACACGGCGACCGGGGCGGGTGTTCTGTGTTAGTTCAGTCCGGCGCAGCAAGCGGAACCAATGGGGCAAACTCGGCAGAACGCCTCGTGGCCCATTCGCGAAATGTCCGCGCCCGTGTGCCTGTCACGGCTTCCACTGTGGGTGTCATATGCGCCGTCACGCCCATGGCTGCATTCTAGGCATCGAACAGCAGCCTGGTCACGACTGGCGGTCCGTCTGCAAACATTTCGCGCCGGGCCTCTTCGGGCGAGATGTCCTGCAGGCGCAGGGGCCGACCGATGACCTGTCCGATAATCTCTACTTGTTCTGCCTGGCTCAGAGATTCAGGCCCTGTAAGAACGTAGTCCGCTCCCGCATGCCCGATTTCACACAAAGCCCTGACGGCCACGGCGGCAATATCACGCTCGTCAATCGGAGCCGTGCGGGCATCTGCATATGGCCAGCGGATGATATCCAGACCGTTGCGGATCTGCGGCGCCCACCACCACAGGGCATTGGCCGAGAACATGCCTGGCCGAAGAAACGTCCACTCGCAGCCCGAGTTCTGAATCAGTCTTTCGATCTCCTGATGTAACGCGGTGACCGGATTGGGCTGAGCGGCCTGGAAGAATGGATGCGCTGTTTTATACGGCGACGACAAGAATACGATGCGTGGCCGGCGCCCGAGCCTAAAGCGCAGCATCCGATCGAGAACTGGCTGGATCGTGGCTGGCGGTGCCGTCCAAACGAGAAAGACGGCATCAACATCATCCATACAATCGGAATCATCGAGCGTTTCTGGAATTGTGAAATCTGCTTTCGAAAGCTCAGTGTTGGTGGGCAATTGGGCCGTGAGCGGGTTGCGGACCAGCGCCCGCCCGATTCCCCCGAAAGCCGCCAATTGCGCCAGTACTTCACGCCCGACTCTTCCGGTGGCTCCGGTTACGAGAACACGCATGCAGAACTATCGTAATCGGTGTTGAGGTGCCGGTGAGTATTTCTGAACGGGGGAGGTGGAGCCCGGTGCCGGGATTGAACCAGCGACATCCAGTTTACAAAACTGGCGCTCTACCAACTGAGCTAACCGGGCCTCTGTTTGAAACGAAACTGCTACCGCATAACGCCTGGAAAGGGGCGTATTTGAATTTTAGCAAATCAGACAGAATGACCGGGCAAACAGGTGTGTGCGTGGGTTACTGCAGTGCCTGTTCAGGCTGTAGCTGGGCCAGTGCCAGTAACTCGGCGGAAGAACTCACCAGCGCGTCGGACGTACTTCCACCGAACGACTCAAGTACGCCGCGCACAGCGTCCGCAGGCACAGGGCGGCTGAAGTAGTAGCCCTGCAACTCATCGCAATTCAGGTTCTTCAGGCGCTCGCACTGATCGAGGGTTTCCACGCCTTCCGCCACAACGCTCATACCGATCCGGTGGGCCATGGAGACGACGGCCTGAACGATGGCAGAATCACCGACGCAGTCGCGGTGGAGGAAAGAACGATCGAGCTTGATGGTATCGGCTGAAAGGGAGGCGAGGTAGCTGAGCGAGGAGTAGCCGGTACCGAAGTCGTCGAGCGCCACTTTTACGCCAAGCGCCCGAAGGCCGGCGAGTTGCTGACTGGTGTGGGAGATGCTGCGGATAGCGGCGCCTTCGGTAAGCTCAAGCGTTAGCAGGGCCGGATCCAGCTCGCAATCGCGAAGAATCGTCATCACGCGCAAGGGGAAGTCCGGCTGTTCGAGCTGTACGGGGGAAACGTTGACGGAGACTCCGATGGGGTCGCGGTCGGGCCTTTGCCATGTGCGGCATTCGCGGCAGGCTTCGCCGAGAACCCACAGACCCAGATCCGAAATCAGGCCGGAATGTTCCGCCATGGGGATAAAAACCATCGGCGCCACGGCGCCGTGGACGGGGTGATTCCAGCGGAGCAGTGCTTCGAAGCCTGTAACCGCCGCGTCCCGGCTGAGCAGCGGCTGATAGTGCAGGCTCAATTCGCGGCGAACGAGGGCGTGCCGGAGATCGCGGCCGATATCCTGCAAACCGGCGTTGTGCGTTTCAATCTCGGGGGAATATACGACGCAGCCGCTACGGCCTTGTTTCTTCGCGAAGTACATGCCTTTATCTGCGCGTTCCTGGAGCGTCTCCAGTTCTGTCCCGTGGTCCGGACTCAGGGCGATGCCGATGCTGGCGCTGAGAGTCAATTCGTTGTCTTCCACATTGAACGGGCGGCGAACTGCGGCAAGCATTTTGTCGGCCGCTTCGATGGCTTCTTCCGGCCCCCCGATGTTCTCAATGACGACGACAAATTCATCTCCACCCAGGCGAGCGAGCGTTGTTCGATTTGCGAGCTGACGGTCTCCGGACATTTTCTCTTCGAGGGCCTTCGAGAGGCGGACGGCGACGGTCTTGAGAAGTTGATCGCCGGTGGCGTGGCCCAGGGCGTCATTGACCTGCTTGAAACGGTCGAGGTCGATAAACAGGACGGCCCTGCGGTGACTGGTGTCCTGCGATATAGCGTGGTAGCACTCTGTGAGCAGGCGGCGATTGGCCAGACCGGTGAGCGCGTCATGATGGGCTCCCCAGTCGAACCGGTTTTCGCGCCAGCCGCCGACGATCAGGACCACATCTTCAAAAATGACCCATGCGGTCTGTTCTACCCAGCGCCAGGGACTGACGGCCATGACCCCGTAGATTGTCTGTGGCAGGAAAGCGCCGCGCAGGACCTGATCCGCGGTGGTAATGACTGATGCTGTCAGCAGTACGCGCCAGTCGCGGTAAAAAGCCAGGAAGGCCAGAGAAACGAAAATGTGGAAGTGCGATTCGATGCGCCCTCCGGTGATATCGATCAGGAGCGACGACACCAGCATCTGCGCGATGGCCACGGCGTGGGGCGTGAAGCGACGCGCCGGATATGCTACGGCCAGCCAGACTACCGGCAGAATGAGTAGTGGTCCGGCGAGAACCGCCGCGAGGAGGTGGGGGAAGATGCCACTTTGCGCCGCGGCCCATATTTTCGGAGCGTAGAACAGAGTCGTGAGTACGAGGGCGATCCACTCCACAGCGAGCAGAGTGGCCATCATTCGTCCCACGCGCGTGGCGCGCAGATTTGTGTGGAAGACCGAACTCAGATCCTGCCGCCGCGGTTGACGGTCTTCGGAGATTGCTGCATCAACGCCCGGATCGTTTTCCGGTCCGGGATTGGTATGAAGGAAACCCGCCAGCTTCATAGCGCAGACGTCCCGGTGCGGAGGCAGCCTCTCAAGCTCACCATGCGGGAGTTAACGCCTTTGCCGGTAACCATCATGAAGCTCTCTTCGGCGATTATTCAGATAAATTGGAGCGATATTCCGGATAATTGTTACTGGTACGGGATACAGCCCCCATACGCCGACCCATGGCTGGCCGGTGATTTTGCCAGTTGCAAAACGTTGAAAGTACTGCCATTGTATTGATGAGCACGTTCCTCCAATGCGCAGCCTCTCATCCCGTAGGTCATTCCTTGCAGCCAGCGGTCTTGCGCTGGCGACGCGGCCACTCCTGTCGCAGAATTCGGGCTCAGGTTCCTCAGATGCAGGAATTGGCAAAGACTCTCCCGTGTTTTCGAGCGACGTCAAGGTTGTCAACGTCCTCGCTACGGTTCGAACCAAAGCAGGGGACATAGTCGCGGATCTGACTAAAGACGATTTTCTGCTCTCGGAAGAAGGCCATCCGCAGGTCATCAAGTACTTTTCGCGCGAGACCAATCTGCCTCTGATCCTGGGGTTGCTGGTGGATACCAGTGGCAGCCAGCGTAACGTGCTGGGCGAAGAGGAAGAGGCCAGTTATCGGTTCCTTGACAAAGTTCTGCGTGAGGATTTGGACAAAACGTTCCTGGCTCATTTCGATTTCGATACGGAGTTGTTGCAGGATCTGACTTCGTCAAAACAGAAGTTGCGGCAGGCACTGGAAGGGATGGAGGTGCCTGGGCCGGGAAATCGGCGTGGTGGAGGGGGTTACGGCGGCGGTGGCGGCCGAGGCCGTGGCGGCAGGGGAGGCGGAAGCGGTGGCGGCACCACGCTTTACGACGCGGTCTATTTGGCGGCGAATGAGATCATGCAGCACAAAGAAGGCCGTAAGGCGGTGGTGCTTCTTACAGATGGCGTGGACCATGGAAGCAAAGTTTCCGTTGATACGGCGATTGAAGCGGCGCAGCGCGCGGATACGCTGATTTATTCGATCATGTTTGAGGGCGAAGAGGGTGGCGGTGGCGGCAGTGGCTTCGGAAGGATCGGGATTCCGATCGACGTGGGGCCGGATGGCTATAAGGTTCTTCAAAAGATGTCTCGCGAGACCGGCGGCGGGTTCTTCGAGGTATCGCGCAAGATGAGCATCGATCAAATTTACAAGCGGATTGAGGAAGAGCTGCGCAGCCAGTACAGCATTGGGTATTCGCCCGACCCTCCGTCCACGCGGTATGGGTTCCGCACGATTAGTTTGAAGGCTCGGCGGAAGGATCTGGTGGTGCAGGCGCGGCAGGGGTATTACCCGGCGAATTAGCGTGGTACTTAGCCCGATATCGTTGTACAATGGACTCTGATCCCAGAGGTCTTAGTCTAAGTGTTTACGGAGGAAGTAAATGAAACTCACTAACTGTCTGCTAATGGGAATCGTCGCCCTTGGAATTGGCGTTGCGGGGGCATCGGCTGATGTTATTGTCAATATCGCGACTGGCCTGGACGGGAGCGGAAATGTGCAAACCGCTGGCGATGCGGTGGATGCGAACTGGACTTATTCCGATCCGGCCGCCTCACCGGCTACGGGAAGCGCCGAAGTTGTTTCGTCAGGCAACGTAGACTGGTACGGCGGGTGGTTGGCGAACGGCCCCAATTCATCGTGGATTGCGCCGAATCCAGATACGACGGCCAACGGCCCCGCTCCTTACACGTTTTCTGAGACGTTCGATCTGACGGGCTACGATCTCAGTACTGTCAGCATCGTCGGTGGCGGTTTTACGATCGACGATGCAGGTACATTGGATTTGAACGGCAACATCCTGGATAGTCTGGGAAACGGAAACTGGGGCTCGCTCTCACTGTTCACGACGGCAGTCTCAGATTTTGTTCAGGGCATCAACACCCTGACGATTACAATGACGTCGGATGACAACTACCTGGAAGGGGTTCGGGTAGAAGGTACTGTGCAGGGGACTTTGGCATCTACTCCCGAACCAGCGACGTGGGTTCTGTTCGGAGTCGGTGGAGTAGCGATCCTCACGATGGCTCGTGGCCGCAAGGTTTCCTCAAACGCGTAGGGCGATTCGGGACATTCGGGCCGTTTTTTTCGCACCGACTGAAAGCAGATTTTGCTTCGCGATTGGTGGCGTGTTATTCTCAAATTTCTGGTAGAGGTGCGGTAGTCAGGAGCGGATGTGCGCGGTACCCGTCGATCAAACGGGGCGCATTCGGGAGGGATCTATCGCCGAAGTCGCAGGCGCTGATCGGCAGCTTGCGGTTGGGGGTGAGAGTTGAATCTCCACCACTGTCACCTGATCAGAGGATCAGGTGGAGCGCTTCCGGGACAGTGAACTTCCGCATCACCCCCTCACTATCCCCGTGTATCTTGTGAAGCTCGCTCCGGCCGGTTTGGACGGACTATGCACGTTTTCGAGCTGACACGAACGCTGATTGATATCCCTTCGGTGACTCCGGAAGAGGAACAGGTAGGCGTGTTTCTGCACGATTACCTGGCACGGCTTTGCGCGGCGCATGACGGCCACGTGGAGACGATGGAAGTGGAGCCCAAGCGCCTGAATGTGTTCGCCCGGTTCGGCGAACCGGTGGTGACGCTTTCCACTCACATGGACACGGTACCGCCGTTTATCCCTTCGCGTGAAGACGACGAGAATATCTGGGGGCGCGGCGCGTGTGACACGAAGGGCATTATCGCCAGTATGCTGATCGCGGCCGAGCGGTTGCTCGAAAGCGGCGTGCGCAATTTCGGCCTGCTGTTTGTCGTCGGCGAAGAGCGCAACAGCGCGGGCGCGTACCATGCGGCGCTGAATCCTCGCGGTTCCAGATTTGTTATTAACGGCGAGCCCACGGAAAATCAGCTTGCGCTGGGTTCGAAGGGGGCTCTTCGATACGAATTGGTTGCGCGCGGGAGGATGGCACATTCGGCGTATCCGGAGCTGGGTGAATCGGCAATTGAGAAATTGCTGGATGCGCTCCAGGCGATTCGCCAGATCAAACTTCCGGTTGACCCGGTGTTGGGGCCGAGCACGCTGAACATAGGTACGATTCGGGGCGGACGCGCGCCGAACGTGATTCCCGACGAAGCGCGCGCCGAGATTTTCATTCGGCTTGTTTGCGATTCCGAATCCACGCGCGATGCAATCCGCGATGCGGTGGGCGACAAGGTCGGGTTGAACGACGTCCTGGAGATTCCAGCGATCCGCATGGCGGCGGTGGAAGGGTTGCCCACGACGGTGGTCGCTTATACGACAGACATTCCGGCTTTCAATGGCGCGTGGGGCCAGCCGCTGCTTTTGGGACCGGGCACAATTCACGTGGCGCATACGCTTGATGAGCGCGTGCCCAAACAGCAATTACTCGACGCAGTGGAAATTTACCAGAAGATGGTGAAGCAATTACAGCGCACGGACCGCGCGTCTAACGACAGCAAAGGTTCCGGCAACAGCGGCGGTTTCGGCCGTGCGGTCAGGTCGGGCGCTGATTCAAGAGAGAGGCAGGCATAAATTCTATGAGCAGAATCGAAGTAGGTATCCTCGGCGCTACCGGCATGGTGGGCCAGCACTTTATCAAGTTTCTCGACGGGCATCCGTTGTTCCATCTGACGTGGCTGGGGGCGAGCGAACGCTC
The DNA here is from genome assembly GCA_903825445.1 of uncultured Acidobacteriia bacterium. GTDB lineage: Bacteria > Acidobacteriota > Terriglobia > Bryobacterales > Bryobacteraceae > BOG-234. The sequence goes on from CAIKAS010000332.1 coordinate 27,471, forward strand.
GGCCGGCAAGCGTTATGCCGATGCGGCGAAGTGGCATCTGGGCGGCGCCGCGCCAACGGACATAGCGAATCGCAAGGTGGAAGACGCCAAACCTGGCAATGCGCCGAAGCTGGTATTTTCGGCCATGGACGCGGGAGTTGCCACGGAGATTGAGCAGGCGTTTGCCGCGGCAGGACACGTGGTGGTCTCGAATTCGCGCAATCACCGCATGGAGAAGGACGTGCCGCTGCTGGTGCCGGAGATCAATCCTGAGCACCTGAAGCTGGTCGGGCAGCAACAGACCGGGCGCGGCTGGAAGGGCAAGATCGTCACCAATCCGAATTGCTCTACGATCGTGCTGACGATGGGCCTTGCGCCGCTGATGCAATTCGGCGTGACGAAGATCATCGCGACCACGATGCAGGCGATATCCGGCGCTGGTTATCCCGGCGTGCCTTCCATGGACATTATGGGCAATGTGATTCCGTACATTGGCAACGAGGAAGAAAAGATGCAGGAGGAGACGCAGAAGATCCTCGGTGCATTTGCAGGCGACAGGATTGAGCCGCTTGCCGCCAGCGTCAGCGCGCACTGCAATCGCGTGGCGGTGGTGGATGGACACACGGTGACTGTGTCGGTGCAGTTCAATACCAAGCCGACCGAAAAAGACCTGCGCCACGCCTTCGATACGTTCAAAGGGTTGCCGCAGGATCGGGAACTGCCCAGCGCGCCGAAGCGCCCGGTGCAATACATGGTGGAGGCGGATCGTCCGCAGCCGCGCAAGGATGCAGAACGGGAGCGTGGCATGGCGGCGTTTGTGGGTCGTCTGCGTCCGTGTCCGGTGTTCGACTGGAAGTTCGTTGCGCTGGGGCACAATACCGTGCGCGGCGCAGCTGGCGCGGCAGTCCTCAATGCTGAGTTGATGCAATCGGAAGGATTACTGGCCTGACATGATCGTGATGAAGTTCGGCGGCACGTCCGTCGAGTCTGCGGTCGCTATTGAACGCGTGGCTTCGATTGTGAAGGCACGTCTGGATCGTCACCCCATCGTCGTGGTTTCGGCGATGGGGAAGACGACTAATAAGCTGCTGGCTCTGGCACAGTCCGCGATCCAAGGCGAGAGGGACGAATACATCCGCCAGCTGCACGATCTGCGTGATTTTCATTCGCGCGAGACCCGGCAGGTGGTTCCTATGGCGCAGAGGGCCGAGTTGGATCGCGTGCTCGACGAGCAGTTCCAGGAGATGACGGAACTGGTGAAGGGACTGGCGGTGCTGGGTGAACTGACGCCACGTTCAATCGATGCGATTTCCAGTTATGGTGAGCGGCTGTCGAGCTATGTGGTTTCGCTCGCCTTCGAATATTACGGTGTGCCGTCCGTGCACGTGGATTCGCGAAAGGTGATTGTGACCGACGGGCGGCACACGCAGGCGGCCCCGATTTTCGATGAGACATATCGGCGATTGGCGGCGACGGTGGCTCCACTCGCCGCTAATAAAGTGGTCGTGATGGGTGGTTTTATTGGAGCTACGGAAGCCGGGGTGACTTCGACGCTGGGGCGCGGCGGGTCGGATTTCACTGCGTCGATTGTGGGTGCGGGTGTGAATGCGGAAGAGATTCAGATCTGGACTGACGTAGATGGCATGCTGACGGCTGATCCTACGATCCTGCCGGGCGGCCATCGGGTGCAGATCATTTCGTTCGCGGTAGCGGCTGAACTGGCATATTTCGGCGCGAAGGTGCTGCATCCGTCGACCGTGATTCCGGCGATTGAGCGGAATATTCCGGTGCTGATTCTGAATTCGCGGCGGCCTGACGTGCCGGGGACGCGGATTGTGGCGGAAACGGTGAAGGGCGGTAACGCGGTGAAGTCGATCGCGTGTAAACGGAATATCACGCTGGTGAACATTCACTCTACCCGAATGTTCATGGCGCATGGCTTCCTGCGCAGGATCTTCGAGATCTTCGATCGCTACGAAACATCGGTGGATATGATTGCGACGAGTGAAGTGAGTGTGTCTCTGACTATCGACAACACGACCTGTCTGGAACGAATCGTGAGCGATTTGAATGAATTCTCGGAGGTTTCGACCGAGCCTGAGCAGGCGATTGTTTGCCTGGTGGGCGAAAACATCAGGTATACGCCGGGAGTGGCGGCGCGGGCATTCGGATCTCTGGGCGGGCTGAATATCAGGATGATTTCGCAGGGTGCATCTTTGCTGAATCTGAGCTTTGTGGTGGCGGAGAAGGACCTGCGGCCGGCAGTAGAAGCGCTGCATGCCGATTTCTTCCGTCAGTTGGATCCGGAGGTTTTTGGATAAGCCATGAAGATTGCCATTGTGGGCTACGGCAAGATGGGCCGGATGATCGAGGCGGCTGCGGTCGCGCGCGGGATCGAAGTGGCGCTGAAGCTTGACGAGTTTAATAACGCGGACTTCGATGGAATCACGAAGGAGAGGTTTCAGGAGATCGATGTGGCGATCGATTTCTCAGTGCCATCTGCCGCGGTGGAGAACATTGAAAGAATTGCCGCGCTGGGCGTGAATCTGGTGGTCGGCACAACCGGCTGGCAGGGACAGATGGCGCACGTGAAAAGCGTGGTTGCGGAGTGCGGCGTTGGTATGGTTTGGAGTCCGAATTATTCTGTCGGTGTAAACGCGTTTTTTCGCATCGTGAAAGAAGCGGCGAAGTTGCTGGAGACTGAGCCATCGTATGAAGCATGGGCGTGGGAGATTCACCATTCAGCCAAGAAGGACGCGCCTTCCGGCACTTTGTTGAAGCTGGTGGAAGAGATGAAGAACGGTGGCTATTCCCGCAGGATCGACGAGGCATCGAATCGCGCCGGGTCCATCGCGGGGACGCACGAAATCGGCTTTGACTCACCGGCCGATACCATTACGTTGCGGCACACGGCGCGGAGCAGGGAAGGCTTTGCTTTGGGCGCTGTAAAAGCAGCCGAGTGGATTCACGGCAAGACGGGTTTTTACGAGTTCGGCGATATCTTGTTTGGGAAGTAGTCGGGTAGGCGGGGAATAAGGAGGTGGTACATGTTTACAGGATGCGGAACAGCCATGGTAACGCCGTTTCAGGCGGACGGCTCGCTGGATGAAGCGACGCTGCGCAAGCTGGTGCGGCGGCAGATCGAAGAGGGCATTGATTTTCTGGTGCCGTGCGGGACTACGGGTGAAAGCCCTGCGCTGACGCTCGAAGAACACCTCCGCGTGGTGGCGATCACAGTGGAAGAATCCCGAAATGCGCTGCGGCGGGTGCCAGTGCTGGCCGGTGCGGGCGGATACTTTACGAAAGAAGTTATTGAATTGGCCGAGGAATGCCAGCGCGTGGGTGCTGATGGCGTGCTTTCGGTAACTCCTTATTACAATAAGCCCAGCCAGGAAGGCCTGTTCCAGCACTACAAGGCGATCGCGGAATCAATACGGATTCCGATCGTTGTTTACAACGTGCAGGGGCGGACGGGTGTGAATGTGGAAACGTCGACCCTGGTGCGGCTGGCGGAGATCCCGAATATTGTTGGCGTGAAGGAGGCCTCGGGCAATGTGTCGCAGATGGCAGAAGTCTGCCACCGGGTGCCCGGAGATTTTATTGTGCTCTCCGGCGACGACGCGATTACGATTGCGCTGACGGCGCTGGGCGGACGCGGGCTGATTTCTGTGGCATCGAATGAGATCCCCGGGCCGATGACGCAGTTGACTCGGCTGGCCTTGCAGGGCGACTTCGCGGGGGCGCGTGCGATCCAGCGACAGTATATGTCGCTGCTGCAGGTGAATTTTGTGGAGTCGAATCCGATTCCGGTGAAGTGGGCGATGGGGCGGATGGGACTGCTCGATCCGGTATACCGGCTGCCGTTGGTGCCGCCGTCAGAAGCGAACGGGAAGAGAATCGATGAAGTGCTGGAAAGTCTGAGACTTTGCGCAGAGGGAGTGGGCGTTGCAAGCAGCCGTTGAGAGCATCTTCGATAACAAACCGGCTGAATACACGCCGGAACATTACGCCTTGTTCTCGCGCTTTAAGGCCGCGCTGAACAGCGGAGAGATTCGTGCCGCCTCGCCCGACACCTCGGAAGTGAGCGGCTGGCGTGTGAACGGCTGGGTCAAGAAGGGCATTCTGCTTGGCTTTCGCATCGGCGGCATCGTCGATATGTCGGTCGATGCGACGCGACAGCCGTTCATGGACAAGGCGACGTATCCGGTGCGGCACATGACGGCATCCGATGGCGTGCGGATTGTGCCAGGTGGGTCGAGTATCCGCGACGGTTGTTATATTGGCCGGGGCGTCACGTGCATGCCTCCGATGTACATCAACGTGGGCGCGTACGTGGGCGATGGCACCATGGTCGATTCGCACGCGCTGGTGGGCAGTTGCGCGCAGGTGGGCGCGAACTGCCACATATCCGCGGCATCGCAGATTGGCGGAGTGCTGGAGCCTGTGGGCGCGCTGCCGGTGATCATTGAAGACGGCGTGCTGGTGGGCGGCAACTGCGGAGTCTATGAAGGCACTGTGGTGAAAAAGCTGGCGGTGCTGGGGACGGGGACGATTCTGAATCGCTCTACGCCGGTCTACGATCTGGTGCGGGGTGAGGTCTATCGAGCGACCGACGATCAGCCGCTGGTGATTCCCGAAGGCGCTGTCGTCGTGGCTGGTTCACGCGCGGTCACCAGTGGGCACGGCAAAGAATGGGGCATTTCCATTTATACGCCCGTGATCGTGAAATATCGCGACGAGAAAACCGGAACCCGTATCCAGCTGGAAGATTTGTTGCGGTAACCGGCGCCCTGCACTGTCTGCCCCAGAGGCGTGTCACTCCGGACGGCCGCCCGATTTGCTACTTTAGATACATTGTGAAAAAGACCATTACTTTCATCAGCGGGATTGCATTGCTGTCGGTGATATTTGCCCTTGTCGGGTGCTCATCGAGCGCGCCGGAAGCGGCAAAGACGGAGGCAACGGCGGCCGGGGCTTCGGGGCCAATGGGAGCTTCCGGGCACTCCATAAAGAAGTACCCGATGCAGGGCAAGGTGCTCTCGCTCAACGCCGCCGAAAAGTCGGCGCGGATTGACGCGGGAGCGATCGGCGACTGGATGGGCCCGATGACGATGAACTATGCCGTGAAAGATGCTGCGGATTTTGCGAAGCTTTCGGCCGGCGTGACGATTAACGCAACGGTATTCGTGGACGGCGACGACTTCTGGGTTGGCGAAGTGAACGTGGCGGGAACTTCGGCGGCGACGGGTAAATAGGGCACGGCGACGTTGCCCGAAGAACTCACTGCCAAAACAGCGCACGAATGGCTCGCCCGCCATGCCTTGCCGACGGAAGGCCTTCGCTTTTCGGAACTGGGCGGAGGGATATCCAACAAAGTGGTTCTCGCCGAAGGCGGGAAATTTCGTGCGGTGCTCAAACAGTCGCTGGGGCAATTGCGGACCGAAGTCGGCTGGTTCTCCGAGCGAGAGCGAATCTTCCGCGAATCGGCCGCGATGCGATGGCTGGCGGCGCGTGGGATTGCTGGCGGACACGTCCCGGCAATACTCTTTGAAGAACCTGACACGTTCACGATCGCCATGGAAGCGGCGCCTGGCGGGGCTGAAATGTGGAAGACGCGTCTGTTCCGTGGTGAGCACGATGCGGACGTGGCTCGCACAGCCGGAGCGACGCTGGGCTCCATGATTGCGCTCAGCTGGCACAACGACGACGCGGCCCGACTATTCGGCGATCAGACCGTTTTCGATCAGTTGCGGATCGATCCCTACTACCGTTTTACGGCGGAGCGTGTGCCGGAGGTGGCGGACTACATTGACCGTCTGATTGAGGCTTCCTCGGCGCGACGGGTCGGCCTGGTGCACGGCGACTGGAGTCCAAAGAATCTGCTCACTTGGGACTGTGAGTTGTGGGTGATCGATTGGGAGGTCATCCACTTCGGAGACCCTTCGTTTGACGTCGGCTTCCTTCTGAACCATTTGCTGATGAAGAGCATTGCGATGCCGCAGCACAAGGTCGCGCTGGTTGGGCTCGCAGAGGCGTTTCTCGACGGGCTCCGGCAGCACTTGCCCGTACGCGGAGCATGGATATCGGCCGCTGGTCTGGAGCATCTGCCCGCATTATTGCTGGCAAGGGTGGATGGGAAGTCGCCAGCGGAGTATCTGGATGCCACGATGCGACAGCGGGCCAAACAGCTGGCGCTCGGGCTCATTCGCTGTCCCGCTCAATCGACGGAGGAGTTGTTCACACGATGAAGATTCAAAGAGTCCGCGCCATGGAGATCCTGGACTCGCGCGGAAACCCCACGGTTCAGGCGGAAGTGACATTGACAGGCGGCGTGCGGGCAACGGCGCAGGTTCCATCCGGCGCATCGACCGGGCGGCATGAGGCCCTGGAACTGCGGGATGGCGACGCCGCGCGTTACGCGGGCAAGGGCGTTCAGCGAGCGGTAGAAAACGTGGAGTGCATTCTTGGGCCAACGGTAACCGGTATGGAAGCCGACAACCAGCCAGCGCTGGACCGCAGGCTGCGGGAACAAGGCAAGAGCGTGGGCGCAAATGCGACACTGGCCGTCTCCTGTGCTGTGGCAAGGGCGGCGGCTATTGCTCAGGGTGTGCCGCTTTGGAAGTATTTGGCCGGGCACCGCACGCCCGCCCTTCCAATCCCGATGGTCAATATTATTTCCGGCGGGTTGCATGCGGGCAGGAACATCGAGTTTCAGGACTTTCTCGTCATGCCGCGCGGCTATCGGAACCTCTCAGAAGCACTCGAAGCGGTGGTGCGCGTCCATCGCAAGACCGGCGAATTGTTAGCCAGGCGAGGCTGTGTTCTAACTGGCGTGGCCGATGAAGGCGGCTGGGGACCGCGGCTCGATTCCAACGAGGCAGCTGCGGCGATTCTGCGCCAGGCGATTACCGAGAGCGAAACCAACATGGATATAGCCCTCGACGTCGCATCCACTCACTTTTGGAGCCAGGCCGGTTACCGGCTGGAGGGCAAGACTCATACGGCGGCGGAGATGACAGAGATTCTTTCCGGCTGGATTTCGCGCTACGGGATCACGTCGATAGAGGATCCGCTGGCGGAAGACGATTGGTCTGGCTGGCAGAAAATGACCGCGCGGATTGGCGACCGGGTCCGGCTGGTGGGCGACGATCTTTTCGTCACGAATCTGGATCGCCTGAACCGGGGTATCGCGTTGGGTGTGGCGAATTCTGTACTCGTGAAAATGAACCAGATCGGGACCTTGACCGAGACGTTCGCTGTGATTGACAGAGCCCGGGAAGCTGGCTACGGAGCGGTGATTTCGGCCCGTTCCGGCGAGACAGAGGATTCGTTTCTGGCGGACCTCGCCGTGGCGTCCGGTGCGGGGCAGATAAAGGTGGGGTCTGTTACCCGGTCTGAGCGGCTGGCCAAGTATAACCGTTTGCTGGAGATAGAGAAGTGGGAGTGGCCTGAAATGACCTCCGCATAATTACTCGACGGTTCAGCGTTTGCGGTCGATATGTTCTCTGGAAGATTGCGAGACTCATCTATTCGGAGCGCATAATCCAGACCGAATGCGGATTACGGCACCTTCAAAATGCGCTGTCGTGCTTGCGAAATACTATCGTGAGGCAGATACCCATGTCGCGGTGCCGAAAACATTTCGCCTGGGGCGTCCCCTGGTTTGGCCTGCGTTCAGTGCCGCCCTGGGCGCAGTCAGTTGGGGGTTTTGCCTCGTAGCTCCGCCCGCGTGTCTGGCCGCCGATGGACCAACAGCATGGCGCGCCGCTCCCGCAGGATGGGCGATATTAGCCGTGCTTGCCATCCTGGTCACATCCTGGAGATTACTGGATCGGGCATTCATCAGGCGCCACAACGCCCTACAGCTGGCAGTTCGGCAGCGGACCGATCAGCTCGAACGTCTGAATCAGCTGGCGGACACGCGGAACCGGATATTGGAAAAGCTGGTATCCAACGAGCCGCTCGAAAACGTGCTGGAAGCTATCGCGCGGTTCACGCAGGAACAAATACCGGGAGCCAGTTGCGTGTTGCTCCTGAAGCACGACACCCAGTTGCGTTTCAGGCCCGATAGTCACCGCAAGGGCGAGAGTTCCACACGCTTTCGCGTGGGCGCTGCTCCGGGCGCACCGGCAAACTGGGCGTACGCGATTGGCTTCCCTCGCTCGGTTCCCTTCGAGGTCTGGCGGCAACCGTGCGAAAGTCGGCGGATCGAAACGGATCCGGGATGGAGCGTGTTTGTCGACCGTCTTCGGGATACCGATAGCCGACGCATAACTGACCGGGGAGACGTTGCGGTCCCGCGAATGATACGTTCTTTACCCTTCGGAGATCCGGTTGCGCCGCTCGGTGCAATTCTTCTCCTGTACCTCGAGGAGTCCCACGCACAAATCGAGAATGGCGAAACCGGCAAGACTTCCTGGGAGGCCCAATTACGAGCGGTTGCGAGGCTCGCACACATCGCGATTCAGCACCGGCGTTCCTGCGAAGAGCTGGATTTTCGCGCGAACCACGATGCGCTAACCGGCCTCCCCAATCGTGGCTTGTTCGACGAACGGCTGCAGCTTGCCATCCTGGAAGCGGAACGGGGGCAACGGCGCCTGGCCCTCCTGTACGTTGATGTGGACTGCTTCAAGCAGATCAACGACCGTTTCGGACATCGTGCCGGGGATCAGCTTCTGTCGGATGTCGCGGCGAGAATACGGTCGGCTTTGCGTCCGGGGGATACGGTCGGGCGTGTTGGTGGCGACGAATTTAACGTCATTTTGCCTGATGTTGGTGCAGCGAATTCGGCGGAGTTGCTGGCATCGAGAATTGTGGAAATGGTGCGGCAACCTGTGACTCTGCAGGGCAGTGAACTCACGATCACGGTAAGCGTGGGAATCGCCATTTATCCGGACGACGGACAGAACGTGATTGACCTGCAGCGCGAGGCTGATGCTGCGATGTATTACGCCAAGAGCCTCGGAAAGAATCGCACTCAGAATTTCTCAGACAACGCGGCGGCGCTCGACACTGTGCGCATGGAACAGTTTCTCCGGCAGGCGCTCGATGAAGGCTGGTTTGTGGTGCACTATCAGCCGAAGTTTACAGCCACGGGACGTCTGGCTGGGATGGAAGCACTGCTCCGGATGGATCATCCGGTCCATGGTCGTCTGATGCCCGGTACGTTCATTCCGGTGGCGGAGTCTTCCGGGCTGATTGTTCCAATTGGCGCATGGGTGCTCCGGGCGGTGTGCCGCCAGATTGCGGAATGGCGGCGAAGGGAGATGGCTCCCGTCGTTGTGGCTGTGAATGTATCGGCTATGCAGATGATTCGCGGAGATTTTGCGAAGCTGGTAAAAGGCTGCCTCGCTTCGCATGCGATTCCTCCGTATTGCCTGGAACTTGAGGTGACGGAAAGTATGGTGGTGGATGGTGACGGCGAAGGCCACCGCCAGATGCAGTTGCTGCGCGCGCACGGTGTCTCCATCTCCATTGACGATTTCGGAACCGGTTTCTCCTCACTCAGCTATTTGAATCGACTTCAGGTGGACGCCGTCAAGCTGGACCGCTCGTTCGTCCAGAGTATCGATACCGATGGCGGGGCGCAGCACCTGGTGCGAGCTGTCATCACGGCCGCGCAGGGACTGGGTCTGGATGTAATTGCTGAAGGAGTTGAGACTGAAGCCCAAAGGCTGCAACTGGTCGCCGCCGGGTGCCCCGTGATGCAGGGGTACCTTTTCGCCAGACCTGCTCCACCTGAGAGTGTAGAAAAGCTGCTCAGCCCCGAATCCGTCGGAGGAGACCTCAGCCGGCTCTATGGGATGATCGAAGCGCAAGGGCCACTTGCGCGGCCCGCAATCGAAGCGCAAGGGCCACTTGCGCGGCCTGTAATCGAAGCCGCGAACGAGGCCGAGACCTCTCAAACGCTCTGAAACCAATCGGGAAATGCGGATTCAGCGCTGCGCCTCCCTGCTCGTTGGATAATTCGAATGTGATCGATATCTTCCCAAAGTGCGCTGCAAGACGACATTTATTCTGTTTGCCCGTCTTGGTTCTGGCCTGCCAGGGGCTCGTTTTCGCACAGCAATACACGATCTCGACCGTTGCCGGTGGCGGACCAGTTCGAACCCCCGCGCTGTCCAACCAGGTGTCGATTGGGCCGCCTCAAAGCGTGGCTACTGACAGTGCGGGAAATCTCTATTTCGCCAGTCTGAACAGCGTTTATCAGGTTAACGCCCAAACCAGTTTTCTCACTCTCGTGGCGGGCAACTCCCGGGCCGGGTACAGCGGCGACGGTGGACCGGCCATCAGCGCTCAGCTATCCTCGCCGGTCGGCTTGGCGATCGATGCGTCAGGTAATGTGTACATCGCGGATTCGGGAAATAACCGCGTGCGCAAGGTTCTGACGAACGGAATTATTGTGACGGTCGCGGGGACGGGTGTCAGCGGTTATTCCGGCGATAACGGACCCGCCGTGAACGCGCAACTTGCCGGCGCGCAGGGCGTGGTTCTGGATAGCTCTGGCAACCTGTTCGTCGCCGATTCCGGCAATAACCGCGTGCGTAAGGTGACACCAACCGGAATCATTTCAACGGTGGCCGGCAATGGCAGTGCTGTGTTTGCCGGAGATGGCGGCCAGGCAGTTGCGGGACAACTATCAGCAAGCAGTATCGCTATCGATGCTCTTGGCAACTTGTTCGTCGGCGATCCGGTGAATTACCGGGTTCGGGAGATTTCTGCCGGTGGCGTGATCACAACCATCGCGGGCTCCGGTTCTGCCGGCTATAACGGGGATGGCGGTGCAGGGCAGGGCGCGCAGATTTCGGCGGTCCACGGTGTTGCTGTCGACCAGGAAGGCAACGTCTACATTGCGGATTCCGGCAATAGTTGTATCCGAGAGATTTCTTCGGGTGCCGGGATCATTTCAACAGTAGCCGGAATTGGAAAAAATCAATTTTTTGGCGATAACGGGACCGCCACAAGCGCTGCGCTCGCCTTTCCTTTGGCCGTGGTGTTAGACAGTTCCAACAACATCTTCATCGCGGATACGGGCAACAATCGGGTTCGCGCAGTTATCGCATCGAGTGGAAACATTCAGACGGTGGCGGGAAACGGAGTCCTTAGTTACTCCGGCGACGGAGGTCCGGCGGTGAGCGCTCAGTTGTCCTCTCCCTTTGGTGTGGCTCTTGATACTTCCGGGAATCTGTACATTGCGGATACTTCCAGCAACGTCATCCGGAAGGTTACTGCCAACGGAACGATCAATACGGTAGCGGGCAATGGAACTGCCGGATACACCGGAGATAACGGGCCCGTTTCCGGCGCCGAAATGTCTCACCCACAAGGGGTGGCAGTTGATTCATCCGGAAATATCTACATTGCGGATACGGGCAATTACGTAGTGCGTGAGGTGCTGGTGGGCACGCTGGAGTTTCAGACGATGATCACGGCGGCGGGTAGCGGAAGCTCAGTATTTTCCGGCGATGGCGCGCCCGCGACGAGCGCCGGACTCTCCGCTGCCGCAATTGCTGTGGATAAAGCGGGCGATATTTTCGTCGCCGATCCCGCAAACTTCCGTGTTCGCGAGGTTCTGGCAAACGGGAATATCGTGACCTATGCCGGCACAGGTACACAGGGGTTTTCTGGCGATAACGGGCTGGCAACCAGCGCGCAGCTTTCCGCCGTGTCGGGACTGGCCTTGGATAGCTCGGGCGATCTCTACATCGCCGATACTGGAAACCACTGCATCAGAAAAGTTTCCGCCGCTGGCACGATTACCACTGTGGCGGGCAACGGCAAAGCTGGCTTTTCGGGCGATAACGGGCCAGCCATCAGCGCTCAGTTGAATGCTCCGGCCGGTGTTGCGGTGGATGTTTCAGGCAATCTGTTCATCTCCGATACTTTGAACAATCGCGTGCGAAAAGTTTCCGTCTCCGGGACGATTACGACCATTGCGGGTAATGGCAGCACGGGTCTTACCGGCGATGGCGGAGTGGCTCCAGGCGCGTCGCTATCGGGCCCCGCGGCTCTGGCGATGAGTAAGGCCGGCAATATCTATGTGGCCGACACGGGCAACAACGCCATTCGGCTGCTGACAGTGACGACACAAACAATTCTCGTCACTTCCGTCGTAGATGCGGCGAGCGAGACTGCGGTGCCAGCGACTCCGGGCAAGATTGTGGTGATTTACGGGACGGGACTGGGTCCGCAGCAACTGGCGGTAAACCAGCCGGTCAATGGCTTTTTCGGAGATAGCGCGGGAGGAACGACGGTATCCATCCGCGGCATTTTGGCGCCGGTCTATTATGCTTCTGCCACGCAGGTGGCGGCCATTGTGCCCTACGAAATCACCGGTTCCACCGCGGTTCCGGTGGTCGTTGGCTATCAGGGGCAGGTCAGCGCGCCTTTCAACGTTTCCTTTACTGCGTCTTCGCCGAGCTTATTCACGTACAACGCGTCAGGGACCGGACAGGCGGCGGCGATCAACGTCGTGGATGGGACGCTCAACACGGCGGCAAATCCGGTGAAGACCGGCGCTTACATTTCTTTCTATGCGACAGGAGAGGGCCAGACCTTGCCCGGCGGTGTGGATGGAAAGCTGGCGGGTTTGGTGCCGCCGTGGCCCAAGCCGATGTTGAATGTGACCGCCACTGTCGGCGGAATCGCGGCGACGGTTTCCTATGCGGGTGCCGCGCCAGGTGCAGTAGCGGGCGAAATGCAGGTGAACGTCCAGATTCCGACTGGTGTAACTCCAGGTGGCTACGTGCCTGTTGTGCTGACTGTTGGAACTGCGTCGACAGTAAATGGCGCGCTCTGGATCGCGGTTTCGAACTAACCCTTACCGCATCTGTTCCAGGCGCTGAATGCGCTCTTCCGTGCTTGGATGCGTCGAGAACAGCTTCATCATGCCGCCGCCTGCCAACGGCTTCATGATGTAGAGATGCTGGGTCGTCGGCGTGGCTTCCATCGGTATCCGCTGCGACCAGGTATCCAGCTTCTGCAGCGCCGATATCAGGGGATATGGCGTTCCCAGGTACTTTGCCGAAGCTTCATCTGCGCTGAACTCCCGCGTGCGCGAAATCGCCATCTGAATCATCATCGCGGCAATCGGCCCCAGAATCAGCATCACTACCGATTCCATCCCGCCACCGCGATCCCGGTCGTCACTCCTTGAACCGCCGAACCAAAATGCAAAACGCGACAGTGCAGTAATCGCCGCCGCAATCGTGCCTGCGATAGAGCTGATCAGAATGTCGCGGTTCAGCACGTGGCCAAGTTCGTGCGCCACTACGCCTTCCAGCTCGCGATCGTCCATCAGCTGCAGAATCCCCTGCGTAAACGCTACCGAAGCGTGATTCGGATCCCGCCCCGTCGCAAACGCGTTGGGCGATGCTTCCGGCGTGATGTAGAGTTTGGGCATCGGAATACCCATCTTCTGTGCCAGTCCACCGACTAGTGGCGCCACGCGGCGGTAGATCTCCGGCGCAGTCTCTTCGGTCACAGGCTCGGCGCCGCTTGTAGCCAGCGCGATTTTATCTGAAAAGAAATAACTTGCGAAATTCATCACCACGGCGATGCCGAGGCCATACTCAATGCCGCGATCCCCGGCCAGTGCGCGACCCCCGATGACGAGGATCGCGCTCAACAGGCCGAGCAGCGCCACTGTTTTCAGTGCGTTGTTGGAATGGTGCATGTCTATCTATACGTTAGACGGCCACAGCCTCTGTTTGTTTGGTGAAAGTCAGCTTACTGCCTTCAGCGTCCTTATCGACGACCACCGTATCGCCAGCCAGGAAATCGCCCGCCAGCAACCGCAGAGAGAGCGGATCCTGCACCAGCCGTTGTATGGCTCTTCGCATCGGCCTTGCGCCGTACGCCGCGTCGTAGCCTTCCGTCATAATGGCCTCCTTCGCCGCCAGCGTGACTTCCATTTTCACTCCTCGATCCTCCAGCATCTTGCCGACCCGCGCCAGTTGCAGATCGATAATCACCGACAGATGCTCTTTCGAGAGCGTATTGAAGACAATAATGTCGTCAACGCGGTTCAGGAATTCCGGACGGAACGTCTGCCGAAGTGAATCGAGCAGACGTTTGCGCACGTCTTCCTGGCCATTCCGTACTTTGTGGTTGACGGAGAACCCGATCGAACTGGATTCCTGGATCACGTGGCTGCCCACGTTCGACGTCATGATGATGATCGTGTTGCGGAAATCGACGGTGCGGCCCTGTCCATCGGTCAGGCGACCGTCATCCAGAATCTGCAACATGGCGTTGAAGATGTCCGGATGCGCCTTTTCGATTTCGTCGAACAGCACCACCGAATACGGCCGTCGCCGAACATGTTCGGTCAACTGACCACCCTCGTCATAGCCGACATAGCCGGGAGGCGCGCCGATCATTCGCGAAACAGCGTGCTTTTCCATGTACTCCGACATGTCCACGCGAATCATCGCCTTGTCGTCGTCGAACATGAATTCGGCCACAGCGCGCGCGAGTTCCGTCTTGCCGACGCCCGTCGGACCCAGGAAAATGAAGCTGCCGATAGGCCGGTTGGGATCGCTTAACCCAGCACGATTGCGCCGGATGGCATTCGAAACCAGCGCCACCGCTTCATTCTGTCCGATGACACGTTGTTCCAGCCGCGCTTCCATGTGGATGAGCTTCTGGACCTCGCCTTCCAGCATGCGGGCCACCGGGATACCGGTCCACTTCGCCACAATCTTAGCGATGTCTTCCTCGTCGATTTCTTCCTTCAGCAAAGCATTGCCCGCCTGAAGTTCGATATTGTGGTTCGCCCCGGTAAGTTCGTGCTCGATCTCCGCGAGTCTGCCATAACGCAGCTTGGACGCGCGCTCCCAGTCGCCGGCGCGGGTCGCCGCTTCTTCTTCGCTGCGAACCTGCTCCTGCTCCTGTTTGAGCTGCTTCACCCGGTCGATTGCGCTCTTCTCTTTTGACCAGCGTTCCTTCAGTACGGCAGCCTCGCCGCGCAGTCGTTCCAGTTCGTTTTCGGAGTGCCGCAGACGATCTTTCGACGCCGCATCCGTCTCGCGATTCAGTGCCTGCCGCTCGATTTCAAGATGCGAAATACGCCGCTCGATGTTATCGATCTCAATCGGCATGCTGCCGATCTGAATCTTCAGCGCCGCGCCGGCCTCATCCACCAGATCGATGGCCTTATCCGGCAGGAAGCGGTTTGTGATGTAGCGATGCGAAAGCACCGCCGCCGCCACAATCGCCGAATCCTTAATGCGCACGCTGTGGTGGATTTCAAACTTCTCTTTGAGGCCGCGCAGAATGGCGATCGTGTCATCCACCGTGGGTTCCCCGACCATCACGGTCTGGAAACGTCGGGCCAGCGCAGCGTCTTTTTCGACGTATTTGCGGTACTCGGTGAGTGTGGTCGCGCCAATGCAGCGCAGTTCTCCGCGCGCCAACGCCGGTTTCAGCATGTTGGCGGCGTCAATCGCCCCCTCAGATCCGCCCGCGCCGACCAGCGTGTGCAGCTCGTCGATGAAACAAATGATCTCGCCGTTCGATTCTGTGATTTCTTTGAGTACGGCCTTGAGGCGGTCTTCGAACTCGCCCCGGAACTTGGTGCCAGCCACCATTGCTCCAAGGTCGATGGCAACCAGCCGCTTGTTACGCAGTTGTTCCGGCACGTCGCCCTTCAGGATGCGCTGCGCGAGGCCTTCCACTATGGCGGTTTTGCCTACGCCGGGTTCACCGATCAGCACCGGGTTGTTCTTGGTGCGCCGGCTGAGAACCTGCATGAGGCGGCGAATCTCGTCGTCGCGCCCGATGACGGGATCCAGCTTGCCGCGCCGGGCCTGTTCGGTCAGATCCACCGCGTACCGCTCCAGCGCCTGATACTTGCTTTCCGGGTTTTGATCTGTGACACGCTGCGTCCCGCGCACTGCCACCAGCGCCTTCAGGATGGCCTCCTTCGTGGCGCCCTGTTTGTTGAGCAGGCTACCGGCCGGGTCGTACTTCTGGTCCGCAATGCCCAGCAATAAATGCTCCGTCGAAATGAACTCGTCCTTAAAGCTCTCGGCGGACTTGGCTGCGGCTTCGAAGGCCTGTTGCAATCCGGGCGCGATGAGCTGGCCGGTCGGCTGGCCGGTTACTTTGGGCAATCCATTCAGCTGACGCTGGGCTTCATGTTCGATGCCGTCGGCGTTGACGCCGCACTTCTCCAGCACCGGCCGTACAATGCCTTCCTTTTCCGCAGTCAGCGCCATCAGCAAGTGGAGCGGATGGACGGCCTGATGTCCGTTTTCCGCAGCCAACTGCTGCGCCTGCTGAACAGCTTCCTGCGCTTTCTGTGTGAGTTTGTCGAATCGGAATGCCATATGGATCTCCTGGCTGCCTGCTTATCCTGCTTTTTAGATTGCAGCTCGTTCAAAACGGCTGCAAAACAGATTGCAGTCTCCTGAAAAGCTGCAATCGAATGACCAATATGCACAACGGGGCAGGGAATTAGCTCCTGCCCCGCCTGTTCCTAATTTACCCCGTTTTGACGGAATTCGGTTTAATGAATCTGGACCTTGACTTGCCGGGGCTTGGCCGCTTCCTTCTTGGGGAGCGTGATAGTCAGGACACCATTTTTATACTCGGCGCCAACCTTATCGGTCTCCACCGAAGGAGGAACAGCGAAGCTTCGCACGAATTCGCCGTAGCTGCGCTCGATACGGTGGTAGCCTTTCACGTTCTCGTCCTTCTCGAATTTGCGGAGACCCTTCAGTGTCAAAGTCCCGTTCTCCACGCGGACGTCGATATCTTCGGTTTTGACATCCGGCAGGTCAGCCTTTAGCGTTACGGCATCCTCGCTCTCAAGAATGTCGACGGCTGGCGACCATGGGCGGCTGGCCCGTGGCTCACTCATCAGACGGGTGACAGCATCTTCAAAGATGCGGAGGCCCTGGAATGGATCGACTGTAATAGCGGTGCTCATGGTTTTAAAGAGTTCCTTTCGGTGAATTTGTTGGTGAGACGTATCTCATCTGATTACGATAATAAAATATGCGTGCTATATTGTCAAGTTATATTCGTGTGTCAATGGATGCCAGCTGGCCGATGATCCAAAAAGATTTCCGGTCCAGCGTTGTGTTCAGTATTAAGTTATTGATTTTTTAATGACTTACGGTGATATCTTAAAAGCCACCTGCTGAAGTGTCGGCGGCAAACCCCGACAAACCATGCCCTCGTACCAGAGCTTCCAGCCTGCGGACCGTCGTGTGAGCCACGATCTTAGCCTCAGATGGGAGTTCCAGTACTCTTGTTTGCCTGAGCCTTCGATCCTTCCACCTCTTCCTTCGCTTTTCGGCTCGCCGGCGACTAGAATGAGAGGCTCATCCTGGCGCGTAAGTTTTTATTTTCCGAATGGAGTCCTTCATGACGCAACCTGGCACTGCGAGAACCGGTTTCAGCCTACTGGCGACAATCGCGATCGCCGTCGCAATACTCGCATCCCGTTCGTACGCGAGCGGTATCGAAGTTCCTGCGGGTTTGACTGCCGGATCGGAATACAGACTGGTGTTTGTTACAGCCGACTAATACTCGGCTGCGGATTCCGTTATCGGCGACTACAACGAGGATGTCAACGCGGAAGCCAACGCCGTCGCGGCATTGGCCGCATTGGGAACAACCTGGACGGTCATCGGTTCTACATCCACCGTGAACGCCATCGACAATATCGGGCAGGACGCTGGAGTTCCGATCTACAATTTGGATGGCCAGGAGGTTGCCAGTGACGCCACCACCGCGGCAGGCGGCTTGTTCTCCGGAGGTCTGATGAACAACATAGGCTATAACGAAAACGGCACTGAGTATAATGCCCTTGTCTGGACCGGAACGGGCCCCGATGGGGGGCTAATGGATTCCCTCTTGGCGTACCGTTTACGGCGCATCCGATTCAATATCTTCCACTAGCGAGGACTGGATTCAATATAGCCAGTATTCGGGCTCGGACAGTTTTTCGTTTTACGCAATCTCCGGGGAATTAACGGTCCCGTCTTCCGCGCCGGGTCCGCGACTACGGGAATGGTGACAATCGGAGTTGCGCTGGTCTGTCTCGCGGCGAGGCGGAGACGACAAACCGAACCGGTCGCCCGAACAAGCCGCTGACTTCGCGAACGCTGCTCGCCATTTTCTCCCTTCCAGTTCCCAACGTCATTGCGAAACGTCCCTCCGGGTCTTCCGGCGAGACGTTTTTGCATAAACCAGCGATTCGTCTGGTGTGGAATTCAGCCTAAATCAGTCCTATTCTGACTCTTGCCAGCGGAATTCCCTTGATCTCGCGAGGACACTGCGGCAAGATAGAAAGACTCCGACGGTCCCCAATCACCGCGTCCGTGTCGGCGAGACATCCTGGATTTGTATTGTCAGGGTCCGAAATCAGAACCGCGCCAACCCCGTCGTCTCTGTGGAGGCACAAAGACTTCCTCCGCCTCTGGAGCGCCCAGACCATCTCCGCAGGCGGCGATCAGTTCACAGGTTTGGCAATTCCTATGTGGGTGTTCTTCTCGCCTGTACGCAGCCTGCGTACGATTCCGGAGCCAAAAGATTAGGTCGGTGTTGCGTGTATTGGGTTTACCAGAAAGGTCCGTTATTGGCTCGTCTGCCGACGGCTGCCATGTTCACGCCTGAATTTCATCACCTGACACAGGCGGCCGTCCCTTGCCGGCTCGTTTGAGTATCTTTTTCGCAGCGCTTATGTCGGCCCGCGAAGCCCGCTCGCGGAAATAGTCGTCGGTCCGCAGTGCCGATAGCTTCTCGGCCACTGCAACATTAATGAACTGGTTCAGCGCTACGCCCTCGTTGAC
>CAIKAS010000333.1 GCA_903825445.1 uncultured Acidobacteriia bacterium
TCCGCTTTGCCCGCGAACGCATCGCTCCCCATATTCGCGCCATGGACGAAGCGGGCAAATTCAGGCCCGACCTCATCAAGGATATGTTTGAGCTTGGCCTGATGGGCATCGAGATCCCGGAGGAGTTCGGTGGCCAGGGGGGAAGTTTCTTCCAGTCCGTCCTGGCCGTCGAGGCTCTCGCGACGGTCGACCCATCCGCGGCGGTAATCGTCGACGTCCAGAACACAATTGCCAACAACATCCTGCTTCGCTGGGGCAACGAAAACCAAAAGCGTACCTATCTGCCGCGACTCGCGACCGACACGGTTGCGTCGTTCGCATTATCGGAAGCAGGCGCCGGCTCCGATGCCTTTTCCCTCACAACACGTGCGATCCGCGATGGTGACCATTTTAGAATTACTGGTCGCAAGCTCTGGATCACTAACGCCGCTGAGGCCGGAATCTTCTTTCTGTTCGCTAACGCCGCGCCCGAACAGGGTTATCGAGGTATCACCTGCTTCCTGATTGAACGCGAGACACGCGGTTTCCAGATTGGCAAGAAGGAGGATAAGCTTGGCATTCGCGCCTCGTCCACCTGTGAACTCATCCTGGACGACTGCCGTGTACCGGCAGAAGACGTCATCGGCGACATTGGCAAAGGCTATAAAATCGCCATCGAGACACTGAATGAAGGTCGCATCGCCATTGCTGGCCAGATGACTGGATTAGCCGAAGGCGCACTTGGCCATGCCGTCGCATACGCGAAGCAGCGCCAGCAGTTCGGTAAGCCCATCAGCGAGTTTCAGGGGGTGCAGTTCGCGTTGGCGGAAATGGCCACGGATGTGGAAGCTGCGAAACTGCTCGTCTACAACGCTGCGCGGATGCGCGATGCTGGTCGGCCCTTCGTCAAAGAAGCCGCGATGGCCAAACTATTCGCCTCCCAGATTGCCGAAACCACCGCGTCGCGCGCTATCGAGGTCTTCGGAGGTGTAGGTTTTACGAGGGATTATCCGGTCGAAAAACTATACCGCGACGCCAAGATCGGGAGAATCTACGAGGGCACCAGCAACATGCAAAAGCTGGCTATCGCGAAAGAACTGCTGGGCAAGCGCTGATCATAACCCAACTTCAATGCGTCATAGCGTAGATGATGTAGTCGATCCCGTACCGGTACGCCAGTTCCGTCATATTCTCCGGATACTTCGGTGAATCGGCGAACTCCCAGGCGTCACCCACATCCGTGTTGTAGTTGACGGCGACGACCATTCGGTTCTTATCGTCATACATCCCGAACCACGCCGGCGTTGTTCCGGCAGGTTGCACCAACTCCACCGAATCGCCCACACAACGCAGATGGCGCGAACCAGGAATCCACGTGCGGTCTTTTTCTTTGATGTCGAAGAGCACGTGAAGTACGGAATCTCCCTCCGCCAGTTCCGTAATGGGATGCCCGGGCAGTGTCCGCGCCATAGTCTGCGCGAAAACGGGCCAGGAGTCGGGGTCTTGGCTCCAGAAGTCGTCAACTACCAAAAAACCGCCGCGCAGCAGGTATTCTCTCAATCGCGCGATCTCGGCATTGCTCAAATCCCACCAGCCGACCTGTGTCGCGTACACCCACGGATTATCGAAAATACGGTCGTCTGTGAGGCGCATATGAAGCGGCGCGCCGGTATCCGCGCGCGTCAAGCGCTTCACGCCTTCGGAGAAATGGGAATCCGCGTCTGGCCAATCCACTACCCACCAGCCGTTGCCTTGCCCAGTGCGCGAGGCCATTCCAAAGCCTCTGTGGTGATTAGGGAGATCCGTATACTCCATGCGGATGAAATGAAACTCGCCGAGCGGCGCAAAAGTGGGCAATTCGCCTTCAGCGCTTCCCACGCAATCACCGCCGAAACCACCCCCGAAACCTCTGCCAAACCCGCCGCCCCCGCGGCCGCCGCGCTGTGCAAACGCGACCGCCGCCAGCAGCAACAACATCGCGGTAACGAATCCGAGAATTCCAGTGCGACGTGTCATCGTCTCATTGAGCGTTCAACCGATTATAGGCACGGTGAGAGCCGATCCCATCAAACTTCAGCGAATATTCAGGCCCTACCGGTACCATCTTCGCCTGGGGGATTATAATAATGAAGTTCATCGCAATTACGCTGCCAGCCCTGTTGGCGGCGATTTTCTTGCGGGCGGCCGACGTCAAAGTGCAAATGGGCGATCTGCCGCCCGCAGTTCAGGCTGCCGTCAAGGAGCAAACGAAGACAGCTAGTTTGGTCAGTCTAAGCAAAGAAACCGAAAACGGAAAAACCACCTGGGAGGCGGAGACGACTGTCAACGGCAAGAGCCGCGACGTCAGCTTTGACAAAACCGGCGCGATCGTTGCTGTCGAACAAGAGGTCGACCTTGACAGCATCCCGGCTCCGGCAAAGGCGGCGATTCAGAAGCGGCTTGGGAAGGACACGTTGAAAAAGGTCGAATCCGTAACTGTCGGCAAAGCGGTCAGCTACGAGGCAACCGTTGCAACGAATGGCAAGACATCGGAAATCGGTGTCAACGCAGATGGCACGGCCCATAAAGAATGACCGTCGCCGGGCCAGAACTTCGGCCTTGCTAACATGGACTTTCCCCACATGAAGGCTGGCGTCATCGTTTTCCCCGGCAGTAATTGCGACCACGATGCGTGGTACGCGGTCAATGAAAACCTGCACGGTCGCGCCGAATTCATCTGGCATGATTCTACGAATCTCGGCGATGTAGACACCGTCATTCTCCCCGGCGGTTTTTCCTACGGTGACTATCTGCGTTGCGGCGCCATCGCGCGCTTCTCTCCCGTCATGCAGGCGGTGAAGAAATTCGCTGCGGATGGCGGCTTGGTCCTGGGCATCTGCAACGGATTTCAAATTCTGGTCGAGGCTGGCCTGCTCCCCGGCGCGCTGCTCCGCAATCGAGAGTTAAAATTCATCTGTCGTGAAGTGCAGCTTTCCACTGAAACCACGGCGTCCGCGTTCACTTCCAAATTACAGAAGGGCCAGATTTTGCGGATTCCGATTGCTCA
>CAIKAS010000334.1 GCA_903825445.1 uncultured Acidobacteriia bacterium
CCGGTTCGTGGCGGGTATCGATCAGCCGCAGAACCTCACGTTCCAATCCGTGCTCGACAACCAGGGCGACTGCTGAGCGAACAGCGCGTCGCACCTCGTGCCCGGCATTTTCAACTGAGGCCACAATAGCCTCAGCGGCTGTAATCACGCCGTCCCACCTTTCCGCCTGTCCATGGCCGTTACGAAATCGCCAACACAGTGTATACCTGCGACTTCGTCGGTTGTGAAGCGCACACCAAAGAATTCCTCGACGGCAAGCACAAGCTTGACTTGTGCCACGGAATCCCAATCCGCGATCTGATCGGGACTCGTCTCAAGGCCGACCGATAACGTCGGATCGTCAAAGATTTCCTGAAAAATCGAGTTGAGTTGTTTAATTGAAGACATATGAATTTCCGGAGTACCGGTCAAGGACTATTGGTCGGATTATCCGGCCAGGAAAACGACCGTTAGTTTTCCACGCACGAGCACTGTGTTTCCAGTTAGCATAGAGACCTTCAGAACGACAGAACGCATCGCATCCTGCACCTGCGTAACTTCGGCCCGCACATCGACAGGCTGACCAGCGACAGCTGGTTTCACGAAATCTATCGAGACCGCCGCACAGACGGCATGTTCAAAATACATTCCCACGACCTTCGAAAGGAGAGCGGATAAAAGAAACCCATACTGAACACGATCCGGAAATCCGAATCTCATTGCCGTTTCCTGGTTGGTGTGGATCGCACTGTGATCCCCACTCAGAACGGCAAACTGGTCCATTTCGGCGTAGCCGAAGCACGCCGAAGTCAGAAAGGTGCGACCGATATGAAGCTGGCCGAACTGAAGCGGACCTCGTTCCGATTCTAGTGACAAGTCAGACCCCCATCGACGACGATGCACGTGCCAGTGATCCACTTCGCATCGTCACTTGCAAGAAATGCAATCGCAGAGGCGACATCAGCGGGGCTTCCGAATCCGAGTAGATGCCTGGCGCTAACCAGTTCCCGTTGACCGGGAGTTAATTGGCTCAGCCACCGATGTGACATAGGCGTTTCCACTACGCCCGGCGCCACGACATTGACGCGAATGCGCTTCGGGGCAAGTTCGGTCGCTACGCTTCGGCAAGCCGAAATCAGCGCTCCCTTGCCTGCCGCGTAAACAGCCTCACCGATATTGCCAATCATGGCCGCAGCCGACGAAAGATATACGATGGAGGCACCTTCCGGAGGAGAGAGCTTAGCTGCCATTCGCGTACACAATAACGTGGAGCGCACATTCGCTGCCAAAGATTCATCAATGCCGGAGGTTTTAAGCATTTGAACCGGTCTGAGCGAATGCGCACCCGCACAGAGAACCGCCGCATCAAGCATCCGATTCTCCGATTTCAACCGGAGCGTGGCATCGTTCACTTCGGACTCGTTTGCCGCGTCAAAGGGCAAAGCAATATGGCTATTTCCAGGCAGATCCGCCACTGCCTGGTCGAGGCGCTCCCGAGTTCTGGCAGCACAAACCACCGACCCGCCTTCTTCGGCAAAACGTCTTGCAGCAGCCAGACCGATTCCGGACGAGGCGCCAACGACCAGGATCGTTCTCCCCTCAAAGCGCCGCATCCAGCATCTCCTTATCGGGAACCACCGGGTCCAGGTCCGGAACCGGTTTTGCATCCTCCGGCCATCGGATCATCGCCACTCCCCACGTCAAACCGGCACCAAACGAGCAGATCAGAGTGCGCGAACCCGGCCGGATCCGTCCCTGCCTCCACGCTTCGGCCAGTGCGACCGGCGTCGACGGGCCGCTGCTGTTCCCCATGTTTTCCAAACAGTAAAAACGCTTCTCCGGTGGTATACGAAGACTCCTATAGATAAGGTCCACCATCGTTTTATTCGCCTGATGGAGAATGACGGTGTCGATATCGTCCACAGTCAGTTGGAATTCGTCGAGGGTGGCGCGGATCACTTCCGGAACTTTATAGACGGAGAAGTGAAATACGGCCGGCCCATCCATCACCAGATTTTCATCGCTGCGAACGCAGCCGGATCCATCCGTCCGTTCGATCCTCGTGTCAGGTCCACACGGCATTCTCGAACCTCCCGCCGGAACCAGCAGATGTTTAGCGCCTGAGCCGGCGGTGCCCAGTGTGAAGCCCTCCAGTCCGAAATCCTCATTGCATGCACCGAGAATGGTCGCGGCTGCGGCGTCGCCGTGCAGGACGATCAGGCTGCGATCCCGGGGATGAATCAGGCGCGTCAGCGTGTCGGCGTTCAATACCAGCGCGTTCCGCGCCAAACCATTGGCGATCATGGACTGCGCAATTCCCAACGTGTAAGGGTATGCGCTGCACGCCTGGTTAACGTCAAACGTCGCACAATTTTCACCGAGACCCAGTTTGCCGTGAAGAACCGCCGCAGTCGTGGGAATTCTATAGTCAGGGGTCTGGGAGACGAAAATCAGGAGATCAATGCTGCTTCGGTCGAAATCGAGGAAACTCAAAAGCCTCTCTGCAGCTGTCAGTGCGAGATCGGACGCGTACTGGGAAGGGCTGGCGACCCTGCGCGCGCTGATGCCAGACATTTTGATCGCAGATGCAACCTCGGCAACCCCGAAGCGGCGACCTAATTCTTCATTATCCAGTATCGCCTCCGGCAATACCGCAGTGAGACCCAGGATTGATACTCCTGTTCGGACCCTACCCATTTCCGCTGCCTTGCTCCATCAAACGGACGATGTCACCGTAGGTGCGCAGCTTTTGGAGGGTTCTCAGTTCGAAATTGCAGCCGCTTAAATCGGATAGGCAGACCATCAGTGACAAGCTTGCTGTCGAATCGTAAGTCGCAAAGCTATCCAACTCGGCTGTTTCGTTCAATTCGTCTGGTGACACCTCGAGAATCTCCGCGACGGACCTCCGAAGCTGCAATTCATCCATTTGATCGGTCTCCTGCGTCATGTGTCGATTTACCAGGGAACCTCCGCCCCGTCGCCGCCATGGCCGGGCATCCCAAGACGGTTGTGCCGGGAGCAACATTCCTAATTGCAAGCGAATTTGCACCTACGACTGACCCTTGTCCGACTACCACGCGCGGATTCAGGCTGGCGTTCGATCCAATGAACGCATGCTTGCCAACCCGGCATCCACCGTTGATCCGGGCACCAGGGCAAATCTGCGAATAATCCTCAAGAATGCTGTGGTGGCCTACGGACGCGTGCGTGTTGACGATGACGTGGTTAGCCACACAGGCGCCGGGGCAAACGACGCATCCCGGTGCCAGATAAGAACCCTCACCGATGCGGGCATCCTTTGCGATAATTACGGACGGATGAATAAGCGTGGCCGGTCTCCAGCCGGCAGTTTCCGCCCTCCTTACGAGTTTTTCTCTTGCGGTACTGTCGCCAACAGCGACTGCAAAATGGACTGGCCGTCCAGACAGCCTGCCCACAGCCTCCTCAATGGTTCCCAATATTTGCAGGCCCCCGGACGTCTCCCCTTTTTTCGCAGACGCATCGTCCGCGTAGCCGATAGCGCGCCACCGCTTCGCGGCTCCACTCCGGTCCGGCGAATTGGACATTTCCCCAGCCACCCATGCAAACTCGGTTCCCAAGCCACCTGCGCCAACAATCACCAGATCTGCGCTATCCATCGTTTGCCGCTCCCTCTCAGGGTCATATCATCTCCACTGTTCCGCTGACGTTGCCTGGAGGTCACTACGTTTTGGGGCCAGAAATTGGCTTTCCCAAGTCCGCAAGAATTCGAGTGAGAAGCCTGCACACATCTACCAAGATACCGTATGTGTTTTCCGGATACCGATAACGAGGCTCTATTGCCCGCAGTTCGCCGAATTAAGCAGACGCCGGTATTCAATCGCCAACCGCTCCGATACGACTTCCTCCCGAAAGCGTTCCAGAACAATCTGCCGGGCCCTCTCACCCATCCTCTGACATAAAGGCTGATCGCTCAGCAGGCGGCGCAAGGCTGCGGCGAGATCGGCGGCATTTCGGGGCTCCACGAGCAAGCCGGTAACACCATCCTGGATAGCATCTATGCACCCCGGGACCTTCGTCGCCACGATGGCACGATTCATTGCGGCCGCTTCCAACGCCACGTTCGGAAGACCCTCGCGCCATGTTGGCAGGACACAGAGATTGCTGGCAGCGTAAAAGGCGGGCATTTCCGCAGGTTCGCCGCGGGCGAAATGAACTCTCGGCGAGGCGCCCAACGTCTCAACAGTAGATGGTGAAACTGGTACCCGATCCTCCCACGTACCGCAAAGCAGCAGATGGAGATTTTCGAATTCGGAATTCAGTTGTTGCCAGGCGACAGCCAGTTCTTCAATACCTTTTTCACGTGTGAGCCGCCCGACGTACGTTAACAGAAGGGCGTTTTCAGGAACTCCAAGGCGGGCGCGAAGCCGCATTCCCGCCGGATACGCCACCTCTGGGTCGAAGCGAGCCGTATCGACTCCGTGGCTGGCGCCGAATCCAAGCACCCGAATCTTGTGGGCCGGACAGACCCGCAAGTCGATTGCGATCCGCCGCATGGATTCGCTCACCGCTATAACATCGGTGGCAAGTTTGCAAGCCAGACGTTCGGTGGACATGAGTAAAGCACGCCTCCAGCCGGAAAGTGCGATCCAGACCAACCCGTTAATCGTGTAAATACGCACCGGCGTGCCCGTGACCCAGGACGCGATCATTCCCAGAAGGCCGCCTTTCGGCGTATGTGTCTGGATTAAATCGGGTCGAATCCGACGCAGAAGAAAAAAGAGCCGGCAAACCGAGATCAGGTCGGCGACAGGACTGATTCTCCTCAGCATCGGAACCGCATGCATCGGAATTCGACCTTTTTCACTGTGCGTCGCCGATCCCGGTGCACTGATGGTATGGACGCGGAATCCAGCCGATCGGAGGAATTGAGTCTGCGCGATAAAGAAGCCGCGAAGTGACAGCTGTGACGTTGTCAACAAAACAGTGCGGGGTAATCGGTTTCTCAAAATGGGTTTCAGCCAGCCCGACTGGTCTCCCGTTGTGCGAGAACTCACTTGGCTTCGGACTGCATTCCAATCCGCCTATATGCGTCGGTTTCGGCGAATACAGGCATCATTGCACCGCATCAATCCGAACGTTCTGATCCGGCACGGGCACGTTACCGCGCGTGTCCAGCCAACTTTGAAGCATGAGCACCGCCCATAACTGCGAATACCAATTATGGCTGCCTGTCACGTGCTGTGCCCATTTTTGCCGGATCAACTTTGAATTTAGCAATCCTTCCTGACGTAAGCGTGTCTCATCCAGGAGACTTTCGGCCCATTCGCGGAGCGGTCCACGCATCCATATGTCAATCGGAATACCGAAACCAGCCTTCGGCCGCTCCATCATCCCACGGGGAACGTGCTGATCCAGCACCTGACGCAAAAGCCACTTGCCGTTGCCGTTCCGCACTTTCCATTCATCAGGCAGCGACCAGGCAAATTCAAATAGCCGATGGTCCAGATACGGTGTCCTGGTCTCCAGGCCTACCGCCATGGAGGCCCGGTCGACTTTCACCAAAATATCGTTGGGAAGGTAACCGATTGCATCCATCAGCATCATGCGCTGAAGAAAAGTAGGCACGGCGTTCCAGATATCCGGGTCCGTCATGTTAACAGGCAATTCCACACCGTGTATCGCCGCGTCCCCGGGGTCGTACCACTGAGAAGTAAGCCGCTGATAGATCTCTTTTTGACTCCCGGAGTCAAGGATACTCGCCAGCTTGTGCATCTTATTGCCAGGCGCTCGCACGTTAAGCCGGCTCGGAGCCAGTTGGCTCCACCAGTCCCAGCCCGCCGGCGACATGGACGTAAGAATCCTGGCAGCGGCGGCTCGCAAGGCCAGGGGGTATCGGCGGACCCATTCCCAGACTTGTCCTGCCCACACATAGCGGTTATAGCCTCCGAAAACTTCGTCCCCGCCGTCGCCCGAAAGCGCAACAGTCACGTGCCGCCGTGCGAGCTGAGAGACGAGAAATGTGGGCACCTGCGAGGAATCTGCAAACGGCTCATCATAGATCGAACTTAACTGCGGAATCACCGACATAGCTTCCGCTGGCTTTACAAACAATTCCGTGTGTTCCGCTCCGAGGCGTTTGGCGACGGCGCGGGCGTGATCCGCCTCGTTGTACGACTCTTCTTTGAATCCGATAGTAAACGTCCGCGCAGGTTGAGAACCATACTTCTGCATTAGTGCGACGATCGCGGTGGAATCTATTCCCCCGGAGAGAAATGCGCCGAGCGGAACGTCCGCAACCATCCGCATGCGCACTGAATCGGCAAGGAGCTTCTCCAGTTCGTTTGTCGCATCAACAGACGTGCCGCGGAAAGGATTGGAGACGGCGGCCGTCGCCGCATCGCGAGCCGCCCAGAATACTTCCGGTTCCGGACACTCCGGGAGCTTCTCCCACCGGAAGCTCATACAGGTTCCCGGCTCTACCTTTCTGGCATTGCGGTAGATGGAGTACGGCTTCGGGATGTATCCGTACCTGAGAAATAGCGGTACGACGTCTGGGTCTATTGTTTGGTCAAAAGCAGGATGTGCAGTGATGGCTTTTAATTCGGATCCGAATATCAGCGTCCGCCCCGCCGATCCGTAAAAGAGCGGCTTCTCCCCGAATCGATCACATGCCAGATGTAGGATTCTGTCGTTACGGTCCCACAAAGCAAACGCGAACATGCCGTTGAATCGCTTCAGTGACTCCGGGATGCCGTACCTTTCGAAATTGGCCAGCATCACCTCTGTGTCTGAAGTCCCGCGGAAACGGTAATGGCCCAGATCGCCCCTCAGTTCCCTGTAATTATAGATCTCTCCGTTGAAGACAAGAACGTAGCGTCCGCTCGCGGAAATCATGGGCTGGTGTCCGAGCAGGGAGAGATCAATAATGGACAGTCGCCGATGCCCGAGCGCAACGGGAATGGCGGGATCGAACCAGATCCCGGAATCGTCCGGTCCGCGGTGGCTGAGACGGTTCGTCATCCGCGACACAGTATCGCGCACGACGTCTGATGACATCCCGGACTCTGCGGCTATAAAGCCAGCTATTCCGCACACTGCCTTATCTCTCCTGTTTCTTGTCTTTAACCCAAACCCTATGACGGGCCAATCCGCACTGATCCTTATGTTTTACAAGTGCGGTTCTCAGCTTTCAATTTCGTATGATTTAGTACGATGGTAACATGAGTTTGGCGGGTACTT
Organism: uncultured Acidobacteriia bacterium; assembly: GCA_903825445.1. Lineage (GTDB taxonomy): Bacteria > Acidobacteriota > Terriglobia > Bryobacterales > Bryobacteraceae > BOG-234. Next base: position 7,201 of record CAIKAS010000334.1, read on the forward strand.
AGTGATACAAACTCAGGCCTTTATGAGTAGCTTATTCTGCGGTGTTTCCCGAGTACCGCAGCATGTTCAATGCCATGGTTACGTATGCAACCCAAGATCCAGATTTGTCTGGCTCCGCCGTCCGAAGCAGGCTACGTTTGGGACCCACATTACAGTGGCGCAGACGAGTGAGTCTCTTCTATTCTGAACCAGCACTGGCCATTATTTCCGTATAGAGTGTCTCGTAGTTCTCCACCGTAGATTGCATGCTGAATTGTGAGACGATCCTTTCCCTTGGGCTCGGCACCGAAACGGAGGAAAGGGCCTTCTTCACTCCGGCCGCGAGTTCTTCCGGACGATACGGCGGGACTACGATACCAGAATTTCCGACGATAAAACGGGTGTCGCCAACATCTGTTGCGACGCAGATCGTGCCGCAGGCCATGGCTTCGGCCACCGCGTTGGGAAAGCCCTCGGAATACGAGCTTGAAACCGCTACCAAAGCCGCTGCGAGGATGAGATTAACGTCGGACCGTCTTCCTAGAAGGAAGACGCAGTCTCGCAGGCCCAACCGATCTATGTCAGCAACCAGCGCGCCATTTTGCCATGTGACTCCGTCGCCACACAATACGAAATAGACGTCATGTTCAGTGTCCCGCACCAGACGGGCCGCTGCCAGAAGGCCACTATGGTCCTTCAGCGGGTGATAGCGGCCAACGTGGACAACCAATTTTCCATTGGCAATGATACCCAGTTCCGATTTCAGCCTATCCGCAGCGGTCGGATCGGGTCGATAGAAGTCACAATCGTACCCGTTAAAAATGACGTTCATTTTCGACCGATCATATCCGATCTTCAAATGGAAATCGCGGCCGGCATTCGAACAACTTACGATTTTAGTGGGCAGCCACGACGATAGCCGCGCACAATACCTCGCGACGGTGAGTGTCATAGGTCTGGGAGAGAGCGTGGCATCGCTGTTGCGGATATTCCAGACCACCGGCGGTCCGCCAAGTATTTTTGCCGTGACCCCTCCCAGGAGATCGGCATGATACATCCACGTCTGCAACAAATCGGGCTTCCACTTGTGCATCAGCCTAGCCAGGTTGATGATTGCCAGGGGGTTGGGAATGCCGCGAGTGAGGTGAAGCGAAAAGACAGGTACACCGCATTCCTCAATTGCGCGACACACCGGACCCGGCGTCAGCATAGAGACCACAGAGTTTTCAAACCGTGTTCGATCCATCGTTTTGACGAGCCTGTATAGATTCATCTCGGCCCCACCTGTGTCGAGGCCGACAATGAGATGCATTACCCGGATCATGATGTGGTTAGTGACGGCAAATGGCGAAGAATAAAGATTTTATCGTGTTTTTCGAG
>CAIKAS010000335.1 GCA_903825445.1 uncultured Acidobacteriia bacterium
CGCATCATCAAGTTCGGCGATTTCGAAGACCGGAACGGATGGAACCAGCTGGAACTGGTTCTGGACGGCGACAAGATTACCCAAATCGTCAATGGCCGCGCTGTGATGCGCGCCTGGGACGTCAAACAGCAGTCCCTCGAAGACCCGAGTCAGTATCTTCCGGTGACCAGTGGCCGTATCATGCTGCAGGCCGAGGGCGCCGAAATCTGGTTCCGTAACGTGCAGATGAAGCCGCTGGAGGCGAAACCGGCCGACTCAAAACCATGAGAGCCACGTTTTACCGATGCCTTATCGGCGTTCTTCTGGCAACCGCCGCCCTGCTCGCGGCACTATTTGGTCTGGCTGTGATCCAGGACTTCGCATGACAAGCTTTCGCCCGTTTGTAAAACAGATTCGCAGATTCGAGAAGTAGAGGAGAAAATACTATGAGCCGAGTTCGCTTCATTGTGCCGCTGGCGTTAGCCATGACGGTGGCACTATCGTTCCTGGCTGGCCCCGCGCCCGCCCAGAGTACCGCTGCCACAGTTTCCGGAACCGTGAAGGATCCTTCAGGCGCCATGGTTCCCGAAGCCACGGTTAACCTGACGAACGCCGACACCCACCAGTCCCGCACGTTCCACACAAACGGCGCTGGGCAATTCGTCGCACCCGACGTCGACGAGGGAACGTATTCCGTAACCATTGAGAAGCAGGGATTCAGCAAACTGCAGCGCGACGGCATTGCAGTAGCGCCGCAGGATCGCTTAAGCCTTGGGGAGATGATACTACAGGTTGGCGCGACCAGCAGTACCGTGAGTGTCTCGGCGGATGCCGGGCAGCTGGAACTGCAGGCCGATTCCGGCGAGCGTTCAGAAGCCGTCACGAACACGCAGTTGCGCGACATTGCACTGAACGGGCGCAACATTCACGATCTGGCGAAACTGATACCGGGCGTGGCTTACCCCGGAGGCGCCGCCGAGGTGAGTAACCTGAGCGCAATTGGCAATTATTCGATCAACGGAGCGCGGGTGACCATGAAAGACATGACCGTGGACGGCTCTTCGATCACGCGTACCGATCAGCAGGCGCAGCAGGTTACTATCAATCCCGATGCGATCGGTGAGGTCAAGATCCTGACCTCCAATTATCAGGCGGAATACGGCAAGGCCGCCGGCGGTATCGTCACGGTCAGTACAAAAGGCGGGAGTCAGCAGTTTCATTTCGACGCAAGATATTTCCGGCGTCATGACAGCATGAATGCGAACAGCTACTTTAATAACCTCGCCGGCCACCCACGCGCGCTTTACCGTTACAACTACTACGGCTTCGATGTCGGAGGACCGATTTATATGCCGAAAAAGCTTGGCGGGTTTAACAGCACCAAAACCAAACTGTTTTTCTTCTATAACGAGGAGTGGTACAAGCAATTGACGCCGCAGGCCAGCGCGAATAACGTCGAGATGCCCACGGCAGCCGAGCGAAACGGCGATTTCTCCCAGTCCGTCAATGGCAACGGCGCACCGATCATCGTCCGCGACTCAGGCAATTGTCTGGGCACCAACGGTACTGGAACGCCCAATCCGTTTCCGGGCAACGTCATTCCTAAATCCTGCATGTTCCCAGGGTCCCAGTCTGTCCTCAATTTCTTTCCCATGCCGAACACGACGATCGGAGGGAATCTGTATAATTACACCTCTCAGGTCTCGAGCCATTACCCCCGCCGCGAAGACATCGTACGCATCGATTATCAAATTAACGAGAAGAACCGGATCTACGGTCGCTTTATCAATAACTACGACGACCAGATCCTCTCGTATGGAACAACGACGCTGAGTTATAACTTCCCGACTCCCGGGCCGGTGAACCGGAGCGGATCGGGTTACAACATGGCGTTCAACTGGACTTACAGCATCACGCCCACGCTGGTCAACGAGGCGATATACGGCCATGGAATCTTCACCACGAACATTGTGGCTTCGACAGATGGCTTCAGCCGCGCGGCGACGGGTATCACCACGCCGCTCCTGTTTCCAAATGCCAACGCGCCCTACGACATTATTCCGAGCATGACGTTCGGTGGACTGACCAACCAGACTTCACCCTCGGTCAGCATCAACGGATCGCCGTTTTTCCAGCAGATTCCGTCGGACAACGTGACCGACAACCTCACCAAGGTCTCCGGCAAACACACGATCAAGGGCGGGTTTTATTTCTATAAAGCGACCGCCTTCAATACGCCACAGTCACCGGCTCAGGCCAGCGTCGACTACACCAGCAGCCTCGGTACCAATGCGAATTTTCCCCTCGATTCGGGCGATCCGTTCTCCAACGCTCTGCTCGGTGTTTTCACCAGTTACACACAGGCGAGCCAGAAGGTCGCTACGAACTCCGTATACAACACCTATGAGTGGTATCTGCAGGATACGTGGCGCGTGTCGTCGCATCTGACTCTCGATTATGGCGTCCGCTTCAGTTACCTCGGGCCTGTTAACGACCTTGGGCAGCGGGAAGAGTATTTCGAGCCAAATCTCTGGAATCCGGCCCAGGCGGTTCGCCTATATACGCCCGTTCTGGTGGGCGGTGCCGTGCGCGTGGTCGATCCGGGCAACGTACCAGCGACGCTCACCGCCGCCGACACACTTCCCAGCAACTATCTGGGGCTGATCGTGCCCAATTCCGGCAACCCCACCAACGGCCTTGTTTCCGCTAAAAACTTCCTCACCGGCGGCTACAATTCGGTTGTCCACGCCGCACCTCGCTTCGGTTTTGCGTGGACGCCTATAAAGGATACGGTAGTTCGCGGCGGTTTCGCAAACTCCTTTGACCGGTCCCGCACCGACCAGGACAACAACGAAGCCCAGTCCCCGCCAAACGTATTGACGCCCGTGCTGTACTACGGCACGTTGAATAACATTAATGCGACGACCGCAAATGGGCCCCGCGGAACCATCGGGCTTACCGCCGTGTCACCGAGTTCCAACGTCCCGCATGTTTACAGCTTCAACCTGGGCATTCAAAGAAACATTGGTTTAGGAACGGTTCTGGACGTGGCTTACGTCGGCTCCCTGGGCCGCGATCTCGAACAGGTCATCAATCTGAATGCGGTTCCCTATGGAGCTACATTCAAGGCCGCTTCGCAGGATCTCGCGGATTACGCAAACAATGTGATCCCCGGCGTCCAGCCGAATCTTCCCACTGCTTATTCGAACGCTGGACTATCGTTCGACGGAGTGAATGCGCTTCCGCAGGACTTTCTCCGGCCCTATACCGGGTACGGCGATATCAGCTACCGCAACAACGGTGCGTCCTCCAACTACAACGCCCTTCAGGTCAGCGTGAACCGGCATCTTTCGAAAGGTCTGGTTGTCGGAGGGGCATACTCGTTCTCGAAGAACTTCCTCACCAACAACAGCGACAGCGATTCGGTGAATCCGTTCAACACGAGGGCCTATGAGTACCGCCTGGCCGCTTCCGATCAGAAACACAGCCTGGTCGTGAACTATATTTACAAGATCCCCGGCGTGTCTCAGCACCTCGGTAACAATTTCCTGGCGAAAGGCGCGCTCGATGGCTGGGAGCTTTCCGGCGTCAGCATCTTCCGCACGGGTACTCCAATTGAACTTTCACCGACGATCTCCGGCGTGAATACAGGTCAGGTAATTACCGGATCTTACACGTTCGGCCCGCTCTTCTATCAGAATTCGGCCGTAATCGTTCCGAACGTCGGCAATAACGGAGACCATATCAACATCAACTCCGTTTATCTCGGCCAGCCGGGCGAACTCGCCCCGTGGCCGAGAACCTATATCCGTGGGCCCGGAACGAACAACACCGACCTCTCAATCTACAAGAACTTCAGGATAACGGGGGATGGAAAAAAATACCTGCAGCTGCGGCTCGAGGGCTTCAATGTTTTTAATCACACCCAGTTCAGCGGCTACAATACGACCACGAACATGACGACGTCGTCCGGCGCCACCGGCGCGAGCGTCCTGAACGTAGCGGATTTCAACACTCTGCTGATCACCAATAATCTCCGGCCCGCCGGGTCCACCAAGACCCTCGGGAGTTACTTCGGAGAATACAATGGAACCAGAGAGCAACGCATCGTGCAGATCGCCGCAAAGTTCTATTTTTGATCGTGCAGGGGGTGGGGCAGGCACCAGCCAGCCCCGCCCCCAGCCTTCTCTTCTCCGTTGGCGTATGCTGAGAAGTCGGGAAACACGGCATGCCAATTTCAGGGTCTTACTTCGATTTTCGTCAGCCTGCCGCGCGATCCCGCTCTCAGCGTTTATTACTTTTGGGCCTCGTAGCGGCATTCAGCAACTTCTTTTCGATGGCGGCGCTGAGACTGCCCGCCGGGACACCCGGTTACGGCGTCGATTCCTGGCGGGAAGCCGAGGGCCTGCCTCAGTCGCGTATCCGGGCTATCTTACAAACGCACGATGGCTATATCTGGCTGGCCACGGATAATGGCGTGGTCCGGTTTAACGGCAGCACCTTCACGTCCTTTACGGTCGAAACCGGAAGCCTGAAGGACAACGAAGTCTGGGCGCTCAAAGAAGATAGTGAAAATGCGCTGTGGATTGGCACCTACGGCGGCGGGATGACCCGATATAAGAATGGTCACTTCGACACGTTCACCCGGGCGAACGGCCTTCCCGACGACGTCGTCATCCACATCGACAAAGACTCTGGAGGCGACCTGTGGATAGCCACTCCGGAAGGGCTCAGCCGGTACTCTCACGGAACTTTCTCCAGTTACAGTACTGGGGACAGATCGAGCTTCGGGCCGATGTGTGTCGCCCCATCAGGCAACGTGTACATCGCGACAGCGTCTCGGGTGCTGCAGTTCGCGGACGGACGGTTCCGGGCTCTGAGCGGCGTTGTGCGGGAAGGTGACGGTGCCATCGAACAACTCCTGTGCGCACGAGACGGTTCACTGTGGGTCGGCTTCAGCAACGCGGTGATCAGGCAATGGAAGGACGGCCACGTGACCAGTTACGAACCAAAGCCCACTGCTGCGCCTCAAGTCACGCTCCTTTATGAAGACCCCTCGGGAGGAATATGGGCGGCCTATGGAGAACGGTTGCATCAACTGCGGAACGACGCGTTTGAGACTGTACTTCTGGAAGACGGCAAGACCAATCTCGGGACCGTCTACAGTATGACCGTGGATAACGAAGGAGGAATCTGGGCTGGCCTTCAAACGGGGGGGATGGTCCGTCTGCGCGTAAACAGAATATCGACTCTCGCCGGCAGCGAAGGTTTGCCCAACGACAGTGCGCGAGCTGTCTACCAGGATCAACACGGAGCGATCTGGGTCGGGACGGCCAGCGGGTTTGGGAAGTATCTCGATGGTCGCCTCGTTCCTTACACCGAAGTGAATGGGCGCCGTTTGGGGGCTGTGCGGTCTTTCGCGGAAGACGCTTCCGGCAGACTCTGGGTAGCGGCAGGAAAGGATCTGCTGGTCATGCAAAAAGGCCAGTTGAGCCCGTTTCCGGGTTGGGACGGCCACTCCGAAATTGAGGTCATCTACCGGGATGCCCATAATCGCATGTGGATCGGTACAGACGGTGACGGTCTCTTCCAGTTGGACACTAACGGAAGAGCCGGAGCATTCCGTAACTTTCGCGACCGCGACGGACTTCCTGGGAACCGGATACGCGCACTACACGAAGACAGGAATGGCGCTCTGTGGATCAGCGTGTTCGGGGTTGGTGTCACCAGGTACGCCGGCGGGGTGTTTACTTCTTACAATTCATCCAGTGGACTGGCGGGCAGCCGCGTCACCGCGATCCATGAAGACGAAGACGGCACGCTTTGGTTCGCCACGCGCCACGGCCTGACCCGGCTGAAGGACGGCAGTTTTTTCTCCTACACGTCCGCGTCCGGAATGCTGGCCAATTTTGTCTACAGCATTCTGGACGATGGCAATGGCAACTTCTGGTTTAGTTGCGCTCAGGGTCTCTTTAAGGTGCAGAAGGCAGAGTTGCGAGACTATGCCGACGGTCGGATCCGAAAGATGACTTCGGTCAGTTACGGTGTCCGCGACGGTATGAAGACGAGGGCATTCAATGTCGGCAACGAGCCGGCGGCCTGGAAAACGACGGACGGCATTCTTCTCTTCAGCTCCATGAAAGGCGTTGTCGTGGTCGATCCCGGCCACCTTGCGCCCGGCAACTACGTGCCGCCGGTCTATGTCGAGAACGTCAGCATCAACAAACAGAAGGTCTCGCCGAATTCGGAACCGCGTCTGCCTCAGGGAGCGGGCGATGCCGAAATCGACTACACCGCCCTCAGCTACACGGATCCCGAGAAACTGCGGTTCCGTTACATGCTCGAAGGAGTGGACACCGATTGGGTGGACGCGGGCAGCCGGCGATTTGCCTATTACGCGAACCTTCCGCCCGGAAACTTCCGCTTCCACGTGATTGCTGGTAATGTGGATGGTCCCTGGAATCAGCAGGGAGCGTTGTTCGCTTTCTATCTGACTCCGCACTTTTATCAGACGCGCCTGTTCTGGGCGGCTGTGACTGCCGGCGGGTTGCTGCTCGTGTGGGCCTTCTACCGGCTGCACATGCTCGAACTGAAAGCACGCTACTCGGCAGTGCTGGCGGAACGCAACCGGATCTCGCAGGATATTCACGACACGTTCGCTCAGAACCTGGCGGGCATCGCATTGCAGCTGGATTCCATGACTATGCGGTTGGAAGAGATTCCAAAAGGGCTGAGAGAAAGCATCGATGCAACCTGCAACCTCACGCGTTACAGCCTCGCGGAGGCGCGCCGCACCTTGACCGACCTGCGCTCTGACGATCTGGAGCGCGCGGATCTCCCCGCCGCATTGCCTGAGATTGCGACCCGGTTGATCGGTACCGCGGCGGTGGAGACATCGATTCAGGTGACCGGTACTCCGCATCGGTTGAATGCGGTGACGGAGAAAAATCTCCTGCGTATTTTCCAGGAAGCAATGGCGAACGCGCTGAAGCACTCACAGGCGGAGACCATCCTGATCGAACTCAAATACGGCCACGAGGGCCTGACTCTGCGCGTGAAGGATAACGGGCGCGGATTCGATGCCGACCGCACTATATCGCTGGGAATTGGACACTACGGTCTGACGGGGATGCGCGAGCGCGCCGAAAGAATCGGAGGCTGCCTCACTTTGAAGAGCGCACCGGGCGAAGGGACTGAGTTGCTTGTCGTTGTGCCATTCCAAAGTTGATCTGCATATGAGTATGAATTCTCAGATTCGAATCATGATTGTGGAGGATCACTTTGTCGTCCGCGTCGGTCTCAAGGCAATCATCAACAGCCAGCCGGATATGACAACTGTAGCCGAGGCAGGAAATGGACGGCAGGCGGTAGAGGCTTTTGAGCAACACAAGCCCGACGTCACGCTCATGGATCTGCGTCTGCCCGGTCAGGGAGGCATTGATGCCATCACCGCAATTATTGCGAAGAATCCGCGCGCACGGGTTATAGTCCTCTCAACCTATGCCGGAGACGAGAATATATTCCGGGCGTTCCAGGCAGGTGCGCGCGCTTATTTTCTGAAAGACGTCAAAGGTCAGGATCTCGTTCAGGCCATCCGCGCCGTTCATGCGGGACAGCGACCGCTGCCACCCGAGATTGCTGCCAGACTGCTCGAACGTGTGCCTCGCACAGCGCTGAGTTCGCGGGAAAGTGAAATCCTGACGTTGATTGCCCGTGGCAGATCGAACAAGGAAATTGCCGCCGGCCTGGGTATCAGCGAAGGCACCGTCCGGGTTCACGCTAGTAACCTGTTCGCGAAACTCGGATGCAGCGACAGGGCACACGCAGTATCGGAGGCGTTTCGCCGCGGCATCATCGACGTGGAATGAAGTGAACGAGCAATGGCATTCGACCTTTCTGCCGCGCCAATCCCCGGCCTACGACATTCGTATAGCATTTTCTACGCTCCTGTCCGATGACCGGATCTTCCGTGCAGGTTACTATTCGGACGTCGCCGCGGGCATGTGCGCTCCGGCCGATCCACAATTGCCCAGCCGGAGATGAGTGATATATCGAATGACTATTCACAGAGGACTCGCTATCGCCACACATCTCGCCGCCCTTGCTGCTCTTCTTACCTGCGCCGGAATGGCGGCCTTCGCTCAGGGAGGCGGCAAAGTCAGAATCGGCTACTGCGGCCCGCTGGCGGACATCGACGCGGTCAAGGCCGCGGGATTCGACTATATGGAGGTGCGCACCTCGGAGGTCGCCGCGTTGTCCGTCGCCGACTACGAAAAACTGGCCCTCCGATTAAAGGAACTCGCGTTGCCTGTCCCGGCCGCATATTGGTTCTTGCCCGCCGAGATCAAAGTAACCGGACCGAATGTTGACAAGGATCGGCAGATGGAATATCTCCGGCGGGCTCTGGACCGCACGTCTCGTTTAGGTGTGCGGCTGATCGTGTTCGGAAGCAGCGGTGCCCGTCAGGTGCCGGAGGGATTCGGGAAAAGGGAAGCTTTCGAACAGCTGGTCGATTTTGGAAAGCGCGCAGGCGTTGAGGCCCGGTCCCGAAACATCACCATCGCAATTGAGCCTCAGCGCCGCGAGGAGTCCAACATAATCAACAACGTCAGTGAGGCGCTGGCTTGGGTAGAAGCGGTGAACGACCCGAATATCCAGCTGATGATCGATTACTATCATTTTTCGGTGGAGAAGGAGGACCCTGCGATCATCCGGAAGGTGAAGGGACACCTGCGACATCTGCACATGGCAAACCCGGACAAGCGCGTCATGCCGCTGGATTGGAATGAATACGACTACGCCCCATTTTTCGCGGCTCTGCGTGGAATCGGGTACGACAGGCTGATTGGTCTCGAAGCGTCGAGTGACGATCTGAAGACCGAGGGGCCGCGAAGCATCGCACTGCTTCGGCGTGCAATGGGGGACTGAAATTAACGCGGAGACAGGCCAAGCAGTTCTCAGGGTGGGACTTTAGAAGGGAAAGGTCCACACCTGAGCAGGGCAATTTCAGCATTGCCTGATTATATTCACAGGGCTTACCCACGATTACCTGACGGCCCTGGGTTCACGGTGTCAGTCACTGGCAGGTGCCGCCGGAAGATCCGGCGCATAAGGAAATCAGATGAACCAACAAAACAACTCCTCCGTTTTCTCATCCGCAGAAGAACTGGCCCGCGAACTGGGCGTGAGCCTGACGTGCCCCGGTTTTCTCTACCAATCGTAATTTGGAAAATCCCGGTTTTTCGTCTTCATATTACCGTCCTGTAGCCATCCCGCCGGAGCCGCCCGTCGCGGAACTCTGACTGCACGGCGGCGCGGAGTCGGCAAGGGCGAGCCCGCCAGGGCACGGCGCCAGCGAACCCTTGCCGGCGAGCACCGCTGTGCGATTCCCTGATTCCGACGGGCGGTCCGGTGGGATGGCGGCCATCCTGCTGGTGAGTTCTGAGCAGGTTTTTGCGAACTCATCCGGTGTCCGGTACGCCAGACTGCTGTGCGGACGCTCTTCGTTATACGCCTTTCGCCACGTCTCGATCTTGCGGCGTGCGTCTGTCAGATTCACAAACCATTTCGTGTTCAGACACTCGTCCCGGAATCGTCCGTTGAAGCTTTCCACGTGCCCGTTCTGCACCGGTTTGCCGGGTTGAATGTAATGCACTGTGACGCTCCGATCCCTGCACCACTCCGTGAAGTACAGGCTGGTGAACTCCGGCCCGTTGTCACACCGAATCGTGCCGGGAACCCCGCGCGTTTCCATTACGCGCTCCAACACTCGTGTTACCTGCCTGCTGGAGATTCCTGTGCCGACTTCGATGGCCAGTGATTCTTTCGTGAAGCTGTCAATCAGTTGAACGTTCGCAGCGCACGCCCGGTTGCCGGCGCATCCGACACAAAGTCCATGGCCCATTCCTGATTCGGCCGCACCAGCAGCGGGTTCAACCGTACGGGCCGGCTGATCCTCTTTCGCTTCAGCCGCCGCACCATCATCCCTTCGGCTTTGTACAGCCGGTGAACGCGCTTCACATCCACCTCCCATCCCTGCCGCACCAGCAGCGCCCACAGACGGCGGTAGCCGTAACGCAAATGCTGTCTTGCCACTATCCACAAGGCCTCGCGCAGTCTTGCGCTCCTGTCAGGCCGTGGCTCATAACGATAAGTCGAGCGGTCCACTTCCAGGAGCTTGCAAGCATAACGCTCGGCAATGGCATGCTCTGCCATCACCAGAGCCACGTCGGCGGGCGCTCACAAGCTCCAGCCGTTTTTTCTTATTACCGTGGTCAGCGCTGCCTTGTCCAGACTGAGATCGGCAACCATCTCCTTCAGCCGCCGGTTCTCTTCCTCCAGCGCCCTCAGTTTCTTTGCATCGCTGACTTCCATGCCCCCGAACTTCGCCTTCCAGTTGTAAAGTGTCTGGTCTGTCACGCCCATTTCTCGGGCCAGTTCCTTCCCCGCTCGGCCAGCTTCCAGCTGCTTAACCGCACCGATGATCTTCTCTTCGCTGTGCTTCGTCTTCTTCATCTGAAAAGCTCCTCGTTTGATTTTCGGAGCTTTCCAAATTACGAATGGCTTAGTTTATCGGGGGCACGTCAGCTTAATGGAGTAATTTGGAGTGAAGGATTTTTGCGGCGACGCTAAGTTATTGAGAAAATGGAGCGGGAGACGGGGGTCGAACCCGCGACGTCCAGCTTGGGAAGACGACTGTAAATTGGAAACAAAGAACGTTGCGTTTCCCTGCACCTCGTTCTGGCGATTGAGAATACCGCGTTTTCACTCTGTGCTCTCTTCGCAACACAAACGGAGCACAAACGGAGCACGCGAAATCGATCTCCATTGGTGGCCACCCAAGGTGTAGCCTCTATCCCCGCTATGTGAGGTTTGGTTAATATTCGAGTTGCGCGTGGCGGATGAGACGCCTTTCCGCTGAAGTCTTGCCCGTGGCTCGACCGCACGGTGGACGACAGAACCCTCGACACAGGTCTGCCAGAGAATGGATTGCGCGAGCGATCGTGGGTGCTCTGGTGAATTGCAGCACGCAGATCAAGGCGTATTCATGGTTAGATGGACCGCTGTTGTGCGCTTATGGGCGTCGTTAAGCAGGCACTAAGAGGCAGAACACTCTTGGCGTACTAGCTTTTGTCTCATAATCGGTAAGTTCTGCCGCGCGCTCACTGATCGGGTCCCGGCCCATTTTTGCCAGCGCTTGAGAGCGGCGATGGTACACGGTATCATCGGCCGCATAGCTATAGCTAGTTTAATGGAAACGAACAGATCGGAGTATTATGAAGGCGCTTCCCTACATTAGTGTGGCGGTTTTGGTTTTCAGTTCGGCAGGCAACCAATTCGCCCAAGCCCCCACAAGCTTCGAAGCGGCCGATGTTCACGTCGCCGAGCGCAACTCCGACCTGAGTCTGCGGATTGGATTCTATCGAAGCGGACGGTTTGAGATCCAAAATGCGTCGATGGCAGACCTGATCGGCATAGCTTACGAAACTGACCCCGACAACGTGGTAGGGGGGCCGGATTGGCTTGTGGCGGATCGATTCGAAATCTCCGCGAAGGCTGCCCCTGATTCAACTCCGGTAACCTTAAGGACGATGCTCCGGACCCTGCTCTCGGTTCGATTCGGTTTGGTCACCCGCACTGAAGATAGAGATCTGCCTGCTTATGGGCTTGTGGCCGAAAAGAAGCCTTTACTTAAAAACGCCTCCGGATCGGGTGACACCGGATGCAGGCCGGTAACGTCGCGCCCGGCCACGGACGATGCGACAGAACCGAACGTTTCTTCACATCCGTTATTTGAGTATGCGTGCACGAATATGACAATGGCGGCCTTTGCCGGCGCGATACACTCGATGGCCGGCGCTGCGGCGTATGTTGGCAAGAGTCCGATATTAGATGAAACGGCGCTAACTGACAGCTGGGATTTCAGATTTCGATTCGGGGGCCCTTCGGGTCCCGGGCAGAGTTCAATCACTTTGTTCGAGGCTTTGGAGCAACTGGGGCTGAGACTGGAGCCACGGAAAACCCGGGTAGCGGTTACAGTCGTCGACAGAGTGAACCAGCGGCCCACAGAGAATGTACCTGACGTAGCAAAGCTACTGCCCGAAGTGCCGAGCGAGTTTGAGGCCGCAGATGTAAAGCCAAGCGACCCGAACCCGAGTCAGGTTGGCAAGGGATCGGGACTCCTGCCGTCCGGCCGCGTGGACCTTCGCGACTATACGATGAAAACGCTGATCGCGATTGCGTGGAATGTGCCTTTCGACAGGATTTTAGGCGGCCCAAAGTTCCTGGACTCGAATCGATTTACGATCGTCGCGAAAGCTCCTTCCGCCGCTGTGTCCGCGTTGCCCGGAACCAATTTCGGCTCATCCATCGATCCTAATGCAATCAGGCGAATGTTACAGACGCTGCTGGCACAGCGATTCAGGCTGGCAACTCACCAGGAAGAGCGCTCCATAGCAATCTATACGCTGACCGCGGTTAAACCGAAACTCAGAAAAGCCAATCCCTCGAATCGAACCGGCTTTCATGAAGGTCCAGGTCCCGACGGAAAGGATCCGCGGATTACCAATCCAGCGCTATCCCGACTCGTTACGTTCCAGAACATGACAATGACCCAGTTTGTCCGAAATCTTTCGCGTATTTCTCCCGGCGATATTCCTGATAGCGATATTAGTAGTTCCGTCGTCGATGCGACCGGGCTTGAGGGCGCGTGGGATTTTACGCTGAGTTTCAGTCCGTCCACACTAACGAGCGGTATGGGTCAGCCCGGAAACGATAGCCAGGGCACCGGAAGCGCAGTGGACGCGCCTGCAGACCCATCGGCGCTGACGCTCTTCGATGCGATCGAAAAGCAATTAGGGCTTAAGCTGGCAATGCACAAGCAATCCGCAACCGTTCTTGTGATCGATCATGTCAACCAGTTGCCCACAGAAAATTAAGTGGTCAGAGGCGAACTCGCGATGTGGTGACGTTTGAACATATCGAAAGAGCGTAATGAGGATATCCGACTTGACGATTGGACGGACAGCACAATTCGGCCGCAGACCGTATGCGATGACGCAGGGGGACCATTTCGGCGCGTGGGTGGCCGCAGGATCTGCTGTAAGCCTTTCTCGATTACTCAAGCGCCGACGCTGAAGAATATTTCAAATACACGGGGCTAAGCGTCGCCCGAGTCGAATAGTGTCTCGAGTCGCTCCGCGGCCGCGGGCTGGCGGGAAGATTGTGATAGTCTGTCCAGGGAACATATCCGAATGCAAAGTAGATGCATATCTCTAAAATGGACGTTTTTACTTGTCGCGTTGTCCTTTTCGTCCGGCCTGGCGCAGGTCGATCCTCCTCCTTCCGCGGGAACTCCCTCCATTACGATGCGTGCCGAAGCCCGCGTCGTCCTCATTGACATAGCCGCGACGGACGCCAAAGGGAAGGCGATTGGCGATCTCACGAAGAGCGACTTCACTGTCACTGATGAGGGGCACCGCCGGGACATTGAAATTTTCACTGTCAATCGAGGTCCGTCTACAGCCCCACCAGCGCCTCGGTCGGTGTCCTTACCGCCAAATGTGTTTTCGAATCGCAATCCGGTGCCCCAAGTCAAACCGGGCCATGCGACTGTCATCGTTTTAGATGAAGCCTCGATCAACAATCAGACTTCGCTCCGTGACTACGACTACGCGCGCGACGGAATCATCGGGCTCATGGCGAAGGTGGCGCCCGACGAGCGTATCGCTTTGTATGTGGTTGTTAAATTCGTGGGACTTGTTTTACTCCAGGACTATACTGCGGATCATGATCTGCTTCTGACCACGCTGAAGAAATACATTCCGCCAGGCCTTCGGAACGAAGCGCCATCCTCTCCGGCGGGTGGCGCTTCCACGGCCAGTTCCGCAAATACCGCACCGCGTCGGGATCCCAACGCGGTTCCCAAACGTGAGACGGATTACTTCGTGGGTCAGGGCGCGGAGAACGACAGGCTGTCATTGCAGGCGCTGGCTGAACACCTTGCGCTTGTGCCCGGACGCAAGACCGTATTTTTGGTGACAACAGGGTTTCCTCCGAAAATGATGAGGGATATGGGACAGTTCGCGTGGGATAAGACACTTGCCGCCCTGAACGAAGCAAACGTCGCGGTGAACAGTGTGGATCCCAGAGGACCGCAGGTCCCTTGCTCGGGTGGGCAGAATGCCGCGGAACAAATCGCTCTTCGCACTGGCGGGCAGTCTTTCTGTGGCCGCAACGATGTTGATGCGGAGTTTGCCGAGGGGATTGAGTCTTCGCGGATGACCTATACAGTGGGCTTCTATCTTCATGAGAACGAACAGGACGGCAAATTCCACGAACTCAACGTACGCGTGGATCGCCCTGATACACAGCTTTTTTATCGACAAGGGTATTATGCCGGTAATTCTCCGGTTTTCGCTGCCGCGCTGGAGAAGAAGGCCGACCTCGAATCCGGTCTTCTGAACCAACAGGATTCCAGCGGCGTGGGCATTACCGCGCGTGTGATTGCCAATGCCAATACGCCAAGAGCTCTGGATATACGTCTGAACCTGGATCCCGGCACTTTGTCTCTGACAGAACAGCCCGGAGGGTGGAGTGGTCGGATCGAGGAGACGGTTCTGGAGTTGAATGCGAGCGGGGCGACCTTGGCGAAGATCTCCGACAAGAGAACATTCGAAGTCA
>CAIKAS010000336.1 GCA_903825445.1 uncultured Acidobacteriia bacterium
AACCTGACCAGTAACTTTTTTTGCCATAAATTCTCTCTATATTCCTGTTGTAACGGAGCTGCTTACGAGGACTTCTCTACCTGGAGGAAGTCCAGCTCCACCGGAGTCGCACGACCGAAAATCGTGACCAGCACGCGCAAGGTATTGCGCTCCGGATTAATCTCGTCCACCTTACCCTGGAAGTTTGCGAAGGGCCCGTCAATGATACGTACGGTCTCGTTCTTCTCAAAGTTCATCTTCGGACGCGGCCTTTCGGCGCTCGTCGTCTGACGATACAACATCTTATTGATCTCATCGGCGCTCAGCGGCACAGGAGCCGTGCCACCGCCAACGAATCCGGTCACACGCGGAGTATCTTTCACGCGGTGCCATAACTCGTCGTTCATATCCATCTGCACAACCACGTAACCGGGGTAGAGCAATCGCTTGCTGGTTACCTTCTTGCCGTTACGCAGTTCGACAACTTCTTCTTCCGGAATCAAAATCTGACCGATTGAGGTATCGAACCCAAAAGCCTCGGCGCGCGTGCGCAGCGATTCCGCCACTTTACGTTCGAAACCGGAATACGTGTGGATGATGTACCACTGCTTGGTTTCAATCGGGAGCTCAGCTTCAGCAGCCGGAACTTCGGCTTCCGCAGTTGCAGCATCAACTGGCGACAAATCCGTTTCCGGAGCCGCGTCAACAGCAGGCAGAACTTCCTCGCCGGGCGTGAATTCGGTTTCGGGCATTATAACTTCACCAGGTACGTGTAGAGACGCGTCACATTATCGCCGAGCAGCATATCGACCACTTTGAAGAACAGCGCGAAGGCAAAAACGCTCGCGATCACGACCAGAGTGGTGGACTCCACCTTTTCCCGGCTGGGCCACGTGACACGCTTCATCTCCGCGCGGATATCGATAAGATATTCGCGTGTGCTTTCGATCCAGCTTTCCTTCTTTACTACCAGTTCGTCAGCCATTGCTTTGAGCTCTACTTCCTCACGCGCGATTGCGCTGTTTTTCGCTTTTCAGTAATGATCAGGGATGTATGGCAGGGGCGGAGGGATTCGAACCCCCAAAGGCGGTTTTGGAGACCGCTGGTTTACCGTTAGCCTACGCCCCTGGACCGCTGATCGACGTTATTTCGCTGCCGACGTTAACCGTCAGGGTGAGCGACTGCCCCTATTTTACCCTACTTGGTTTCCTTGTGCGGGTGGTGCTTGCGGCAGTACGGGCAGAACTTCTTCATTTCCAGACGTTCCGTGGTCGTTTTCTTGTTCTTGGTGGTCGTGTAGTTGCGGTTCTTGCACTCGCCGCACTGGAACGTGATGATTTCTCTTGGCATTTCAAAACCTCTTTTAATCCAACCCGGGCTGTTCGGCCCGGGGCAACTTCACCCCTAACTTAAGAGGGGCGGGGCAGCCCGAAGGCCGCCCTTTTTTATTTAGCTCAGAATCTCCGCCACAGTACCGGCGCCAACCGTTCTGCCACCTTCGCGAATGGCGAAGCGCAGACCCTTATCCATAGCGACCGGGGTGATCAGTTCCACCACCAGGCTCACACTGTCGCCCGGCATCACCATTTCGGTGCCTTCCGGCAACTCGGCTACGCCCGTCACGTCTGTCGTGCGGAAGTAGAACTGCGGCCGGTAACCCTTAAAGAACGGGGTGTGGCGTCCGCCTTCTTCTTTCGAAAGCACGTAAACTTCGCCCTTGAACTTCTTGTGGCCCTTGATCGAACCCGGCTTCGCAATCACCTGACCGCGTTCCACGTCGTCCTTATCCACACCGCGCAGCAGCAAGCCAACGTTGTCGCCAGCCCGGCCTTCGTCCAGAAGCTTCTTGAACATTTCGACGCCCGTCACCACCGTCTTGCGGGTGTCACGGAAACCGACGATTTCCATTTCTTCGCCAACCTTGCAGATACCCTGCTCGATGCGGCCGGTCACCACCGTGCCGCGGCCCTGAATCGAGAAGATGTCTTCAATCGGCATCAGGAACGGCTTGTCGGTCACACGCTCGGGAACCGGGATGTAGCTGTCGACAGCGTCCATCAGGTCTTCCACCGTCTTTTCCCACTGCGCTTCACCGTTGAGCGCGCCCAAAGCGGAAACACGCACCACCGGCAGATCGTCGCCCGGGAACTGATAGCTCTTCAGCAGTTCGCGAACTTCCAGTTCCACCAGATCCAGCAGTTCGGCATCGTCCACCATGTCGACCTTGTTCATGGCGACAACGATGTACGGCACGCCTACCTGACGGGCCAGCAGAATGTGCTCGCGGGTCTGGGGCATGGGACCGTCGGTGGCGGCGACTACCAGAATCGCTCCGTCCATCTGGGCGGCGCCCGTGATCATGTTCTTGATGTAATCGGCGTGGCCGGGGCAATCCACGTGGGCATAGTGGCGCGCCTTGGTTTCGTATTCCACGTGCGAGGCTGCGATCGTGATGCCGCGCGCCTTTTCTTCCGGCGCGTTGTCGATCGAATCGAACGACCGGAACGCCAGCTTCGGATTATTCTTCGCCATCACCTTCGTGATTGCCGCCGTCAAAGTCGTCTTGCCGTGATCGATGTGACCGATCGTGCCGACGTTTACGTGCGGTTTGCTGCGGTCAAATTTTTCTTTCGCCATATGAGC
>CAIKAS010000337.1 GCA_903825445.1 uncultured Acidobacteriia bacterium
CGACCTCTTCCGTGTCAAGGAAGCGCTCTAACCAACTGAGCTACGAGCCCACAACCGGCGGGAATTTCCAGTATACCAATCGCCCCGTGATCGCCACTATCGTCCCTGACGAATTGCCCTCCAGTCCGGGGACGTGTCGTTTTCAAGTCCGGCTGTGGTGCGCCCCAAACCCTACCTAGTCATTTACCCAGTTACTGTATAGGGGTATTTCCCATAAACTTCACTTGTGTAATACCCTCGCGCAGGTCTGAACCCTGACGCTTAGTGCCAGAGTTCTAGACAAAGACGCTATTGATTCGCGGTTGATGTTAATAAGGATGCGACAAATATAATGAAACAGCTACGTATATTGCCCCTCGCGCTAGTACTAGCGATTGTCCCGGCCTTCGCCAGTACACTTGCGTTTGACGTCTACACCGATCAGACGGCGTGGCTAGCGGCTGTCGCGGGGAACGACATAGACGCGTTCGGAGCCGGACAGAGTCTGGGTGAACTGTCCGTGACCACTACAACGGGTTCGTTCGGGGCGCCACAGGGTGTCTTTCCCGCAGGAACAAACGTCTGGAATGACCAGGTTACGTTGGCCGGGGGCGAAGTGACCACATTTTTCGACGGAGACGGCGATCCGTCCATTCCATATTTTGCATTCGGAGGCTTCTGGGATTTTTCACCCGGCGGTTGGGGTCAGGGTCTGACGCTTGAAGTGGATCAAACGACGCAAGTTATGAATATCTGCGGCGATGTGGTCAACGGATGCGGCGGTGGGCTAGTGGTTCCAGATGGAACTTTCTTTGGCATCGTGGCGACGAGTGGCACTTTCAACAGCATGAGTATCTCGGCCGATGGTGAACCGGGCAATGCAGAGACGTTCGATCTCTCCCAGTTTGCGATGGTGCATACACCGGAGCCAGCGGCGTTCTTGCTGGCAGGCGGGGCATTGATGAGTCTCGGTGTGTTGAAGCGATTTCGATCGTAGAGAGCTTTCGAATTTGCGTTTAAAGCCCGGGCGGGGTTGTTGTGACTTTCTGCCCGGGCTTTTGTCATTGGTGGACATCCTTCGGCGAGTTTGGCGCGGGAATTGAGCGCGGACTAATCACCCCGTGATCGCCACTATCGTCCCTGGCGAATTGCCCTCCAAACGATTGTTCACGAAGATGAACGCGGGCGTCCCGTCCACCACCGCCATATCCACCAGTTCCCGCAAGCCTTGCCGCACTGGCTCATTCACTTCCTGAACAGTCTGGTACGGAGCGAATTTCTTCACTGCCTCTTCATAAGGCCGACCCTGGCGTAACAGCGCGCGCGCCACAATCAGATCCGACGTGCGTGATCCGCGCATCGCAATCTGGTCGCGGATTTCCGGCATGCGCGCCCATGCGTTATACACATGCGGTACGTTGTGCGCCCGCAGGCAATCGAAGTAGCGCGGGCCGAGCAAATCGGCGTTCCTGACTTCCACCGCGTAACGCCAACCCGTCGGTAAGGCGCCGAGAAACGGATCCAGTTTAGCGATAAATTCCGCGGCATCGCCTTTCGCACGCAGTGCGTTGAACTCGAAAATCAAAACCCCCACCTGCGCACGATACACCTCCAGCGGGCCGAGGAAGGCCGAGGAGAATAACCCTGCATCGAGGAACGTGTGGTTTTCCAATCCGGCGGTGGCACCGTAACGCGGATGGACCGGCCACTGAGGTGTCGTAATCTGCTCCGGCGCTTTCAGTCCCCAGCGAAACGATCCGGGTGTTTGGCGGAAGAGCTTGCTCCAGAGAGCGTCCGATGGGAACTGATAGAAAGCGAAATCGCCGCAGACGGCCGGGAAAACAGTGGCGTATTCGCTCAGGCAGGTATCTTCAAACCGTTTTTTCGAAAAGCGACCGCGAACCTCGTAGAGCTGACGCGAATAGATCTGATCGAGCCAGCCTTCGTATTTCCAGGAACTGCCGCCAATATAAACACCGCGAGCGGCGAGCGTGGCGAGGCGATCCCGCAGACCGTCACGATCGAAGTTTCCATGCCCAGTGAGGTCAAACAGGGTATTCAACGATCGCTCCGGAGGTGGGTCAAAGGCATTTCAGGCAAAGCGCGCAAAGGTCTCGCAAAGACGCAAAGGAAACCCATTCAAATAAGTCTTACCAGGCCTGCATTTGGCGGTTGAACCAGGGGTCGGCGCCGGCTTCGAAGACGCCAGCGGGAGTCACTTTGATCAGGACGGGTGCAGCACCGCTGTTGGTGCGAGGGCGGGTATCCACTTTATGGCCCCGCGAAATCAGCTCCTGCATTACCTGCGGGGGGATGCGGTCATCGAGCAACAAATCGCCTGGATTCATCGCGTGATTGTCGAAGCTTGAAACCAGATGGCGCGTCTGAAAGCGCGGCGATTCAATCGCCTGCTCGGCATTCATGCCGAACAGAGCCGCATTGAAGAAAATCTGGATGAGCGATTGCTCCTGGTTATCGCCGCCTGGCGTGGAGAGCGCGATGAGATTGCCGTCGGCGTTGACGGCCAGCGTGGGGCTGAGGGTCACGCGCGGGCGCTTCCCCGGCGCCAGTTCGTTGGGATGTCCGGGGACCAGGAGAAAGCTCTGCGCCCTCTGGCTGAGCGCGATGCCGGTATCGCCCGCTATGTAAGCGGGCATCCAGCCGCCCGAAGGCGTGGCCGAGAACGCTACGCCGTCTTTGTCGATGGCATCCACGCAGGTGGTGTCTTTGGCACGCAGGGCGTCGTCAATGGGGCGGCGGTCGATATTCGAATAGAACGGGTGCAGCGGCGGATTGGGCTCCACGTCTCCCGGCCGAAAATCGAGCGACGCCTGTTCGCCGATTTGCTTCCGGCGCTCGGCGGCGTAGTCCATGGAGAGCAGGCGCTCCGGAATGCGCACGAACTTCGGATCGCCGTAATAGGTGTCGCGGTCGGCATAAGCCAGCTTGAGAGCTTCCACCAGCGTGTGGACATAGCGCGGCGAGTTCCAGCCCAGCGCGCCGAGATCGAACCCGCTAAGAATATTGAGCGCCTCGACCATGGCCGGCCCCTGGCTCCAGAAGCCGGGCTTGTAGACCGTGTAGCCGTGGTACGTAGTGGAAACGGCCTCTTCCGGCGCCACGCGGAACGCGGCCATGTCGTCGTAGCGCAGCAGTGCGCCGTTCTTCTCGCAGAAATCGGAAATGCGGCGTGCGATCTCGCCGCGGTAGAAGAAGTCGCGCACAGCGTCGATGGCGTCGGCGCGGCTGGCTCCTGCGGCCAGGGCCGCTTTCTC
>CAIKAS010000338.1 GCA_903825445.1 uncultured Acidobacteriia bacterium
GAATGAACGCCCGTACAAGGCGTCCCCGGGCAAGAACAACTCGCTCTTATCAACTAACTCGACCCTGCCCGTCAGATAGTTGCTCGTCCTGAAACGAGCGACGGATTCCAGGCCATACCCGTTCAGATTCGCACCGCCGTCGGTTTTGTGAACCAGCCCCCAGATGAGACTGGTGGCCCAATTGCCGGAACTAAATGGCCGATTGTAGGTAGCGGAGGCAGTCGTTCGGATCTGGTCGCCGGCTTCGAGGGCCTCGGGATGAGCTAACCTGCCGGCCGAGAACTGCCCCGTCCAGTTTGCGCTCGGCGAGACGGTGAATCGCGCGGAATAAGAGTCGATAGCGCCGTGACCGATATTCCAGCGATTCTCGCCCGGTTCTCCCCCGTGGAAACCACTGGCTTCCAGCCCGAAAACGCCATGCGTGATTCCCGCTGTCAGTACTGCGTAGGATATGTGGGTGGAATCCTGCAAATGGTGAGCCAGCGTTGCTTGTGGCAGTTCGGCGGCGGACACTCGATGTGGAAACGCAACCGGCCCCAGCGCCGGATCGCCCACAGGCGCGGCATACAGCGTAAATCTGGTGCCGCTGCCTACCGCGTGCGTGTACTCTACCGCCAGTTCCATGAACAGGTTGTGTGGATGCTGGCCATCTATGATTGGCCGCCCGTGATAAGTTTCGCCGGTCTGGAAGAGTTCCGGGTAACGCCCGCTGGTAATCGTAGCCGGGTCAAGACTGAGCATCGAACGCACGGTGAACGTCCCGCCACCGAGCGGGTGGGAGCCTTCCCCCATTAACCAGTTCGCGGAAAAGAACTTATCGCCGCCGCGCGGACCAGATTGCAGCGTATCCGCAAGGAATGCTACGCCATGCGCTGCAAAGTTCCATCCTCCAGCGCTGAAGTGTGCCATCTCCATGGGCGATGAAGCCGGGTTGAAGCTCGTGCCCGAAGCCGCCATTGGCGCATCGTCTTTCTGCATGCCCGGCATATTATCCATGCCGGCCATACCCGCCATCCCGGGCATTCCCGCCATTCCGGGCATATTGCCCATGTCGCTCTGCGCGCACAGCAGCGGCACCGCAATCAGCACGGTTAATGCAAAACGCATCTGAATACTCCTCGGTCAGTCGATGGAAGGCGAACAACTCCGCGGTAATTTGGGGTAATTACCGTGAGTCAGAGGCGCAGGATCTGGTGTTGCTTCAACGGAGTTCTGGACGCTGTGGTGGCGTGCCAATAATCGGCGTAACTGGCAGCACGAGGCAGGTCGCGGTATTCCTCAGTGTTGAGGCACTGAACGGCCATTGTCGAGAGCAGGAGCGGCCCACGCGCGGGCGCCATGCCCGTGTGTCCACACTGCTTCGCATGCGATCCCGACGTTTTTGTGTGGCAGCACGAGTGCGTGTCGCTCTGCGTCATGCAATATGCCGGACACAATGAACCAAACAACACCAACAGTAAACACATCAGGATCGGGAGGGTTTGCCGCGTTGCGGTCTTCACGCCTGCACCTTGCGCCGGTCCAGATTCGGCAGGAGCGCCGTCAGCAGACCGATAGCGGGAAGAAACGCGCAAACCTGGTAAACAAACCGGATATTCGTATGGTCGGCCAGTTGTCCCAGCACCGCCGCGCCTACTCCACCCATGCCGAAAGCGAATCCGAAGAACAATCCCGACACCAGTCCCACGCGTCCCGGCAATAGTTCTTGAGCGTAAACCACAATTGCCGGAAACGCCGACGCCAGCGTCAGGCCTATCGGCACCGTCAGTACGATCGTCCAGAACAGGGTCGCATGCGGCAATATCAGGGAAAACGGCAACACTCCCAGAATCGAGCACCAGATCACGAGCTTGCGTCCAATGCGGTCGCCAATCGGGCCGCCGATCACGGTACCAGCCGCCACAGACACCAGAAATACGAAAAGGCAGAGCTGCGCGCTGCGCACGGGGACGTGAAACTTATCAATCAAATAGAACGTGTAATAGCTGCCAAGACTCGCCAGATAGAAAAACTTGGAAAACATCA
>CAIKAS010000339.1 GCA_903825445.1 uncultured Acidobacteriia bacterium
ACCATGCCGATGGGCTGGCCCGCGGCCAGTTGGCCCCACGCGAGATTGCGGATGTCGAAAGTGGCCAGCGGTGTGGTCATCCCGAGTTGCGCCCAAATCTGGGTCGTCGATTCGGGCAGTATCGGATGCAACAGAGCCACTGCGATGCGAAGCAGTTCGGCGGAAGCGTAGAGCGCATCGTCGAGTTGCTGCCGGGCGGCTTCGCCGGCTTTGGCAAGTTTCCACGGTGCTTGCTCGACGATGAATTTGTCGGCGGCAGAGAGCATCACCCAGATTGCTTCGAGGCCACGTGAGAATTCGAGCGCTTCGAAGGCACGGGTAGTCTGTTCGATGGCCTTCGCGGCGGCATCGGCGAGGTCGTTGGTCTTGCCGGAGTGCGTCGGGATAATCCCGTCGCGATACTGCCGGATCATGGTCAGCGTGCGGCTGCCAAGATTGCCGAGTCCATTCGCGAGTTCGGCGTTGTAGCGATTGACGAGCGCGTCGTAACTGAAGCCGCCATCCTGACCGAATACGATCTCGCGGAACAGAAAGTAGCGGAGGGCTTCCGTCCCCATCACCTCGCGGATAGGCTCCGCGCGGACGATATTGCCCCGCGACTTGCTCATCTTGTCGTTTTCAAACAGCAACCAGCCGTGCGCGAAGATGCGCTTCGGCAACGGCAGATCGGCTGCCATCAGGAATGCGGGCCAGAAGACGCCGTGGAAACGGAGAATTTCCTTCCCGACCAGGTGCAGATCAGCGGGCCAGATGTCGCCTTCAAGAATCTTCGGACCACCGACCGCGCTGATGTAGTTGATGAGCGCATCGAACCAGACGTAGGCGACGTGCTCGCCTTCCAGCGGGATGCCCCATTTGATCGTGGTCCGGCTGATCGAGAGGTCCTGCAAGCCGCCGCGCACGAAGCTCACCACTTCATTGCGGCGCGATTCGGGCTGAATGAAATCGGGATTGTCTTCGTAGTGCTTCAGTAATTTTTCTGCGAACGACGAGAGCCTGAAGAAATAATTCTCTTCAGTGATGGTCTCGGTAGGCCGACCGCAAGTGGGGCAGTTATCGCCTGGCCTTGCGTCATTGACGTAGGCTTCATCGGAGACGCAATACTGGCCGGTGTAGCTTCC
Source organism: uncultured Acidobacteriia bacterium (assembly GCA_903825445.1). Taxonomy (GTDB): domain Bacteria; phylum Acidobacteriota; class Terriglobia; order Bryobacterales; family Bryobacteraceae; genus BOG-234. The sequence goes on from CAIKAS010000339.1 coordinate 1,122, forward strand.
CTTGTAGATGTATCCGGCATCCACGCAGCGCTTGAACAGCCAGCGCACGGTCTCGTGATGCTTCGGATCGGTCGTGCGGATGAAATGGTCGTACTGGATGCCGAGCTTGTCCCACTCCGTGCGGAATTCGTTCGAGATGATGGTCGCGAATTCTTCGGGCGACTTGCCCATGGCGGTGGCGGAACGTTCGACTTTTTGGCCGTGTTCGTCGGTGCCTGTGGTCAGCACGACGTTGAAGCCCTGCATGGTCTTCAGGCGCTTGATGGTGTCGGCGGCAAGGGTCGTGTACGCGTGGCCAATGTGCGGCGCGGCGTTGACGTAATAGATCGGCGTCGTGAGGTAATATTTCATCGGGTTTTCAGGTATTCGTGTGTGGCTTCAGCGAGGATCTGCTTTAGCGGCAGACCGGTTGCGGCGGCGATAGCTCGGGCGTCTTCGTATTCGGGCGCCGCGCCGCTGGGGGATGTCTTCATCCTGACCATGCCGTGCGGAGTGGTCACTTCCACCCACCCGCGGAATTGCACGCGGCGTTCAGCGGCGTGGAAGCGGACTCCAAGCGTGGTGGTTTCGCGGAGAATCAGGGCGATCAGTTCTTCGCGCTGTTCCGGCGCGGCGATCACCTGCAAAATGACGCCGGGGCGATTCTTCTTCATCTGCGCGGGGACTACCAGGACGTCGAGCGCTCCTGCTTCCAACAGCTTCTCCGTTGCCCAGGCGATGATCTGCGGCGAGGCATCGTCTATATTCGCTTCAATCACCGAGACGGTGGTGGTCTCCGGCGCGCTGTTGGCCTCGCCGATCATCACGCGGACGATGTTGGCATGCTCTTTGAAATCGTGATCGCCGGCACCGTAACCAATCGACTGGATACTCATGGCGGGCATGGCGCCAAAGCCATCGGCCAGCGCGGCGACGATAGCGGCTCCCGTGGGTGTGGTCAGTTCGAGCGCAGGGCCGCGAGCGTAGATCGGCTTTCCTTCGAGCAGACGGGCAGTGGCGGGCGCGGGAACGGGCAAAACGCCGTGTTCGGTGTTGACGGTGCCGCTGCCCACGTTGATGGCCGAACAGTAGATTTTGTCGACGTTGAGCAGGTGCAGCGCCATGCAGATGCCGACAATATCGCAGATGGAATCGACAGCGCCGACTTCATGGAAATGGACCTTTTCGATGGGGACGCCGTGGGCGTGAGCTTCGGCCTCGCCGAGCGCCTGGAAGACCCGGCCGCTGGCTGCTTTCACGGACTCTGGCAGGTTGGCAGCGGCGATCATTTTGAGAATGCCGCTAAGGTGGCGGTGCTTCGGCGTTTCCGTGACGGTGACGCGGAATTTGGCAGCGGCCATGCCCCGGCGTTTGACCGGTTCCCATGTAAAAGCGCCTTCGGTGGCAAGGGACTGGAGGGCGCGGGTGATGGCATCACGGTCGGCCCCGGCGTCGGCAAGCGCAGCAACTAACATGTCTCCGGCGAGGCCGGAGAACGCATCAATGTAGCAAATCACGGTAATTCCAGTGTAGGGGATGGAGGGGAGGCGTGAAGGGACGCCGACAACAAGCTTACAGGCGCCGCAGCCAGATGTTGCGAACAAAGAGTTTGCCGGTGGATTCGACTTCAATTCCAAGCAATCCGCTACCGTGGAATTTGGTGACGTCTTCGTCGAATAATTCCGACATTACGTGGCCATTCAGGATGTGTGTCATATTATTGCCCAGCGCGATAATGTGAGCTTCGTTCCAGTCGTTCGGCTTGAACCAGGAATCTATGGTGGGGGCGTCGCCGAGAGTCGCGACGAGACGCGGATTTTTGCCGGTTTCGGTGCGCACTACCTGACCTCGCCAGGCGATGCGGGCGCGTCCGGTGGCCTGCTCGTAGAATTGGCCGGGGACGGTGTTGCCGGCGTCGAAATCGTACTGCGGACCACCCATGTTCCACTGGGCTTCGCTGGCGGCGCTTGGCGGAATTCCACGGGGCGCGCCGCCGGGGCAGGGAGTCGTATTGGTCTGTGGGCGAGGCGCGGCGGTGGCGGATGGCGGGGGCAGGATCCAGCTGCGATACTGCATGCCGCCGTTGATGGCGCCGGTGCCCTTCATTTCAAATTTCATTTCGAAATTGCTCACCATGCCGCCCTGCCAGATCAGGTAAACAGTGCCGGTTGGATGCTCGCAGCTGGGTTCGATGACGATGGCCCCGTCTTCCACGCGCCAGAACTGGTCGCCGGACCAGCCGTTGAGGGTTTTGCCGTCAAAGAGGGAGATCCAGCCATCGTGTTCGGCGTAGTTGATGGGGTCGGGCTGACGGCGCACGGGGCCTCCGCGCGCGCCGGATGCGGCTTGCGGGGCGGGCGGCGGCTGGGAGGCGGCAGGGCGGATGGTGCAGAGGATGACGACCGCCGCCATGAAGGCGGCGCTGGCGGCGGTGGCGGAGATGGCGCTACGGATTTGCATACGCGGCGTCCATAATATCGCGTTGCGAGGACCAGCGCCTGCGTTGATATGATCGGGTGCATGCTGCGGCGGTTGATTTGCGTTGGCGTTGTTACGTGTGGGTGTGCATTCGCGCAGGGGCGCGGCAACGTGAACTGGACGACGACGGGCTACGATGCGCAGCGGTCGTTTTGGGTGAGAAGCGACCCGAAGATATCCGTGGAAGCTTTCGGCAAGCAGAGCTTTAGTTTGACGTGGAAGCTCAAGCTGGAGAATAGTCCGGCGTTTTTGAATTCGCTGACGCCGTTGATTGTGCTGGACCCTTATACGGGGTATCGGGGGCACAAGTCGCTCGGGTACCTGAGTGGGAGTTCGGAGAATATCTTCAGTATCGATATCGATCTCGGTGTGGTGGAGTGGCGGGAACATCTCTCGTCAGGGCTCAAAAGCCAGGGCGCCGGAACCCTGGCTTGTCCGGGAGGAATGACGTCGGGAGTGGCGCGGCCGAGCAGTGTGGCGATTCAGGCGGCTCCGGCTGGGCGGGGCGGCGTGACGCGCGCGGCATCGGCTAAGGGAGCTGTGGGGGAGGCATTGCAGGGGGCGGTCAATTTGGTGAATGTTGCTCCTCCGCCGCCCATGATTCCGGCCGCTGTTCCGGCAACGCCTGCTCGTCCCGTCGTTGCGCCGCCGAATGCGGTGTACGCGGTATCGAGCGACGGGATGCTGCAAATGATGTACGTGTCGAATGGCGCCGATGTGGAACCGCCGGTGAAGTTTGTTCCGCCGAACTCCAATGTGAATGGATTAATTGTCGTCGATAACGTGGCGTATGCCGAGACGAAGGAAGGTTGCAGAGGCGCGGTGAACGGGCTTTGGGCGCTGGATCTGGCGTCGAAGCAGGTACACAACTGGACTACCAATTCCGGTGCCGAATGGGGGAGTTCGGGGCCGGCTTTCGGGCCGGATGGAACTCTCTACGTAACATCGGGTATCGCGATGACGGCGCTGGACTCGAAGAGTCTGCGCCCGAAGAACGGATTCCAGTTTGGTAAAGATAAATTCGCCACATCGCCCATCGTTTTTCGGTTCGACGATAAGATCCTTGTGGCGGCTGCAACGCGCGACGGCGGCGTGCATTTTGTGGACAGCGGCAGCATGGCCGAGGTTGGCCACGCCGCGTTGGTGGGCAAGGCGCCATTTACTCCGGGCGCACTGGCGAGTTGGCAGGATACTTCGGGCCAGCGCTGGATTCTTGCGCCCACAGGCAGCACGATTTCGGCGTGGAAAGTTGTGGTGGACGAGAAGAATAGTCCAACGCTGCAACCGGGTTGGGTATCGCGCGAGATGACAGCGCCGGTGACGCCGGTCATCGTGAACGGAGTTGTGTTTGCGTTAGCGAGCGGCGACCAGCGCAGCACGCCCGCGGTGCTCTACGCGCTGGATGGCGCTAGTGGCAGGGAACTCTGGAACAGCGGAAATACGATCACTTCGTTTGTCCATAGTGGCGGATTGTCGAGCGGTGACAGCCAGATTTTCCTGAGCACTTATGACGGGACGCTTTACGCTTTTGGCTTTCCGATAGAACATTGATGACTTACTCGCGCAGATTTCTTGTTTTGGCGGTGGCAGGATGGTGCACGCTGGCGCGGGGCGCTGACTGGCTGACCGATGGCGGCAATCCTCAGCGCACAGCGTGGCAACAGGACGAGAAGGTTCTGACTACCGCCAATGTTTCGGGCCTGAGGCTGCTTTGGAAGCTGAAGCTGGACAACCAGCCTCGCGTGATGACGTCTTTGTTTCCGCCGCTGATTATCGGGAAGCTGAATACTCCAGATGGCGTTCGGGAAGTGGCGATTGAGGCGGGTGCGTCGGATAACATCTACGCCATTGACGTGGTGAAGGGCGAGGTCATTTGGAAGAAACATTTTGAGAGCGGCTACACGCCTCCGACAAATGGCAGGGGTGGGCCGGGCATTCTTTGTCCGGGTGGGCAGACGGCGACTCCGGTGATTGGTCCGTCGGGCACTCCGGGAAAATATGTTGTCTACGCCGCTTCATGGGATGGCATGTTGCATCAGTTGAACGCGGCTGATGGGGAAGACATCGTGCCACCGGCGAAATGGATGCCGCCGAACGGGAAGCCATATGCGCTGAATCTGTTCCATAACGTGATTTATACGCATACGGCGCAGAGTTGCGGCGGGAGTCCAAATGTGGTGTATGCGTACGATCTGACGACGAATAAGGTGGGTACGTGGGGTCCGGCGGGTGGCGGCATGTGGGGGCGGACGGGGCCGGCGATAAGCGCGGATGGCACGATGTTTACCGGTACGGGCGACGGACAGTGGGATCCGGCGAACGGGATTTACGGCAGCGGCATTATTGGCGTGAAGCAGGACCCGCAAACAAAGGCGCTGGAGTTGGCGGATTTCTACGGGCCTTCGAATGCGGAGTGGCTGGTGAAGCGCGATCTCGATATGCAGGTCACGCCCGCGATTTTCAATTACAAGGGCAGGGAACTGATGGTTGATTCCGGTAAGGAATGCCGGATCTATCTGATGGATACGAAGTCGATCGGCGGGGACGATCATCGGACGCCGCTTTACCGTTCGCCACAGATTTGCAATGAGGATTACAACTCGGCGTCGGCGGGAGTTTGGGGGTCGATGGCGACCTGGGAGGATGCGGACGGGACGCGTTGGGTCCTGACGCCGATATGGGGTCCGCCGCATTCGATATTTCGTGCGCCGGTGGAGTACGGGGAGGTGAATGACGGCGCGATTGTGGCAATGCGGGTGGAAGAGAAAAGCGGCAAGCTGACGCTGACTCCGGCGTGGATGTCGCAGAACATGAATCGAGCGGAACCGCCGGTAATTGCGAATGGGATTGTGTTTGCGTACGGGAACGGGGAGGATACGGCGCAGTCTTATCCGGATGTGGGATTGGCGGATACGCCGGAGCGGCGGATTGCGGGCTCGACGCACGCGATTTTGTATGCGCTGGATGCGCGGACGGGGAAAACGCTGTGGTCCAGCCGGAATCAGATTGCGAGCTGGAATCACTGGAGCGGGTTGTCGGTGGCAAATGGGCGGGTTTATATCGGGACCTACGACGGGAATTTATATTGCTTTGGGGTGGAGTGAGTGGTGGCCAGGGTTTCACGCAGAGTGCGCAGAGATCCCGTAGAGATTCTTTGAGGTTGCTACTGCGATTGCTCTTCCTTCTTTGCCTACGGCGCAGTAGAAGTGATACACGACGCCCTCGTGCTTGATGAGCCAGGGTTTGTGGGCGTAGGTTTCATCCCAGGGTTCCGATGGCTCGATCAGATTTGGCCCTCCCCACTTTGTCCAGTGGACCAGGTCGTAGGAGGCGGCGAAGGTGTCGAAGGCTTTCGGTTTCCAGCCGGCGCCGAAGTAGAACATGACCCAGAGGTCACCCATGCGGACGATTTGCGGATCGCCGGAGATGCCTCGTGTTTTGTCCTCTCCATTGGCGAGGACAGGGACGTCGCCATACCGCTGCCAGTGCGTCATGTCGTTCGAAACTGCCATGCCGATCCGCTCGTAGCCGTTCTTGTGCTTGCCGTTGTAATACATGACGAAGGGAAAGCCGAGTGACTTTGCGCGGTCGAAAATGACGTTGCTTCGGTAGAGCGTGAGCATTTCGAATTCGCGGACGTCGGGCTGTTGGGCGGAGAGGATTGGGTTTTCGGGAAGGCGGGTCCACTCCGAGGCTTGGTTGGGATGTTCGGTCCATGCGATGCCTAGTGAAAGCGGATCGGTCTCATAGCCCTGTAGCGCACCGCCCAGGTACGACAACCAGTACTTGCCGTTGTAGCGCATGGGCTCGCTGGTGCCGCCCCATTTGGTGTCGACGAGGGCGATGGAGCCATCAGCCTGCCAGCGGTCCCAGCCTGAGTCGCGGAAGGAAAGGATCTTACCGAGGGGACGCCAGGCGAGCAGGTTGTCGCTTTCGGCGAGGTGGGTTTCATAGCCTACCTTATTCATGGTGAGGTAGGTCATGAACCATTTCTTGCCGTGGCGGAAGACGGCGGGGCAATCGAGCATCTTGTCTTCTTCGGGGCGCAGGATGATGCCGTATTTGAAGGGAGTTTTGGTTTCATCGTAGACGCGGCGCATGGCATCTTCGGGGACGGTGCGGACCGTCGCGGCAGGGAAGGGGATGACGGATCTGGTTTGCGCCATTGCTGCCGGGGCGGAGGCGAACAGAACGAGCGCGGAGCGGCGACTGAAGGGCGAGGCCATTGAGGATCATTATATGGAGTCGCGGGTTATGATGAAACCCAAACGATGACACGCAGAAATATGCTTGCTACTACGATCAGCGGTGCTGCCGGGTTTTCCGCCGCTGCGGAAGATAATCCAAAACGGGCCTTCTTTGAACTGCGCTTTTACTACATGCGCAACAGTTTGACGAATCAGGTGCAGCGGACGACGAGCTTCTTGTCGAACGTCTATGCACCTGCCGCGCACAGAGCGGGGATGGGCCCGGTGGGCGTGTTTAGTGCGGTGATTGCGCCGGAATCGCCGTTCCTGCTGGTGCTTTCGGGACATACATCACTGGGCGATATGCAGGTGTCGATGGATAAACTGGCGGCAGATGCGGTGTATCAGAAGGGGCTGACGGAGTTCAATGCGAATCCCGCGCTGGCTTATATCCGGATGGAAAGCACGCTGCTGCGCTGCTTCGATTCGGTGCCTGCGATTGAAGTGGGGCCGCCTGCTGCAGGGCGCGCTGCGCGGGTTTTTGAACTGCGGACCTATGAATCGGACAACGAGACGACGCTGCAACGCAAGATCAAAATGTTCGGCGATGGCGAAGTCGCGATCTTCCGCAAGAATGGGATGCAGCCGGTGTTTTTTGGTGAAGCGCTGGTGGGTGGCAAATTGCCGCGGCTGACTTATATGTTGGCCTACGAGAATATGGCCGGACGCGAGAAGGCCTGGTCTGCGTTTGGGGTGGATCCCGATTGGCAAAAGCTGAAGGTGATGCCGGGGTTGTCCGATCCGGACATAGTCGCCAACATCAGCAATATGATTTTGAAACCAGTGGCGGGGTCAGAGATTCAGTAGGTCTGCCAGAGGCGACGGGGGATTGTTTTTAGCCGCTTGTGGTGCTAGTGTTTCGTCCATGAGGGTCCAGGTCGTTGCACTCATTTGTTGCGCGTGTTGCGCTGTAGCGTGGTCGCAATCGGGCGACTCGGTTGGACGGGAACCGTCGCCTATGGAGGCGTTCGCTGGCGGGACCGGGGTGCACGCGGTTTGGTCGAAAGAGATTACTCGCTATGGCACGACGGCTGTTGTGACAGCTATCGTACTGGAAGACAGCTCACAACCAGCCCAAAAAATGCGCGGTGTAAGAGTGGATCTTGCGGCAGGAGGGGCCCACGATCAGATCTTTCTGGATGAGGAAGCCACGGAACGGACTCGTGCGGCGATGGTGGAAATCAACGATGCCGTCGCGCGCCGAGGTATTCCCGGGAATGGAAACGGCTGTATGGGGGCGCGGGAGTTTTGGCCGCTTTACAGCTGGGCATGGAATAAGTATCACGAACTGAACGTCGATTACTGCGGCGGACCGGGAGCCTACGCGCTCGTGTTGCATGGACGGGGAAGGGACAACGAATTCCGCCTGGCGGGAGCGGATCCGACAAGTTTGGCGTCGACACTCGCGACCGCGTTAGACGAACTAAGGCAGCATTAATTTCGCGAGCTATTTCAGCAGCGTGCGCGCGGCGTTGAGGCCACCGGCGCGTTGAATACCAGGGACGAAGAAGTTTTTTGCGAACTCGTCGTCAGTGCCGTGGAAGCTGGACAGATCAGCCTGGAGATCCACTGGCACCGGGGCGACGGCTGCCGCGAACTCGCACCAGATGGCTGCTTTGCCCAGGCCGATCAACTGAGATTTTGGTTGTTTGAGCCAGGCGAGCGCGGTGAGGATATCCTGCGTGCGGTTGGCGTCATCACTCTTATTGAAGGTCAGGAACATTTTGGCGTCGCGGTTGCGCGGGGCGATTGCCGAGCCGGTTTGGAAGGCGTCGATCAGCAGTACTGCGCGGCCAGCCTGGATGAGGCGAGCGACGGCCAGATCTTTACGCGCAGCTTCCGCGCCATCGGGATGAACTACAAGTACCGGGGGATTCGTGCCTTTGATCCAGATGGCGGGGATGCGATCGCCCTTGCCCGGACGGCCCAATACGATGCGCTCGCCAGTTCCTTCAGTGATCACTTGCGCGGGCCATTCGGCGGCCAGAGCGGCTGTCAGACGTGCCTTCAGGTCTGACGTCTGAGCTTTCGCCAGGTTCTTCCATTCTTCAAACAACTGGGGAAACGTAATGGCGTTGGCCGGCAGGGTACGGTTGTGCAGCACCATCATTTCCTGCAGTTTTGGCATCTGGATGGCCTTCTCTTTGAACGTGGGTTCGTCGGTAAGGCCGAGTACGTGCTTGCCAAAAAAGGCGTAGGTGGCTTCTCGATTAGGCTTGTTGTAGTTGTGCGGGGCGTCCTGGTAGAACATTTCAACTTCAGAAGCTTTGTCGTAGAGTTCGTAGATGGCGCGGACGGCCGGGTACTCC
>CAIKAS010000340.1 GCA_903825445.1 uncultured Acidobacteriia bacterium
ATCTGCATGTGATAGATGTCAAACAGTAACTTCACGCGGGGTGATGCTACGCGCTTGACAAGCTCGAATCCCCATGCCGAGTGGTCCGCCTGATAGTCCTTGTGATCCACCTTGCTGTTGAGCAGTTCCAGGCACACGGTCACGCCTTTTTCTTCCGCTAAAGCCTTAATCTTATTGAGGCCGGTGACGCAGTTCTCCAATCCTTCGGCATCGGGCTGACCCTTGCGAACTCCCGAAAACGTGATGACATTGGGTACTTTGGCGTCGGCGGCCGCATTAATGTCATTTTTGATCGAAGCAAGCACCCGATCATGGTTCTCCAGCCGGTTCAGCCCTACCCCGATGTCGTTGGGCGTGGTCGAGGCCGTCATAGCCGGAGTGAGGCCGTACTTCTGTACCGTGGCGTACTGGGCGGGCGTCACCAGGTCGATTCCTTTCAGTCCGATACGTTTAGCTTCCACACACAAAGCATCGAGCGTGAACCATTTCGAATAGGTCCAGAAACAAACGGACTGATTGAGACGGCCAGCGGCTGGCGCGGCCAGAATGGGCCGGTTGGCGGCAAGCGCGGCAGCCCCGGCAAGGGCGGTGGACTGAACAAAGTTGCGACGGTTCATGAGGAGCATCGTATCAGAAAGTCCGTGATGTAAAAACTCTGTAAAAACCAGGCGCACGGGGAATAGATCAGCCAGATATCCCGTCTGAACTAAAGGATGGACCTTTTGCCCGCATGAAAACCGCGACTGCGCCTCATAATAATTTAGACTTTGCCGCTACGAGCGATGCTGAAAACGCCGCTGATGACGACTATCGGATCTCGTTTGCCGATGTGACCGTGAATCTGGACAAGGCGACCGTCACGCGAGGGGGCAAGACCATCGCTCTGACAGTGGCGGAGTTTGAACTGCTCACTCTTTTCCTGCAAAACCCCGAAAAGCCGTTGACGCGGGATGCAATCCTCGATTCCGTCTGGAGTTACCTCGGGTCGCCCAACACACGGACCGTGGACGCCCATGTCATGCGGTTGCGCCACAAACTGGAGAAGGATCCCGAAGCGCCCCGTCATTTTCTGACCGTGCACAAAGTGGGATATCGGTTTTGCCCGGAAGAGAAAAAATAAGCTGCTAACCTGAGGGCACTGTGGAACTACGCCCTTATCGAGACTTATGGCAGGCAGATGATCCCCATGCCAATTTCAAGGCGGAGGTAGCAGCTTATACCTCCGCCGACCCCTTGCCTACCCTGCACAATCTGAGTCTTCAAACTGGCATTCCAGCGGAGTGCCTGGTCCGGTATGTGCTGGTGAAATATGCGGCATCGGGTGCGGATGCTCTCCTCGCAATGCAGCCCATCGTGTTGCGGCAGATGGAAGAACATGTGGCGCGTGCGGAGCGCGACGGCAGCGACGCGGCGCGACTCCAGGCTTACGAGGCGCTCAAAGGGATGATTGGCTGGTTAGCCCTTGGTGAGACGGATCAGGCCGCGTCCTGAATTCGACCCTTCCACCGTCCCCCACGCCCGGTCCAGTAGCGCACGGCTGATTCCACCGTGGCCACTAGGTAGAACAATCCGATGAGAGGCAGACAGAACGCGGTCCAGACCGGAGCGCGATAGAGCCGAACGGTGGGGATGTAGAGGGCAGCGCCAATCAGCCAGGTGAAGAAGCCGACCGTGCGAGTGAGATCCGGCTGGGCGCTGTGCGCAACGAGCAGGATCGGTGACGCGAGGTAAGTGAAGAACATCCCCGCGACGGTTCCCAGCAGCAGCAAGCTCGAGTGGCGAAGCTGCGCGAAGGCGGAACGGGAGATCATCGCCCGAATGCCGGAGACGCCGCCATACGGGCGAATGCTGCGGATTGGCAGTTCGGAGATGCCGAGCCAGACCCGCCCACCGCAGGATTTCACTCGCGCGGCCAGTGTGCAATCGTCAATGAGCGCATCGCGGATGCTGGCGATACCACCGATGCGGGTCAGCATCTCCCGGCGAATCAGCATGCAGCCACCGGCGGCCGCCGCGCTTCCTTTCCCTGTGTTCACCCAACGTGGCGGATACAGTTTGAAGAAGAAGAACACGAAGGCCGGAATCAGCAGTTGTTCGCCGATGGACTCGCACTGGAGCTGCACCATGACGCTGACCAGATCGAAACCGCGTTCAGCCTGCGCGAGAAGACTCGGCACCAGTTCGGGGGAGACGTGTTCGATATCGGCGTCGGTGAGCAGATAAAACTCGGGGTTGGTCTTGTCGGCCTCGATCCCCGACGCCACGGCCCAGAGTTTGCCCTTCCAGCCGGGCGGGCGTGGCGGAACCGTGACCACCAGATCAGCGTTTGATGCGGCTCCCGTGCCGTCGGTACTTTCATCGTCGGCCACAATCACCCGGAGTGGAGTCGGCGTGCCCTGTGCGTGGAGAGACGCGACAGCGCGGCCAATGAGTTCACGTTCATCTCGGGCGGGGATGACGGCCGTAACGGAATGGTCCGACTGCGGCCGGGCCTGCTTCAGGCGTTCGGTGAGCTTCCAGAAATCGCCGCGGAAGGTGGCCAGGTAGAACCAGATGGCAGCCGTGACGAAACCGACGATGACCATGGACGACTAGCTCGCAGGCGTGACTTGCGGACCGCGCACGGTCTCCACAATGCCTCGCCACTTGCGCACCACCAGTTCCGTCAGGTTCAGCAGGATCGCCAAGCCAAGCAGCAACGGCCAAAGCCGAGCCGTCGATTCAATCGCCTGGCCGCTGGTCTCAAAGGCCTGATCGGGGTTGGGATTGAAGCGCCCGCCGGTGGAAAGCGCGACGGACTTCAGCAGGCTCTGATTCGAGCCGTATTCGGTGAGTTCTTCCTCGGGCCGGTAGAGGCCGACTTCGGGGAAGATTCGGCTGTCGTTCAGCGGTCGCACGCGGAACAACCCTTGGGCCGCACCAATACGAACGCGCGCGCGGTAGTCGAGCGTGGAGACGCGGGCAAGTTGGACCGGCTTCTTAAAATCGCCGGGGCCAATGGCGTAAATCTCCGGCGGCGTTTCGGGCGCGGCGGAGCGATCCGAGAGATGATAATCGACGACGAGTTCCTGGTTGGCGGAATCGAAGCTGGCCTTCGCCTCGCTCTCCGTGCCGCGCGGGAGCAGATCGCGAAAGATGTTGGTCCAGAGGGTGTCGAAGCCGGCCCAGGCAACCCAGTCTGTGGACCAGCGGGTCTTAGCGTCGGATGCGAAGACCGTGGCGCGACCCAGACCATACTGCCAGGTTATGAGCAAGGGATCTTTGCCATCCACCTGAAGAACTTCGTTGGCGCTCGACTTCGCATCGAAGCGGACGTAGCCCTGGAGGTTGGGCACTTTGGTCATATCCACTTTGTCGAGAAGATCCGAAGGATGCTTCACATCGACGGCAATCGATTTCTCGATGGCAACCGTGCCGGTGTGTTCCTTCACGTCATGGAGCAGGATCTGTTCGAGGCCGCTCGGATCATTGAGGAAGTACGACTTGCCGCCCGCGCCTGTCGCAATCTTTTCAAGGAACGGCTTGTTCACGTCCTGGCCGAGGCCGATGGTGGAGATGGTGATCTTGTGATCGGCCGCGTCTTTCGCCAGCTTCATGCTGTCGCCTTCTTCGGAGATGCCGTCCGTGAGCAGCACGATGTGCTTAAAGGTAGCGGTGAGCGGCAGGATCTTCTTGTAGGCTTCGGTGAGGGCCGCCGGTATCTGTGTGCCGCCATCCGGATTTATCCCCGCGATTAGCCTCTTGAGAAGCGGCTTGTCGTCCGCCTTGCGGATGGGAACGGTCCACTGGAAGGAATTGTCAAAGATCAGGACGCCAACCTGGTCTTCGGGCCGCAGGTTCTCGACGACACCGGTGGCCGCCTGGCGCGACAGTTCGATTTTCTTGCCTTCCATGGAGGCGGATTTATCGATGACCAGCACGACTACCGTGTCTTCCGGCTCGCGCGGCGGGGCCAGTTTGGCGGGGAAAGTGCGCTCGACGGGATCCTCCGGGAGATTCTTGTGGTCGACGTACATGTTGTTTTCGCCGGCGATCCACAACGTGCCTCCCCCGCCCTGCACAAACTTCTCGATGCGCTGCTTGTCTTCCGTCTTCATCTGCTCGAAGTTGATGTTGTTGAAGACCAGCAACTGGGTGTCGTCCAGCGTATCGGGCAGCGCGCGGGCCAAAGTCAGATCGAATTTGTTAGCAGCGAGGATACCCGCGATGTGTTTCTCGGAACCGGCAGGGTCCTGCGTGATCCACAGGACGCGCGGGCGGCGAACGGAGAGCGCGCCCTCAAAGCGGGACTCGCCGAGGGTGTCGGCCTGCACCCGACCGCTGATGTCGATAGCCCCGGCAGCGTTCAGGCTGGCGCGAATTCGGATCCGGTTCTCACCGGGCGTCAGCGGGACGGCGTGATTGCCGATCGTCTTGCCTTCGGCATCCAATTCCACCTGGGCGGTTACCGCCTTCGGCGCGTAGATGGTGAGATCGACCGGGAACTGCTCGCCGGTGAAGACGGCGGCGGGAAGGCCCATGACCTCCACCAGGATCTGCGGCTTTTGTCTGCCAGCGAGGGCAATCGTATCGATAGGGACGCCCAACTCACGGGCCTGCCATGCGGCGCGGGTGAGCGCACCTTCATTCTCATTGCCGTCACTGACCAGCAGGATGCGGTGCAACATGCCCGTGGGAAGCGACGCGAGGGCCTGGCGAACGGGCGCTTCGAGGTTGGTGCCGCGGCCCGGTGATCCGGCGGTCGCGGCGAGTTTGAAGTCGGCCTCCGCGGCTGTCATCTCACGCGGTGCGCGGGCGAAGGGAATGACGTCGAGTTCGTTCGAGCTTTTCGCCGAATCGATCTGCTTCAGGATGGTTTGCTCGCGGGCCAGGTCCTGGGGCGAAAGGCTGGCTGACGTATCGGCCACGACCGCCAGCGCGACCTTGCGTTCACTCCAGGAGAGGATGGGGCTGGCCAGAGCGAGTGCGATTAACAGCAGCGTGGCGGCCTTGGCGATCAACGAGAAATGACGGGTATGTTTCGGCCATTCGTAGACGCACCAGGCGACGGGAAGCAGGGAGAGCAGGAGCAGCCAGGGATGTTGGAAGGTCATGCTGCTTTGCTCCCCACTTTCTCCATGTGTGCGCGGACGACACGCAACAGCGCGGACATCTCGCGGCCGTAAAGCAGATACTCGATCAGCAGGATGGCCGCGCCGAGGCCCGCTAGCCAGGGCCATAAGTCAGTACCGCGGCGAAGGGCATCGTTCCACGCCGGGATGCCACGAAGGACTCCGGCGGGCGGAGTCCAGCGTTCATCCCACATTTCCGGCAGGGTCAGAGAATAGACTCGCTCCACGTTGGCGGAGATCACACTGACGCGGGCGGCGGAGCCGGTGAAGAACTGGATCTTGCCATCGCGGATGTTGAAGGGCAGGTTGAGTCCGGCGTCGGTGATGACCTGCACGGCGTCGGGATTCGCGGTGATCAGAGTATCGGTGACTGTGCCCGCGCTTTCGGCCGTCACATCGATGTCGCGGAAGACATCCGGCGCGAACCAGCGAAGTTCGTTGGCAAGCAACAGGGGCGCGGCCAGTTCATAGCGGAGCGAACCAGAGAACGGATTGAAGCCCATGACAATGGTCTTGGTTTTGCCGTCCGGGGACACACGGGCGGCGATGACGGGGCCGCGATCTACTTCGGCTACGCGGATATCGTTGGTGGCTGTTTCGAGAATCGCCGTGTTAGGGATCTGGAGATCGTGTTCGCGGAGACCGGCGGAGAGCTGCTGGTCCGGCGCCCATCGAAGGCCGGTCGGTTCGCCAACGTGTTCACGAACTGCTATCGGCGATCTATCGGGAGGGTCGATCCACAACGTGTTGCCGTTGGGCGGGGTCGGCGGGTGGAAGCGGTCCAGAATGACGAGGCCGTCGTTGATGGGAGTGTAATCGATTTTCTTGCGGAACTCGGGGGCCACGCGCGCGTCAGCTTCCAACGCGGGTCGCCATTCCTCTGGAGAATCAGAGTAGACGACTACGTGCAGGCTGCGTTGCGCGGGCAGTTCGATGCTGGCGTAGTTGTCGGCGGCAAACGCATCCTTCGGGTAGATGCGGACTTCGGCCAGGCCTGCTGCTTTCGTGTGAACGGGGAAGGTAGTCTCCTGTTCGCTGGCTGGTGCGAGAGTCACGGAGTGCAGGCCTGCGGGTGCGTGGCCCAGATTCAGCGTCACGTTCACGGTGCGTGCTACTTTGCCATAATTTCGGATACGGACCAGAACGTCCCAGGAATCGCGGGCGGCGCTGGATCGGCGGGCGCCTACGCTGCGGAGACCTACGTTTTCAGAGGGGTCGGCTACCTGAAGATAACGGAGGATGGGGAGGTCTCCTGGAGCCGTGGCTTCAGATTCGGCCTCGCTGATGCGACCGGGTCCATCGTAGACAATCTCGCCACCTTCGGAACCTGTTTGCTTCTGCAACTGGCGGGCGAATTCGAGACTCTGGCCCAGGTTGATGGCTGTCTCGCCGGATTTCGTTTCGAGGATGGCCCGAACGATTTTGACGTGGTTCGTTTCCCAGGCGGTGGAGGGAGTGGCGAGGGCGTCGGCACGGACCAGGAGGACGCGGTCGGATTCGGGGACAGCGCGGAGCCAGGAGATGGCGTTGGCTCGGGCGAGGTCCATGAGGGTTCCATTGGGACGACCGGGGGCGGCGGCGGACATCCAGGCGCTGGTATCGATGATCAGGACGTGGTCGCGGCGGGCCCGGCTGGTGCCTCCCCAGTGGAGTTCGCCGATTGCGAGGAGGAGGAGTAACATGCCCAGGAGTTGGAGCAGGAGAGAGATAGGCTGCTGGATTTTTCGGCGGCGGGTGACCGGGCTGGGGAGTCCGGGAGTTACCCAGAAGCGCAGGGTGGAGACGGTTTGCTTGCGGCGGTTGCGATCGAGCAGGTAGAGCGCGATTGAGATGGCGGAGATGGCACCGAAGATTGCAAGGAATTCGCCGAGACCCAGGTTTAGGAACATTTGACCTCGGATCTAGTGGGCAGATTACCAATCTGCCCCACATTCCTGACGGCGGACATTAGGCTGCGCTCGTTGACTACATTAAGAAGCCGGTTGAAAGCCGGCTGCGGGCAGGATTGCCCGCCCTCCAACCTGCTTTGGATCATGCTACGCTCCTCGACTGCATTAGCTTGCCGAAGATGGCGTCTTCGATTTGCATCGATGTCGGTATGGCGGCGTAGCGGCCGTCGTTGCGCATTGCTATGGTTCGGATGCTGGCGGCAAATTTGTCGAACTCTTCGGTGTACCTGGCTCTTGCTTCGGCGTCTACGTGGATGTGGAGTTTTGCTCCGGTTTCGGCTTCTACTAAATCGCACTCGCCGGTCCATGGCGGGGTCCGGTCTTCCTCCGACCAGAGCTGGATCAGCATCAGCTCGTTGCCGTAATCGGCGAGATACTGGAGCGCTTTGTCGCAACCTTCGTCATCGAGAAAATCTGAGACTACGATTACGAGTCCGCGCTGCGGGTAATCGTTCAGGAATTCGCGCACCACTTTATGGAAATTCGTGGCGCCGCCGGACTTGAGGCCTTCGAGAAAGTTGGCCAGGGGCGTGAAGCGATGCCTGCCTCCACCGCAGACTTTGCCTTCCTGAAGTTTCGCCGAGAATGGCAGGACTTCGATGGTATCGAGCCGCACAAGACCTACATACGCGAGCGCGCCGGCCAGCTTGCGGGCGAAATCGAACTTCTCGCCATCACCCGACGCCATGGAAGCAGAAACATCGAGCAACATGCGCACGGGGACGCGCGGTTCCACCTGAAACAGTTTGAGGAACATCTTATCGAGCCGCATGAAGGCTCGCCAGTTGACAGCGCGGAGATCGTCGCCTTGCAGGTAGTGGCGATGATCGAGAAATTCCTGGCCACCGCCGGGCAGGCGCGAACGGTTGTGGCCACCGACCAGACCGGGGAACGACTTCTGCCAGTGAATGGTGAGACGCTCCAGGCGTTCGAGGAATTTCCTGTCCAGTAGTGGTACGTTTGCCACTTGGTATTCCCGGCTTAGGCCGCCGCCTGAACGGCAACGCCGGAGATGATGGAGGCGATGATGTTGTCCGGCGTCTTGCCATCGGCGTGAGCGTCGAAGTTGAGAATAATACGATGGCGGAGGACGGACGGGGCGACCTCTTTGATGTCGTCAATGCTGAGGTGAAGGCGTCCGCGCATCAGCGCGAGCACGCGACCGCATTCAACCAGCGACTGCGCGCCGCGCGGCGAACTGCCGTAGCGAACGTAGCGTTTGGTATCGGCGTGCGCTTCCGATTGATCGGGCTGAGTGGCCATGACGAGTTGCACGGCGTAATCCTGCACGTGGGGGGCGATGAGAATATCGTGACAGACGGAGCGGATATCGAGGATATCGGCGCGATCGAGAACCGGACTCACCTTGGCCTCTTCGCGCGCGATGGTGCGTTCGACGATGCGCGAAAGTTCGGCATGAGACGGGTAGGTGACGACGATCTTCATGAGAAAGCGATCCAACTGGGCTTCGGGAAGCGGATAGGTGCCTTCCATCTCGATGGGGTTCTGAGTGGCCATCACGAGGAAGGGCGTTTCGAGGCGATGTGTCGTGGTGCCGCTGGTGACGGTACGTTCCTGCATCGCTTCAAGAAGCGCGGACTGCGTCTTCGGGGTGGCTCGGTTGATTTCGTCGGCGAGGACGAGGTTGGCGAAGATGGGGCCTTCCTGGAAGCGGAAGTTCCGGTGGCCATGTTCATCGGTTTCCATGATCATGCTGCCAACGATATCGGCGGGCATGAGATCCGGGGTGAACTGGATGCGGGAATAGCGCAGGCCGAGGGTCTGGCCGAGGGTGCGCAGAAGAGTGGTTTTGCCGAGGCCGGGAACGCCTTCGAGCAAGACGTGTCCTCCCGCGACGAGGCAGATGAGGACGCCATCGACGACACTCTGTTGTCCCACAATAATCTTGCCAATTTCCGAACGAACCAGGTTCAGTTTGGCGACTGCGGGGCTAATACTCGCATCCGTAACCATGCATCGATTCTACTTGATGAAGTGTGACGCGGCGGGGGTGAAGTGCTCGCGGAGGGAAATGTTTGCAAGAAGTTACGAAGAGGGCTTGTGAGGGGACTTGGGATTCTCAGTTGATTTCGCTTTGCCAGGGTTTCACGCAGAGGACGCAGAGGTCCCGCAGAGAGCGCGAAGAAGATTTTCGGGGCTTGGGTGTGGCTTTCGTGAGAATCAAGCGATCCACTTTTCTGGCGAAAACTCTATTCGAAAAAACAAAGCCAATTTGCGGCACCCTGAATCAGCAAGCGGCTTCTATTCAGCGGTCTGCGAGCAATACATGATGCTCATCCCAGGTTGTAATTGCGTCATTTGACGTCGGCTTTACTGCTCCTCCTCGGCCCGCGACCTGGTAATTGAACGACCAGGTCGCGGGGCGAGACACTCTTGGTGCGCGTTTCGGACGGTTGCTATTCGGTTGTCAAAGATCCAGCGGCCGGAGCCCGTTGACGGGGACGGCCAGTTGTTCATTTCACCGGTGACGATTGAGTCAGCGGCTGGGGAACGCAGTAAAAACGGTTTCCCTGAGTCCAGTGGAGCACGCTTGCGTTATAGGCTTTTTGGATGTTGATGATTCTAAGAGGAAAGATCGTTGTGACTGACTCGGGGGCGTTCGGTGCGCGACGGGCGATACTGAAGAAATGACCGAAACGCTTGGATTTATTGGACTGGGGAAGCTGGGGCTGCCGATTGCGGAGAAGCTGATGGAAGGCGGGTTTTCTCTGCGCGTTTTCAATCGCACGGCGGAGAAGGCGACCGGGCTTGTCGCAAAGGGCGCAGTGGCCGTTGCGTCTCCGGTGGAGACTGCGATGGCTGGTGGCGTGGTGGTGTCGATCGTGTCGGACGATCGCGCACTGCTCGAAGTGGCGGGCGACGATTTCTGCGAGGCGCTGGGGACGGGTATCCATATCTCGATGAGCACCGTCTCTCCTGTCACATCCCGAACTTTGGCGGAGCGGCATGCGCGGGTTGGCGGACGGTTTGTGGCAGCGCCGGTGTTTGGGCGTCCGGAGGCCGCGGCGGCGAAGAAGTTGTGGATCTGCACGTCGGGGGCGGCGGCGTCAAAGGCGGCGGTGAGGCCGGTCTTCGATGCGATCGGGCAAGGGGTGTTCGATTTTGGCGAGGATGCGGGGGCGGCGAATGTGGTGAAGCTGGCGGGGAATTTTATGCTGACAGCGGCGATTGAAGCTATGGCGGAGGCCTCGGCGATGGCGGAGAAGAACGGC
This sequence comes from uncultured Acidobacteriia bacterium, assembly GCA_903825445.1. Lineage (GTDB taxonomy): Bacteria > Acidobacteriota > Terriglobia > Bryobacterales > Bryobacteraceae > BOG-234. The sequence goes on from CAIKAS010000340.1 coordinate 10,294, forward strand.
GTGGCGCGGGCGGATTTGCTGAATATGCTGAGTTCGACGATTTTCAATTGCCCGATTTACGTGAACTATGGCAAGGGGATCGTGAATTCGCAGTTTGAGCCGGCGGGGTTTGCGATTCCGCTGATCCTGAAGGATATGCATCTGGTGCAGAAGACTGCGTCCGATGCGCGGGCGCCGATGCCGATGGTGAATTTGCTGGTGGACCGGTATTTGTCGATGATGGCGAATGGGCTGGAACGGTATGACGCCGTGGCGCTGGCGCTGGGGGCGGCGGAGGATGCGGGTTTGAAGTGGGGATAGTGGAGTTCTGATCCAGGCGGCGAAGGAGCAACGGCCGTTTCACGCAAAGTTCGCAAAGGCGGCGCAAAGACGCAAAGAAAACCGGCGAAGCAATCGGTGAGCTTCCCCTGCCGATTAGTTGGCGGATGGATGGTCGATGTGGTCGATGACGAGAACTTCGTCCTTCGCCTTGATGGATTCGAGTTTCAGGCCTAACTGCTTCTCGACTGCTTCGATGATGGCGAGATGCAGTTCGTCGGCCTGAGTGAGTGGATCGGTGGGTTCGGTTTGCAGTTGAATTGCGCCGGGAGCGGGCTGGAGATTGACGTCGTACTTTCCGGTGAGACCAGTATTGTTGACAACAGGGCGACCCAGCATATTCGAGAGAAGATTCGCGAGAACGTACATGGGGATGCGTTCGCCTACGACGCGGTTGGGGCCGGATTCTTTAGGGCCGCCTTTTTCGGGGTCGGATTGGTCGGCGGAGAGTTTCATCTTTAGACCGGACTTGGCGAGGACGAGGGAGTAGACGGAGGTTTCTTTCCTCTCGCGGTGAAGCTGCAAGTGGAAGCGGGTGGCGAGGAGCGATTTCTCCATGTCGTGAGTGGCCTTTTGTGGGCGCTCGGCTTTAGCTTCGATGTCGAAGGTGTCTGAGGCGAGCCAGTCGGGTCCGCCGGTGATTTGGAAGTCTCTCTTGCCGTAGGCGACCTGAATCAGGCCTTTCGCCGACATGTTTCGGATTGTTAGCGTGCCGTTGCGCATGCCGTAGTACATGCGCTCGTTGGATTTGTTTGGTTTGATGGAGGCGACTTCGAACTCGGCGGGTTGGGCGTGAGTGAGGGGGGAGTTCAGGAGCAGGATTGCTGCGATGGTGGGGATGGTTAGGGTCCGCATTCGCATGGATGTCAAATTCACGGTAGCAGAAGCCGCCTGAAAGGCGGCTGCGGGCAGGATTGCCCGCCCCCCGGTCTGCGCTTGATATTTCGCGTCGTATTCGCGCTGTTCGGTGATCGTGGGCAGATTACCAATCTGCCCCACATAAGAACACATCAGAATTGGTTGTGGAAGGGGTCGGCGCCCAAGGTACCCCGGAGTTCGTTGAGATACGCGGGGGAAGAGACGCGGGCCAGTTCGGCGCGGGTGGCGGCGGAATCCTGCGCGGCCACGTGGCGATGCCAGAGAGCGATGTCGCGTTTTTGCTTTGTGGCCAGACGTTCGGCGTACCAGTCGCTGGCTAACAGCGCTTCACGGGTGAACAAAGCACGGATCGTCGGATCGTCCACGCCTTTTCCTTCGAAGTTGCCGTGGGCCATGATGTGCAGGAGGGCGCGGATTGGCGGGCACGCCGCGTTGATACTGCCGTCTTCGAAGTAGTTGAGGGCCACTGTGCGTTGAGCTTCACAGATTGCGTCGACACCGGCGACGAAGTTGTCCATGTCCTGCTTCTCCGGGCGGAGAAGTTCTTCGGGGAAGACTGCGCCGGGCAGTTCAAAGATTCGGCCCAGGAAACGGTCAACGAAGAGCTCAGTGATGCGATAACCAAGGCGGCTGGAGAGCACAGTGCGACCTTGATACTCCATGTCGGGCACGCGTTCGAGCAGACCCTTGTCGATTAAGAACTGCGGCTCTCGTTCGTAGACTCGCATGCGGCACCAGAGTTCGGGAACCAGCATGCTGTTATCGTGATCGACTTTATAGCGCGGGCCGATGTGGCCGGCGGCGGTCGTGAAACCGGCATAGCCCGTGACGATGGCAGAGACCAGCGCGTTATTGACGTCGACTATCGGCCAGAGCGCGTTGAACGGGCCTTTGGTGAGCGCGCCTTCGCTGCCGAAGCCGGTGGTGGAGGGCGATTTCCCGGTCAGGCTGCAGATGAAATCCATGAACAGCTCGGGAAGTTCCTGATAATGGATTGGGTTGTAGACGGCGAGGTTCGGAATGCCTGCTTTGACGTCGGGCGGATTGTTGCGGCGGCCAGCGAGAACGGAGTTCACGGGGAAGTAGACGCGGTCGCCTGACGGGACTTCGCGCGCGAGGCGGGTGCCGATTTCGGCGAGGTAGGCGTCGCGGGGGTTCACGAGATCGGGTCGGCGCTGGAGGTAACGCGGGTTCTTGGAGGGCGAGCCATCCACCATGCGGGGATGGGCGGAAGACACGACGTAGCCTTTGCCTTTCGCGGCGAAGGCTGCGAGCAGGTTCTTCATCGGATCAGTGTACTGGTCGAATTCGACGATGTGATCGACGAGTTCGCGGGTCTGTTCGACGCTGAGCGGCTCGAAGTTGGAAAGGAAGTTGCCGGGGCCGGCAAGGTCGGCTTCGGCGTCTTTGTCGAAACCGCGATGGATGGCGTCGTCGGGGCGCTGGAAGAGGCGTTCTTCGCAGTTTTCGACGAGTTTCACGCTGAGGTGTGAGTACTCGGGATCGAGATTATTGAGGGCTTCGCGGGGGAGCACGATGGAGGCGGTGATGTCGTCTTCCACCTGAACTTTGTCGGCGGGGTTGAAATCGGGGCGGAGCTTGTAGATGCGCCAGGAGCCGTTGGGTTCATAGCCCATGCGGAGGTAGTTGCCGACGAGCTTTTGATCGCGATATTTGAGCTCGTGACCTTCGTGGCCATTGATGCGGTCGACGGTGAAATACTTGCGCCAGTCTTCGCCCCAGTACGGCCGGTAGTAGCGCTTGACCGTAACGATCAACTGGCGAATAGTCTGTGGGAGGGCGCGGACCCAGGCGTTGTGCTCGTCGGTGTAATCCTTCGAGACTGTGAGCAGTTTGATGACGGAGCCGAGTGAGCGTTCTGGGCTGAGGATGGGGCGCGCGGCGCGGTCGCCTGGAGGCGGGGTTTTGTAGATCGTCGAGAAATCCTTCTTCAGTATTTCTTCGACGGCTTTGAAATCGTTCTGGTAATCACGAACGAAGACGGTGCCTTTCAGGATGATACTGGCGAGCGACTTGGAGATTTCCGACTTGCCGCCGCCGGAAACGGTGCAGGGTTTGTGGCAGAGAACGCCATCGGCACGAGAGGCGATGAGGCGCCAGGCAGTGCCGCCAGGCTGCTTTTCGAGGCGAATCTTCGTGCCCCACGGGAGGATGTAGACTTCACCAGGGCGCAGTACCAGCTTGTGGCTGCCGCCCTCGAACTCCCATTTCACGATGCCTTCGCTAACGAGGAAATCGGCGTTTTCCGGGACGTAGAAGACGTTGGGATAGCTGAGATCGACCGCATAGCGCTCGGGCTTCATTTCTACGCGGTCGCCCAGAAATTTCATGGCGTCTTCGTAGATGACTTTCTTCGTGAGCACGGTACGGCCGGCGTAGAATTCCTGGCCGAGAACGTAGGCGGGGAACGCGATGGCGCCGCCGGCGTGCTCCTCTTCGCACATGCCGAACAGGTTGGCCGCGTAGCTGATTTGAGTTTTAACTTCCTTCTTGCAATAGCCGTAATAGTTGTCGGCAATGATGGTGACGACCACGCCGCGCTGATCGCGGCAGGTCAGCTTGAAGGCGGAGCCGTTGTTGTAGATTTCGTTTTCGTCGCGCCAGCACATGCCGTCGAGACGCTGCTTGGCGGTGGCGTCGTCATAATGCGGCAGAGCGAGCGCTTTTTTGTTCAGGCCGGTAATGTGGGGCGCGAGGATGACGCAGCCGGTGTGGCCGGACCAGTGGCTGACGTCGAGCGCGGAATCGTTTTCGGGGAGGTAGGGGTCGCCTGCATTTCCGAAAATGCTTTCGATGAAATCGAGGTTGCTGACCAGACTGGCCGGCGCGAAGAAACGCGTCTCCATGGACTTCGCCGGGAACTTGCCGCCGGCGGGAGAGACGAGTGGCCGCAGGAGCAGACTGACGAAGAAGTGGGCGTGTTCGGGCTGATCGGCTGTGAACGGGAGGGCGAGGACGTCCTGAGGAGGACGGAGCGCTTCGGTCAGCAGGCGGAGGAAGGTGATCTTTGGAACGCCGATTTTGTCGGCTGGAACCGGGAGACCGCCTTCGGTGATGTGGAAAATGCCCTGGGTAGTGCGACGGTCGCTTTTAGGGTTGTGAAGGATTCCCTGCGGAAGCCGGTAGGACTTCAGATAGGGCGACGCCATGGAATCGGCACCGGGCGGCAGGGACATGGCGCGGGCGAGGCGGGGGCGATCGAGCGTGAACGCTGTCGCGGGAAGGCGCGGGGCAGGCTCGCCGAGGTAAGAGTCGAGGAATTCCTGAATGCGGAGATCGGCGGGGCAGAGGCGGCCGCCGAGGAGTTGGTCCTTTTGGTGATAATTACGCAGAAGGGGGCGCGCGAGTTCGAGGAACTCGGGGTCGGCGGTGGCGCTGCTGGTGGGCTGGCCGAGCGCGGCGAGTTTCAGGTTGATGTAGCGGTAAAGTTCGTCGTTAGTGGCGGCGCTTGCCGCGAGTTTCGTCAATGGCACCCGGGTCTCCTGCCGCAACCGTGGGAACTCTACAGGGTCGTATCAACGGAGACACGTAGGTGGTTCGGCGGTAACGACTATTTTAGAGCATGGGTTTGTGCGCGGGAGTATTTTCGAAAACGGAGGTTTCGGGCGCTGACCTCGCGGGATTCGGTATGCTGAAAGTCGTTGTCGGAAGGGCTACCGCCGGGTCATGACAGCCAGAACCGACCAATTCACAAGTGCAGACACCCCGACTTTTCCTTATCGACACCTACGGCTTCATCTTCCGCGCTTACCACGCCCGGGCGCGCATGGGGGCGCCGCCGATGCGGACTTCGACCGGGCTTTCCACGGAGGTCGTATTCATCTTCAGCAACATGCTGAAGAAGCTGATGAAGACGTACCAGCCGGAGTATATGGTGTCGGTATTCGAGAGCCTGGGTAAGACGCATCGCGAAGAGGAGTATGCGGAGTATAAGGCTAACCGCGCGGAAACGCCGGAGGATTTAATTTCGCAGATTCCGTATGTGCGGCGGCTGATTGAGGCGCTCAGAATTCCTATTGTGCAGTATGCGGGCTTCGAGGCGGACGATGTGATCGGTACGCTGAGTCGGCAGGCAAGCGCGGCGGGATACGACGTGGTGGTCGTTTCGAGCGACAAAGATCTGATGCAGCTTGTCACGGACCGCGTGACGATGCTGAATCCGGCGAAGGACGATACGTGGTATGACTCGGCTAAGGTGAGGGAGTTCATGGGCGTGGAACCGTCACAGGTGGCGGATCTGCTGGCGTTGAAGGGTGATGCGGTGGACAACATTCCCGGCGCACCTGGCATTGGCGAGAAAGGTGCGAAGGACATCATTGCGCAGTTTGGTTCAGTAGAGGCTGCGCTCGACCACGCATCGGAAGTGACACGCAAGATGTACCGCGAGAGTCTGGAGAATAATCGCGAACGGATTGAACTGAGCAAGCGGCTGGCGACGATTGATTGCAACGTGCCGGTGGAGTTTCATCTGGAGGAATACACGGTTCATCCGCCGGATCCGGAATTGCTCAAACCGCTTTTGAAGGAACTGGAGTTTTTCAGTCAGTTGAAGGAATACACGGAATCGGTGGGCCCGGCGGAGGATGTTCGCGCTCGGGATTTCGCGGTCCTCGAAGATGAGGCGGCGCTGCATTCGTGGCTTGCTTCGGCGGCGGGCGCTAGTTTGTCTCTGGCGCTCGGCCTGGACCATTCGGACATCGGCCTGAGTTTCCGCGAAGGTGAAGCGCGTAGTCTTCCGTTTGGTCGTTTGGCGGAACTACGCGGTGCGCTGGAGGACGGTGCGATTCGCAAGTCCGCCGCCGACGTCAAAACCCTGACCCGCATCCTGCTTGAGCAGGGCATTACGCCAGTTGGTTTTACCGACGATCCATCGCTTTACGCTTTCCTGCTGGACGCGGACCCCGGCGGATGTTCGCTGGAAGCCATGGTGGAACGGCGACTTGAGCTGAAGCCTGGCGTTCGCGCGGACGAACGCGCTCATTTCACGCATGAGCTCACGGAGCGGCTGCGCCCGGAACTGGAACGCCGCAGCCCGGCGCTGATTTCGCTGTATAAGGAGGTGGAACTGCCCCTGACCGGAGTGCTCGCGCGGATGGAGCATACGGGGATCCGGGTCGATGCGAGGGAGTTGGATCGACTTTCGGGTCTGCTCGAGACGCAGATCGCCTCACTGACAAAAGACATTCATGGCGCTGCCGGACGGGAGTTCAATATTGCCTCGCCACAGCAGTTGGGCAAGGTGCTGTTTGAGGATCTTGGCATCGCCACGCCCGGCCGCACAGCCAAGGGCAAAGCTCCTTCGACCGCTGCAGATGTTTTGGAAATGCTGGCACCGGAGCATGCGATCGTCCGTCAAGTGCTGGAATTTCGGCAGATTTCGAAGCTGAAGGGGACCTATGCGGATGCGCTGCCGGCACTGATTGATCCTGCCACTGGGCGGATTCATACCAGCTTCAGCCAAACTGGCGCAGCTACGGGGCGGCTCTCGTCTTCGAATCCAAACCTACAAAACATCCCAATCCGGACGGAGTTAGGGCGCGAGATACGGGCAGCTTTCGTCCCGCGCGATGGCTGGAAGCTGGTGGTGGCCGATTATTCGCAAATCGAATTGCGGCTGCTGGCGCATATGTCGGAAGACCCTGTTCTGGTGGAGGCGTTTATCAACGGCGAAGACATCCACACCCGGACGGCAGCGGAGGTGTTGGGCGTTCCGCCGATGCTGGTGACGAAGGAAGCGCGCAACGCGGCTAAAGCGGTGAACTTTGGGATTGTTTATGGCATCAGCGGCTTTGGTCTGGCGGCGAATCTGGGAATCCCGCGCAAAGAGGCCGAAGCTTACATCAAGGGGTATTTTGAGCGTTATGCCGGGGTGAAGCGGTTCATCGATGCAACGGTCGCGCAAGCGCGGGAAACCGGCATCGCGAGGACTTTGCTGGGGCGAGAACGACCCATTCCGGATATCAGCAGCCGGAATCCGAACGCGCGCGGCTTTGCGGAACGTACGGCGATGAATTCCCCGATCCAAGGCACCGCGGCCGACCTGATCAAGGTGGCGATGGTGAGGATTGACCAGCGGCTGGCTGGCCGGGAAACGAAGATGTTGCTACAGGTTCACGACGAACTCGTGCTGGAGTCTCCGCCGGAAGAGATCGACGAAATCAAGCAGATGGTCAGGGCGGAAATGGAAAACGTGATGAAACTGCGCGTACCACTGGTGGTGGATATCGGAACAGGGTACAACTGGAGGGACGCCAAGTAAGCACGTCCCGCAAGCACTATCAATCACCTATGCGCTAAAGGAACTGCCGCAACCGCAGGTCGATTTCACATGTGGATTGTTAAACTTAAAGCCAGAACCTTCAAGTGTTTCCACGTAATCGACTTCGGCACCGTCCAGGTACAACATGCTGGCTTGGTCGACAAAAACCTTGAGTCCATCGTAGGTGTAGGTCTTGTCGAGCATGCCGGGGGCGTTTTCGAAGGCCATGGAGTAGCTAAAGCCCGAGCAACCGCCGCCTACAACCGAAATCCTCAGCCCTGCCGGTTTCGGCTCCTGCGCTTCCAGGATCTCGCGAACTTTGCCAACCGCTGTTTCTGTCAGATTCACCATGTGTTGATATCTCCCGAATACAAACTTGTAACTCTCAGTATAACAAGATGAGATGGCGGTTCAAGCGGATTCAGAGAAATACGACACAAATGGTCCGGCATGGGAAGGGCATCGGGGAGATCCTGCGTTTTTCTTTGCCCGATTTCTTTGCTATCTTCGTCATGTATCCAGTACGCTGCGCTCTGTCGCGCTCGGTGACCGGGACAAGAAGCGGCCATTATGACGAAACCGGAGGTCCTGTTGGAGCGTCTGTCGGAGATGTATGGCAACTATGACAGGGACTCTCCGTTTTCCCGTGCTGGGCAGTAAGACTGCGAACAGGACCAGAGTGGAATACGAAAACACTCCGGAAGGAGCCCTTGTCCGCCGCGCTCAGGACGGCGATCAGGCTGCGTTCCAGGAAATTGTCGAGCGCTACCAGTCGAAGGTGTTTTCTATCATCCATGGCATCGTGCGCCAGCGCAACGATGTGGAAGACATTGCGCAACAGGTTTTCACCAAGATCTACTTTTCGATGCGGAATTTCGATTTCCGCAGTTCTCTGATCACCTGGGTTTATAAGATCACGGTAAACGAGTGTTTCGACTACCTTCGTAAAAAGAAGGTACGGAAGCTGGTTTACGAGAGCGATATGAGCGAGGACGAGGTACGGCGCGTGGAGAATTCCGAGACCGGCAGCGGCCGCTCGGTTCGCGCAGATACTACGCTCGCCCGGCGCGACTACGTCGTCAAACTGCTGGACCGGGTGTCCGAGGAAGAACGCGCGCTGCTGATGCTGAAGGAAGTGGAAGGCTACTCGGTGGAAGAGATGGCCCAGCGCCTGAAGATGAACGAGAATACAATAAAAGTTAAATTATTCCGTGCCCGTCAGAAGCTGGTGAAGGCGTCGCAGAGGCTGGACAGAGCCCCGGCGCAGAGTTAGGATTGCAGGATTTTTTTATGCATGACGTCGTATTGCAGGAACTCGAAGATCATCTGGCGGGGAACGCTTCGCCGGCGTTCCATGCGCATCTGGCCGAGTGCGGGGACTGCCGCACGGAGGTGGAATCGTTCGCGCGAATCTCCGGATTGATGGCGGAACTGCGCTCCGCTCCGGAGACTGCGCCAACGCCTTCGCCGTTCTTCTATACCCGCGTGGCCGCTACGATCGTCGAGAGCCAAAATACGAACCACTGGGGCCTGCTCGCTCCAGGCGCTGCATTCTTCCGCAGGGTTGCCTTCGCTTCGCTGCTGTTGCTGGCAGGTCTGGGCAGCTACCTGGCAATGCGCGAAGGCCAGATCGTCGACTACGCCGGCACCGACGCGGCCACAATCATGGCCCAGCACGATGTGACCGCAATGCATGCTGAAAGCTCCGACCGCGATATGATGCTGGTGGCGCTGGCAAGTTACGGGGAATAGCGTCCGCGCATTCAAGCATATGTCTTCGGTCACACTGCCCAGACCCGCCGAACGTGTTGCCGTATTCTCTCTGGTCCTTGTCTTCCTGTGCGGCACGGTTGCGGGGGCCATCGTGATGAGCCTGACAAAGAACACCGGTGGGCACGGTACGCCGCCGGTATCTTCGGGATTGTCGATGTCCGTCACGGAAATGAAGAACGGTCTCAACCTGACGGACGACCAGACGCGCCAGCTGACGTCCATCCTCGACGACTTTTCCCACTACTACGACAATCTCCTTGCCGACGGAAATAGCCGAATCCTCGACATTCTGGATCCGGAACAGAAAAAGCTCTTCGCTCAGATGATCCAGCAGCACAAAAAGTGACAAACCGCACATATTCTGCCCGGAGGCGCTGCGGGCCTAGTACTTGCCCTGGCTAGCACGCTTCGAGGTTTTGTGAGAAACTAATCCGTAATGCGCTCTTTCACTTACCCCGTCGTAGTTCTTGCCCTGCTCATGCTTGGCGGTTGTTCGAAGGATTCCGAGACCGATACAACAAAGGCCGACGACGTGCGCACGGTGCCAGCCGGGGAAAAGGCGTCCGTGGGACACCTGACCTACAGTGTTGTCGATTCACAGGTCCTGACGCAGTTGGGCGAGGATCCTACGCCACGCATTCCGCATGATCGCTTCATGGTGATTCAGATTGCGGTGACGAACAGCAGCAACGTGGACAATCCAATTCCGGCGGTGGAACTGGTGGCGGATTCCGGCAAGTCGTACTCTGAGCTCACGGATGGCACGGGTGTCACAAACTGGCTGGGAATCGTACGTCACGTTGGGCCGGGGCAGACCGAGCGGGGAGAACTTGTCTTCGATGCTCCGGCGGCCCACTATAAGCTCCGTTTCAACGATGAATCGAACGACAAGGAAATCATGGCTGACCTGCCTCTCAGCTATGCGCACGAGAAGACAAACGAAGTCCTGATTCCCACAACAGACGCTCCGGACACTCCGGACGCCACCGCGCCGGGCGCACCGAAAACGAAGTAACTGCAGACAATGCAGATTCCCCGCCCTTCACGCATCGCCACCGTAACTCTGCTGACGGCGGCGTGGGTGTGGTTCATTCCCGCAGGCATGGCTCAAACGCCACTGCACGTGGGCAGCGCTGTCTGTGCTCAGTTCGAAGATGGTCCGCCACTAGGAGCGTTGAGGCTGGTGCCTGGCGAGATTGTTTATTTCTCTTTCATCGCCGACAATTTCAAGAAATCCGACACGGGAAAGGTCGCGCTGACCGGACATGCACAGGTTTTCGATCCGGGTGGCATTCCTGTTTCGCCCAAAGAAGAAATCCTGATTTTGACCATATTGAGTGAAGAAGACAAGAACTGGAAGCCCAAACTCCGGGCTGAATTCGCACTGCCGCCGATCGCACCGCCTGGGACCTATACGGTGCGGTACGATGCCACGGACGAGCAGTCGCACCAGGCTGCGTCGGGTGAGGCAACTTTTGAGGTGGAGGCGAAGTTCGTGGCACCGTCGAATGTTTTGAGCGTTCGCGAACTGAACTTTTATCGCAATCAAGACGACACTACGGCACTGATTACGCCCACTTTTCGACCTGGAGATATGGTTTGGGTCAAGTTTTTCATCGTCGGATATAAGATCGGGGAGCAAAATTCCATCGATGCGGGCTACGACGTAGAGTTGCTGGCGGCGGACGGAACTTCCATTATGAAGAAGGAAGACGCCGCCATGGAAAAAAGCACCGCTTACTATCCCCAACCATACGTTCCAGCTATTTTCAATCTGGCGCTGAAGGCAACAATGACGCGGTCCGTCTACACTCTCGTCATCACGGCACACGACGCCAACGGTAACCAAACGGCTACGGCGCGATCCAAATTCCAGGTTAACTGACTCTGTTGCGAGCAGGGCTACCGGAAGCGACGCCAACATCCAGGCACCGCTAAGATCAATTCAGATGGACATGAACACGGAACAGAAGGCGCTCGCCATCAATCTGGATGCGGGCCGTTTTGGAACTTTTGCCGAGATCGGCGCGGGACAGGAAGTAGTTCGCTGGTTTTTCCATGCGGGACACGCTTCAGCAACCGTGGCGAAATCAATTTCAGCCTACGATACCGCAGTGAGCGACGAAATCTACGGCAAAGCGGGCCACTACGTCAGCCGCGAGCGGCTGGAATCGATGCTCGAATACGAGTACAATCTGCTGCTCCGCCGTCTGGATGCAACCAGAGGCGAGAAAACTTCCTTTTTCGTCTTTGCGGACACCGTGGCGACGCGAACGCGGACCGATAGTCCAGGCGGCCATGGCTGGCTGGGGGTACGCTTCCAGGCTACGCCGCGGGCGGAGCCATCTGAGATCATCCTGCACGTTCAACTGCTCGACAACGTGACCGTTGCCAAGCAGGAAGCGCTGGGCATGCTCGGCGTGAACATGATTCACGCGGCGTTTTTCCTGAACGACCAACCGCACGATCTGATAGCGGCTCTGATGGAAGGCTTGCGCCGCACGCAAGTGGAAGTGGATATGATCCGGTTGTCCGGACCCGCGTTTAATGGCATCGACAACCGGCTCATGAGCCTGCAATTGGTAGAACAGGGCCTGACCGACGCGACGATGTTCACGGCCGAAGGCGAAGTGGTGCAGCCTTCCGAGGCCATCTCCGGCAAGGCGATTTTGATGGAGCGCGGAGCTTTCCGCCCGGTGACAAATGTTACATGGGAAATGCTGCAGGGCGCGCAACGCCAGTTCCGGTCCGCACGGCGCAGCACAGCCGAGCCAATCGTTCTGATGGAGATGACCCTGAGCAATCTGGTGACAGGACATCGCATCGATCATGGCGACTTTCTGGCGCGCGCCAGCATGCTGAACGCGCTGGGCATCACGGTGATGATTTCGAATTACGACCGCTTTGATTTGGTCACCAGCTACCTGCGCCGCTATACGAAGGAACCTATCGTTATGGTGATGGGTGCGCCGACATTAGTTGGTATTTTTGAGGAGCAGTATTATTCCGCGCTTCCCGGCGGCATCCTGGAGGGGCTGGGACGCTTGTTTCAGGGAGACACGACCCTCTACGTCTACCCAATGAAAGCAGGACCAGAAGCACCCGTAGTGGATGCAGTGTCGCTGCCGCTTGCCCCGCTATCCAGGCGGCTCTATTGGTACCTGTTAGAGAGCGGACAGATTCAGCCGGTGCGGGAGTTCCGGGAAGAACAGTTGCACGTTTATCCCGACGACGTCCTCGCGAAGATTCAATCCGGCGATGCCACGTGGGAAAGCATGGTGCCGCCACAGGTGGCGGGAATTATCCGCGCGCGCGGGCTCTTCGGATTCAAGGCATAACGAAACCCGGATGTAACATGCGCGCGAAAGCGAATCTGCTACTGTGACGTTAATGCCAGTCGATTCCCCGCTGCAGGACCCCCTCCGTTTTCACCGCAAAACGCCGCCATGCGCCGTGGTGATTTTTGGCGCCAATGGCGATCTCACGAAGCGCAAACTAATGCCGGCGCTCTACCGGCTTGCCTATGAAGGCAGACTTGCACCCGGTTTCGCGGTCATCGGCGTCTCACGAACACCGATGAGCGACGACGATTTCCGCTCACGCATGCGCGATTCCGTGGCGAAATTCCTGGAAGATTCGCCGTTTGATGAGGCCTTGTGGCGCTCGTTTGCCCAGGGCTTGTTTTATCTGCCCGGGGATGTGAGCGATGCCGACATCTATCAGAACATCGGCAAGACTCTTGCGACGGTTGAAGCGGCCCACGGAACGCTGGGAAATGTTCTGTTTTATCTTTCCACCCAACCGAGCCAATACGCCGAAATCGCGGAAGGGCTTGGAAATGCAGGGCTGGCGAAAGGTGCGGGATGGCGGCGGATCATTATCGAAAAGCCATTCGGCCACGATCTCACCAGCGCGCGCGAACTGAACGCCCGCATACAGGCGCATTTTGAGGAAGAGCAGATTTATCGCATCGATCATTATTTGGGCAAGGAAACCGTTCAGAACATCATGGCGTTCCGGTTCGGCAACGGCATCTTCGAGCCGCTGTGGAATCGCCGTTATATCGACCACGTGCAGATCACGGCCGCGGAATCGATCGGAGTGGAGGGTCGAGGCGCGTATTATCAGGAAGCAGGCGCGTTGCGGGATATGATTCAGAACCATCTGCTGCAGGTGATGGCGACGATCGCGATGGAGCCGAGTGCCACGTTTTCGAGCAATGCTGTGCGCGACGAGCGAGCCAAACTGCTGCGCTCGGTGCGGATACTGAAACCGGAAGAGGTCGCCGATAACGCGGTGGCCGGGCAGTACGGACCGGGGCGCGTCGGTGGCCAGCAGGTGGCCGGTTTCCGACAGGAAACGGGCGTGAATCCTGAATCCACTACGAACACCTACGCCGCCGCAACATTTTTGGTGGATAACTGGCGATGGGCGGGCGTGCCGTTTTACATCCGAACGGGAAAATATTTGCCGAAACGCGTGAGTGAGATCGCAATTCATTTCCGCTCTGCACCGCTATCCGTGTTCCGAAGTTCGGAGACACCTGGCGAGACGATGCCCAATCTTCTGATTCTTCGCATCCAGCCGGAAGAGGGAATCTCTCTAAAGTTCGTCTCGAAGAGGCCCGGAGCCGGGATGACGCTGCGGCCAGTCTCCATGGACTTCAATTACGGCGCGAGTTTCGGCGAGCGATCGCCCTCGGCTTACGAGACGCTGCTGCTTGACGCCATCATCGGCGACGCGACACTTTACACGCGTCAGGACATGGTGGAGGCAAGCTGGAGCGCGGTCCAGCCGATTCTGGACTATTGGGGAGCGCAGAAGTTTTCGTTTCCAAATTATCCGGCCGGGACGTGGGGCCCGGCCGCAGCCGATGCGATGCTGGCACGGCGCGGCCATGTGTGGAGGACACCGTAGATGCCGACCAGCGAACTCATCAGGCCGGACGACATACTGAAGCAGCTGAGCGCATATTGGACGGACCTCGGCACAGGCGACGGCGGGCATGGAGACGCGGGTTCTGGGACGGCCGAAGATACCGACGGCCTGCTTCGCGCCTGTTCCATGACGCTGATTTGTTTTGCGGACGACGAAGAAGATCCCCAATCTCTGGGCGAAACGCTGGCTTCACTGATGCGCGAACACCCGAGCCGCCTGATTGTGGTTCGCCTCCAGGACGGGGAAGATGTACTCTCAGCCCGCGTTTCGTCGGAATGCTGGAAGCCCTTTGGACAGCGCCGACAGATTTGTTGTGAACAAATCCAGGTTACGGCGTCGATCAACCGTCTCGCCGACGTGGCTCTGATTGTGGCTCCACTGGCTGCGGCGGATCTTCCGCGCGTGATTGTGCTGCGGTCGGCCAGAATCGTTCGCGCGGGCGCACTGCGAAAGATTCTTTCGCTGGGCGACAAGATTGTGGTGGATTCATCGCGCCCTGGGGCACCGGGCTTCGGCGAAATCGGCGGCTTGCTGGATGCGGGACACACGACCGGCGATCTCGCCTGGACGCGCCTGACACCCATCCGCGCCCTGCTTGCGCAGTTGCTGGAAAATCGCAGGCCTTCGGTGATTGTGATCGAATATGCGGGAAAAGAAGCATCGCCGGAAGCGCGCTATCTCCAGGCGTGGCTGCAAACGGCGCTGCCCGATGCTTTCGTTTCACTGCGCGGTAACGGAATGCCGGATGACGGTAAGCCTGTTGTAGTGCGCATCGACAAAGATATGGTGGTGCGATTGTGCGAAGGCGGAGCTGAGTACGAATCGGGATGCCTGACTCAGCGGGCCAGTATGCCAGCCGCGACGGAGCACTGCCTGCTTAACGAAGAACTGGGCATTGTGGTGCACGATCTTGTGTTTGAGCGCGCACTGAACCATATCACGGCGTGACGGGCACGGACGCGCGGAATCACGATGAGTAACAAAATCCTTCGCTTTCCTACCGCAGAGGCCGCTGCTGAAGCCTGTGGCGACCGGATCCTGCAACTTCTGGATGCTGCGCGCGTGGCACGAGGGATCGCAACTCTGGCGGTTTCCGGTGGTTCGACGCCACGACTGATGTTTCAATCCATGACGCGCCGGGAGTTTGACTGGGCTGGCGTGGAACTGTTCTGGGTGGATGAGCGCATGGTGCCGCCCACTGACGGACAGAGCAACTATCGCATGACACGCGAGGCGCTGCTGGATGCCATTCACCTGCCGGCGACCAGCATTCATCGCATTGAGGGCGAACTTTCCCCGGAGGAGGCAGCGCGGCAGTACCGAGCGGCCATCACGCAGGTGTTTGGTCTGCGGGGCGCTGATCTGCCTGTCTTCGACGTGATTCAGCGCGGCATGGGACCTGACATGCATACGGCCAGCCTGTTTCCTGGCGAGCCACTGATATTGAACCAAACCGATATCGCCGGGTCTGTGTGGGTTCCAAAGATGGGACAGCACAGAGTCACACTGTTGCCTGGCGTGCTGGAGCGCGCGCGACACACACTGTGTCTGGTGAGCGGCGCGGATAAGGCCACTGGGCTGCGCGATGTGCTGAAGGAGCCGATCGATACTATGCTTCGGCCGTCGCAGATCGCTTCGGCGGACATGGAATGGTTTGTGGACGAACTGGCCTGCGCGTCCTTGTAAACAGACCTATGCCTGCTACTACTGCAAACGGAATCCGGCACTTTTACCGGCTGGATGGAAACGAGAACAAGCCGGCCGTGATGCTGGTGCATTCTTTGGGCTGCGACCACAGCTTGTGGGACCGGCAGTCTGCCGACCTGCTACCGCATTTCCGCGTCCTGCGCTATGACGTACGTGGACACGGCGCCACAGATGCGCCTGCCGGCGACTACACAATCGCTCTGTTGGCCTCCGACGCACTGGCATTGGCGGACCAACTCGATATCGGCAGGTTCGCATTTTGCGGGCTATCCATGGGCGGTATGATCGGGCAGTGGCTGGGAGCGAACGCGCCCAATCGCCTGACGGGGCTGGTTCTGGCAAATACTTCGGCCGTCTTCCCCGCCCCGGAGCTTATGGAGGCACGCCGGAAGACCGCGCTGGCCTCCGGGATGCGGCCCTTCATGGAAGCTGCGCTGCAACGCGGCTTTCTGGCCGAGTCGCTGGCGGCGGACTATCCATTCGTTGCTTCCATGCGCAATGTTTTGCTGGCGACGGATCCGGTTGGCTATGCCGGCTGCTGCGCGGCGCTGCGTGATCTGGATCAGGTGGAATTACTCGAGAGAATCGCGGTACCAACGCTCGTCATAGGTGGAGATCGGGATGTTTCGACGCCATGGGCTGGCCACGGTGAAATGCTCGCGGCGAGAATTCCTGGAGCAAAGTCACTTGTCTTACCGGCGGCGCATTTGTCGAATCTGGAATGCCCGGAGGCGTTTTCCGCTGCGGCGATGGAGTTCTTCTCACATTGAACTCCAAAGTAATCGTCGGCAGCTACCAGAGCAGCTTTAGACCAAACTGGATCTGACGCGAAGTAGTGGATGTGCTGGTGATCAGACCGGCCGTGGGTGAAACCCCGCTCGGAGTAAACACCACCGCATTCGGTGTATTGAAGTTCGCACGGTTCAGCAGGTTAAAAAACTCGGCGCGAAACTGAAGATTCATGTTCTCGCGTACCGGTGTAGTCTTAAGCAACGACATGTCCCATGTGGCCAGCCCTGGGCCGATCAGCGTATCTCGTCCGAGATTGCCATAAAAGCCGCTCGCGTTTGGCGGAGCGAGAAACGCATTCGGATTGAACCACTGGGTGGGCGTACCCAGAATCACTGGCCCCGTGAACGCCGGATTCACGAACGGCCGAACAGGATTCCTTGAATCGCCATTGTTCGACGGGTTGTAACTCAACTGAGGCGTGAAAGGAAAACCTCCCTGCATGGTTACAATCGATGTCGCGGTCCACCCCGCAAGCAGCGCTTTGCTGACGCCGCTGTTCCCTGTCGCGAACTTCTTGCCCGGGCCGAACGGCAGTGCGTACGTTGCGTGTATCACTCCTGCATTCCCCACGTTGAAATTCGCCAGCCCCTTGTCTGCTTTCAGATCGAAGGGGTTGGAAGCCAGAGCTGGCTCGCCTCCCGAAGTTGTCGCGTTTAGGGAGTCGCCATCGTCGAGCGTCTTCGCCCATGTGTAAACTCCACGCACGGAGAACGACGAGCTGAAGCGGTGATTCACATCCACCTGGAGAGAATTGTATGAACTATCGCCTTCCGAAAAGTAAGTCCAGGTATTCGCCAATGCAGGATTGGCACGAGTCGAGGTCGGCACATAGTATGTACCCGCGGGTACCGGAGTTCCCGCGATGCCAACTGGGAATGAACCGGGATATACCGACGGACAAGGAGAGGCCGGACAAATCACGGGAAACGGCTCGTTCGCGTCCACGCCAATCATTTCGTGATAGCCGTGCGACCCGACGTAACCCACGGAAAGCGCCGTGTTCGCAGATATTGCCTGTTGAATCCGCAAGGACCAGGAAACCAGCGTTGGTGTCTTCATGTCCGGCTGGACTCCCCCAGCAACTAATTTCGCGGATGCAGGCACTGCGACGCCGGCAGACAAGGGCAATTGCGATACGGGCAGATTCGACACACTGTAAGTTGGATTGAACGGCGCATTCTGGTCGGTACGGTATCCGAGGGCGTCCTGCAGATCGTTGTACATGCCGAAGCCTGCCCGGACTACAGTTGCGTTCGCCTTGCCTACGGGATTCCAGGCCAGGCCCAGGCGCGGTTGCGGGAGGAATCTGGCGTGGTTGACCGTAAATGCCGAATTCCCGACTGTGGGCAGATTCGAAATGACACCGTTTGTGAACGTATATGTGGAGGCGCGGCCATGAGATTCATTCCAACCGGTGGAAGACTCATCGCGGAACCCCAGCGTCAGGGTCAGGCGCGAATGCAGGCGAATCGCATCTTCGGCGTACAGTGCGTTGAACGCGCTGCGCCAACCGAGCGGAGTGGGTGCAGGGTCGAAAAGAAATGTCGCCACAGTCCCCTGGAGCAGCGTTTGCAGACTTGTGAAAGTCGCCTGGCCGTACTGGCTGAGGGCGAGGCTCTCGTTCGAACGCACACGCTGGACCCACTCGCCAAACGAGATCTGATGCCGGCCTTTCGTCAACGTAACTTTATCTTCAACAGTGAAGATGTTGCGGGCCAGGTCCAGATTGCTGCCGTTGTTGCTGCCAGCCAGGCTCAGCTGGGCAGTGGGATTCGAGGCAGCGCTGCCACCCACAACGATGGCGCCTATGGGAAACGAACCGAGAAAACCAGGTTCGGCGGCGGCCGGAGTTCCAGGCGTAGGTTCACCCGTAAAGAAATAGCCGGCGCGGGAGAAACCCATACGCGCTGTATTCACCATGTTTCCTGTAACAACATGGGTCTCGTCCAGGCTGGCCACCTGTTCCCGAAGACTGGTGGCGTCCGCGCTATAGGCGTTAGTGCTGGTAGGGGTGAAATCGGCGCTGTCGTCCACGGTGTAAACCGCGCTCATTGAGTCTCGTCCGGAAAAGATATGATCCAGACGGACAGTGCCGAAATCGTCGCGAATGGTTTGGAGCGGGTTGTTAAACGCTTCGGAAATACCTCCAAAGTCGGGTGCGTTGGCGCTTTGC
>CAIKAS010000341.1 GCA_903825445.1 uncultured Acidobacteriia bacterium
CCGCCGGAAACGCCGGTGCCTACGAAGAGAATACCCTTGGCAGCCAGCGCGGCATCGCGACGGCTGGAATCGGTGAACAGTGAGTTGCCGCCGTCAATGACGATGTCGCCGGCTTCGAGGAAGGGCAGAATTTCATCGATGGTGTCGTCCACAGCCTTGCCGGCTTTGACCATGAGCATCACGCGGCGGGGGCGTTTGAGAGCGGCGATGAATTCGGGAATGGTGCGGGCGCCAACGACATTGGTGCCTTTGGCTTCGTCATTAATAAAATCGTCAACTTTGGAAACGGTCCGGTTGAAAACGGCAACCTTGAATCCGTGGTCGTTCATGTTGAGGACCAGGTTCTGGCCCATGACGGCAAGCCCAATCAATCCGATGTCGCAAGTATCCGGCTGCATAGCTCTCCTGAAATGTTAGTGGAAATCTGCCCGCTTTGAGGGGCGAATAACCATTCTAGCGACCGGGTTGCATTCCGGCGATTTCGGCGAGAATAGCGGCAAGGGCTTTGCGGAATTCGTCCGATCGTGAGACGCGGAAAGTGCGCGCGCCCATGGGTTTAAGGATACGTTCCAGGTCGTCTGTGAAAGGATAGAGCGGGCGCTGCATGGGAGCCGGTGGCGAGGCGTTGGAGGACGAAGGAACAACCGTAGCGATGGGGGAGTAGCAGATGTAGAAAACGCGGCGGGCGGGATCGGGAGCGGTGTCGGGCGGCGGGGGCTTTTGCTGTTGGGTGAAGAAGACTGGTCCGCTCAGGACGATGAGAACGCGTACGGCGGTGGGCGATGACGTGGAGTCGGGACCGGCAAGCAGGCGCGTGGCCTGGGCGGAGAAGTAGTCGAGCATCAGTCGCTGGCCTGCAAGTGTTTTGGCATCGATGGTGGCGGAACTGAGTTCGGCGAAGGCGGGACGCAGGTTTAGCCAATCGCCGCGGGGCTGGCCGCCACGGAATGGTCCACCGCGGGACGGCACGGGGTTCCAGTTCACTGTGCTGAGATCGGGCTGTTGATAGGTGAGCATGCGGCGGTTGAGATCGACGATGCTAAGGCCGATGGAACCGGAGGAAGGCTGGATGCCGGTGAGCACTTTCAGGCCGGGCACCAACAGCTGCATATCGGCGCGGAACATATTGATTGACGCGAGTTCGGTGGGCGTAGTGTTGACCAGGAGCTCGAAGCGAGTGGGTTGCGGCGTTTTGATGGGGAGAGTGATGCGCGAACGGACTTGAGGTAAATACCAGGCTTCCGGGTTTCCGGTTTCCGGAAGAAATTCCACTGACGGCAAGCCAGCCCACAGGGCCGGAAGCGGATCCGCGCGGAGGGTTGGAATGTGGAGATTCCTGCGAAGAAAGCTGTGCTCCTGCGTGTGGGCATCGCAGATGGCAAGGGAGACGACGTAGTCGCCGGGCAAAATGAACGCCGAGATGGTGTAATCCAGTTGCTGAAACTTGTCGCCCTTGTGAAGCTGCGAGATCGCGGTTTGGTTGCTGGTGTTGAAGCGAAGCCCGGCGGCGTCTTCGATGCGAACCAGGACGACCATCATCCCGTTGCCCTGGCGTTTCTGAAGTTCCGCTCCGTCAACAGTAGCGTGGACCCGAGTCACCAGCCGCTGATGCTCCGAGAGAACAGGGGAATCAAAGCGAACATCCCAGCGGATTTGAGGCTTCGCGTTTTCCGTTGCCCATTTATCGAACGGAAAACGGTTGAACTGAGAACCGGGGCCTCGCTGAGCCTGGAGCAAGACGGCGGAGGTGGCGCAGAGACCGCACAGCAGAAGGATGGCGGAGCTGCGGGCCTGCGTCATCTTAGTTAGCCGACATTTCATCGATCAGTTCAGCGAGAAGCTTGCGGAAGGCATCCGGCGTGGCCACGCTGAAAATACGGGCGCCCATGGGACGGAGGATGCGTTCGAGATCGTCGGGATAGCCCGCATCCAGACCGGGCCCACCGCGTCCCCGCCCGCCAGCACGGGGACTCACAGTGCCGAAGCCAGGCATGGGGCCGTGGACGCGATGGACGGGTCCTATTGCGATATCGGGCGGCGGCTCCGGGAGGCCCCCGCGGGGCGCGGCACCGAAGCCGGAGGAGAAGCGAAGGTAGACAATGTGGCGATTTGGATCGGGCGGAAGTTCGGGGAGCGGCGTGTCTTCTTGTTTGCTGAAGGCGAGAGGACCGCTGAGGACGAAGATCCAGTGGGGCGTAGTAAATGCTCCGGTTGGCGTAACGGCACGTTTCGTTACCTCCCTGGCGAAGTAGTCGCGCATGGTTGCCTGAGCGGCCAGAGACCTGGCGTCGATCAGGCCCGGGTGGTTTTCCATCAGCGCGCCGCGGAGCGCATTCCAATCGAGCCGGGCGCTGTTGGTCGCCTGGAATGCAATGCGCTGTCGGGCGAGATCGAGAACGGCGACACCTGGCGGTTGGCGCTCCGCGTTCATCGCACTCAAGACTTTCAGCGCGGGGACGACGGCGGCCATGTTACGACGCGCTGAAACGACGGTGGAGGCTGAACGTTCCGACGGCGTCATGTTCACAACAAGGTCGACGCGCGGAGGCGGCTTCGCGGTCTTGCCCAAGGGGAGATGGAGCAGGCCTTTCACAGTAGGAAGGAACCAAGTGTCGGGGTCTTCGACGGCGGGGAGGATTTCGACAGAGGGGAGAGTGTTCCAGGCGTCAGGCAGCGGGTCGGTCTTGTTTGAAGTGACGTGGAGGGTTTTGCGTATGAAATTGTGCTCCTGAGTCTGGGTGTCGAGCAGGGCAATAAAGACCTTATAATCACCCGGACGAATGAAGGCAGCGATGGTGAAGGTCAACTCCTGTGACTTCACTCCTTGCTGGACGTTTTTCAGATTGAGGCGCACACCCGTGTTCCAATGACGGCTGTCGGGGTCCTCAAAGCGAACGAGCATGACGAGTTCGCCACGTCCACGCCGCTTCTCCAACTCCGCGCCCGGTATCACCGCCTGGACGTTTTCGATGAGGCGCTGATGAACGGAAAGCTGCGGGGGCAGGAGATGCGTTTCCCATTTGATAGCGGAATGTTCGGGTGCGGCGGCCCATTGTTCGAAGGGGTAGTCAGAGAAAATCGGGACGCGCGGAGATGGGGGTTGCTGATCGTTTTCCTGTGCGAAGCAAATAAGTGAGAACGCGGCCAGGCAAGCGAGCGCCAACAGTGACGCGAAAGCCTTCGTGCGCGAGGTGGGGGTTCGCACCGGGATGCAAAAATTATAGCGGCAATGAAAGCGGCGGTCGATCCCGCCAAAACAGCCCTGAACAAAACAGAAAGAGCGCCGGCGAAATGCACGGCGCCCGTTCTGACTGCTGATTTAGCGGGCTACTTCTTATCGGCGAACACCTGCTGGGCCATGTCGGTCAGGTTTTGACGCCACAGAGGCCAGACGTGGGCCATGCCTGGTACTTCCGATTCGGTGAATTTGATGTTCTTCGCCTTGAGCCAGTCCTTGAACTGGCGGTTGACGCCGAGCAGGCTATCGTCGAGTCCGCAGACGATCCAGAACATTTTGAGCTGCGAGTTGGCCTTCGCGTCAAGAGTGCCGAAGTTGCGGTCAATGATCTCCTTCGCGATCATCTGCTGTCCGCCACGTCCACCACCGCGTCCGCCGGAAGCACCAGCTGCACCTGGCCCGGGACCTGGTCCTGCCACACCCGCTCCGCGCCCAGCTCCCATGCCACCGGAAGTGCCCGGCGCACCGGGTCCACCGCGCCCACCACCCGCGTTCGCGCCGGGCCACATCACGTAGGCCCCGCTGAACGAACCGACCCAGGCGAACTTATCCAGATGATTCAGACCAGCGAAGGTTGCTTCCGCGCCGCCCATCGAGAGACCGGCGATGGCGCGATGCTCGCGATCCTTCGCCACGTTGTATTCCTTTTCGACGCGCGGCATTACTTCAGTGAGCAGCGCGTCGGTGAAGTGGACGATCATGTCGGTGGTACCCATCCCGCCGCCGGCCGTGCCGTAGCCGAGCGGATTCACCATGATCATCGGCCTGGCCTTGCCCTGGGCGATGAGGTTATCAAGGATCACGTTGGCGTTACCCTGCGTGAGCCAGGATTGGGCGTCGTCTCCGAGGCCGTGCAGAACATAGAACACGGGGTAGGCTTCTTTCCGCTTCGGGTCATAGCCGGCCGGCGTGTAGACAAAGAATTCGCGATCGTCGCCGACCACATCGGAGTGGTACGCGTGGCGTGAGACAGTGCCGTGCGCAACTCCGGCAACCGGCGCCCATGCGACCGCGCCGGGGATGGTGACGACGCTGCGTCCGCCGGTGCCCCAAGAGGTCGCGAGGTGCGGGTTGGAGGGATCGTTGATCGTCATGCCGTCCACTGAGAACTGGTACATGTAGACGTCCGGCTTCTGCGCGTCGGTGGTGGCTGTCCAGACACCCTGGTCGTCTTTCTGCATGGCGAGCCGTCCGCCGATGCCTGTCAGGAAAACTTCTTTGGCGTTAGGTGCGCGAAGACGTACGGTGACTTTTCCATCGGCCGAAACCTCCGGCGATTTGATGGCCGGACCGCCGAAACCGCCGCCACGTCCACCGCCGCGTCCGGATCCGCCACCCATGGGCGGTTGGGCGAATGCGCAGACGGCAGTGAAGGCCGCGAGCGCGAGAATCAGCTTTGTTCTATGTGACATGTGTTTTAATGCTCCTGAGCAAAAAATCGTTATTTAAACATTTGGGGCGCGAGGTCATATAGCGCATGCCGCCAGACAACCCATTCATGACGGCCTTCCGTTACTGAATAAACGTGCTTGATGCCTTTGGCGACCAGCGTCGCTTCGAGCGCTTTGGCCTGCGGGCCGACCAGGTTATCGTCTTTGCCCACTCCCAGCCACAACAGTTTCAGAGTCTTGTTGGTCTGCGCCGGGTTACCAAAGAATTCCGGATATGTCGTGTCGGCATTCTGCGCACCCATGCTCATGATGATGAGGTAGTGGAACAAGTCGGTGTGCGGAAAACCGATGGAGATGGTTTGGCCGCCGCCCATGGACAGGCCGCCAAGAGCGCGGTGATCGGCGTCTTTCAGGGTGCGGAAATTCTTTTCGACGTACGGGATGATGTCGTTGAGGTCGTCGCCGAAGGGGCGCCCGCCAATGCCGGCCGGAGCGCGCCCGCCAGTTGCAGCCGGAAGATCGGAATCGCGGATCGGTCCAGTGCCAACACCCGCCTGCACATAACCGAGCGGGTTCACGATGATCATGGGCTTCGACTTGCCTTCGGCGATCAGGTTATCCATGATGTAGTTCTCCCGGCCGGTGAGGACCCAGCTGGAATCCCAGTTGCCGGAACCATGCAGCAGGTAGAAGACCGGGTATTTCGCAGTGCTCTTGTCGTAACCCGGCGGCGTATAGATCCAGAGCGTGCGGGAGGCGCCGATGGTTTTAGATTCGTAGGTCTCGAAGCGCACAGTGCCGTGCGGGACGGGCTTCGCATCGTCGAATGCGGGGCCACCATCGGCAGGGACTTCGATCATGCTGGCGGAGGGGAAGCCGCCGAAGCCGAGTTTGACGTTCTGGTTCTGGGGATCCATGGCGACGACGCCGTCGACGCGGAACTGGTAGTTGTAAATATCGGGCGCGAGCGGGCCGATAGTGACGCTCCAGACTCCGGAATCGTCTTTCGCCATCGGATGGTCTTTGCCGTCGATTTCACCGATCGCGACCACTTCCTTTGCGTTCGGCGCACGGAAACGCAGCGTGATAGTGTGATCGGGATTAGCCTGCGAGTAGGAGATTGCACCGCGACCTCCGCCGCCACCCGCACCACTACGCCCGCGTCCCGAGCCGCCGGGGGCCTGCGCGTAGATGAAAGCGGCTGCCGCCGCGGCAGTCATGACGATATAACTGATTTTCTTAAGCATTGATATCTTCCTCAACAAGATCCTTCGTTCACTTTGAAGGCGCGTCGCAATCCGGGAACATGATCTGGGCGGTCTGGTTCAGATAACGACGCCAGTTCGGCCATTCGTGTCCCCCGGTGCTCAAAACCCAAAAATTGCGGATACCGTTCTTGTTGAAAATCGCCATCACTTTCTGGCCATTCTTCAATGCGATATCGGTCTCACCGGCGGCCATATAGTAGGGCACGCGGAAAAGATCGTTGGTATTCGGATCTTTCAGCAGATCCTGGAAGTTGTCCTCAAAAGTCTTTAGGTCGGCGTCATTCGTATGGCCCGAACTGTAAACGTACAATTCGCTGAAAGTATCCAGATGCGGCAAACCGGTATGCATCACGACGAAGCCGCCCATAGAGAGGCCAGCCAGCGCACGGGCTTCACGGCCGGCTTTGGTGCGATAGTGGCTATCAACATACGGGATGATGTCGTGCAGGAATTCCTGAGTGCAGGCGTCGTCTTTACCGGGAGCGGACGGAGTCGCGCTGGCGCACTTGCTGCTGTCCGGCATCACGACGATCATCTTCTTCGCTTTGCCTGCGGCGATCAGATTATCGAGGATGAAGTTGGCGCTGCCGCCCTGGCGCTGGTCGACTTTGGTCCAGTCGAGATCATTGCCGCCACCGCCGTGATTGAGGTACAGAACCGGATAGCGCGCGCCAGGGGTCGTTTCATAGCCAGGGGGAAGATAGACCTGCATGCGCTTGTCGGCGCCTGCGTAGTTCTTGTAATTCACCGCTTCCACTTTGCCATGGGGAACGTCGTTTTGGGCATAGAAAGCAGTGTCCGAGTCAGCAGGCAGGGCGGGCAGGACAGGCAGAGGGCAGACGCCTTTTTTGGGCGCGGCCATTCCGCGTCCGGGGCCACGTCCTCCTCGTCCGGCGCCAGAAGCACCGGCCGCACCGGAGGGCGGTGGAGCCTGTGCCAGGAGGCATCCAGTGATGGAAAGGGCAAGGATGGCCCTATAAACGAGAATCTTCACAGGTGGTGCGGTCATCATGGACTCCGTGCGAGGCTGGACGTCTCGACTAATGCGAGGCCGGAAGCCTCGGCACTTGCATGCCAAACAGACTCATAATTACGAACATTGGGCCGTGAAGTCAAGGTAAATCGTATTTCTGCATGCAGGAAATTGCTTTTTCAGTGCGGGACTGGATAAGATTGCTACGTCCACACTCCATGAAGAACCCTGCAGAAAGCCAGTTTGACCCCGTTGCGGTGAGCCAGACGGAGCGAGCGGTACTCGCGATCCGGGAAATGCTGCTGCGCGGGGATTTCCAGCCCGGCGAGCGAATCTCAGAATTGCCTTTGACAGCGCGACTGTCTGATGGCGGTGTTCATGTTTCGCGGACGCCGCTCAGGCTAGCCCTGGAACAACTAGCCCATGAGGGCCTGTTGCGGCCGTGGCCCACTGGTGGGTTTGTGGTCTGCGAGTTCACGCTGTCCGATATCTGGGACGCGATCGAGATTCGCGGGGCGCTGGAGGGTATGGCGGCGCGACTGGCGGCGGAACGGCTTGAATCCGATGGCGACCTGAACGGGTTGCGCGAGACTTTCGCACGGCTCGACGCGCTGCTCCCGGTCAACGCGGACAATTTCCCGCAGTATCTCGCCTTGAACGACGCTTTCCACTCGGAGGTGTGGCGTCTGGCGCGAAGCC
Organism: uncultured Acidobacteriia bacterium; assembly: GCA_903825445.1. GTDB lineage: Bacteria > Acidobacteriota > Terriglobia > Bryobacterales > Bryobacteraceae > BOG-234. The sequence goes on from CAIKAS010000341.1 coordinate 7,570, forward strand.
CTCTGCTGTTGCGCGCGATCGGACAGACTCTGAAAATGCCGTTCGCCTCCCCTGGCGCGCTGGTCTTTGGCCCGGCCGAATCCGCCTTCTCGATACAGGCTTCGTGGATTGCGCGTGAGCACCATCGGGCACTGATTGAAGCCATTGCCAGCCGGGAAGGCGCGCGGGCTGAAGCGCTGGCACGGGAACACGCGCGCCTTGCACGGCAGAACCTGAGCCGGGCACTCGAAGACGGTAATCTGTTACGCCGCATCCCTGGCGCGTCGCTAATCACGATGGGCAAGACAAAACGGAGAGCATCATGAACCCACTCGTGAGTACAACCAACCAGAGCGGTGTCGCGGTCATTACGATCGACAATCCGCCCGTGAACGCACTGAGTCCGGGAGTGCCGGAAGGGCTTGCGTCCGCATTCACTGCTGCGAACGCGGATGTGGGCGCGAAGGCTATCGTCGTGATCGGCGCGGGACGGACGTTTATTGCAGGCGCAGATATCAAAGAGCTGGAATATGCGGCGTGGGGGCAACCTGCAAAACTGCCTGCCCTGCACGACCTGTTGGCGACGATTGAGAACTCGGCGAAACCCGTGGTGATGGCGCTGCACGGGACCACTTTCGGCGGTGGACTGGAAGTGGCGATGGCGGGACACTATCGCGTGGCGGCGCGCGATGGAGTGATGGGTCAGCCAGAGGTGAACCTGGGCATTATTCCGGGCGCGGAAGGGACGCAGCGACTGCCTCGACTGGTGGGTGTGGAGAAGGCCATTGAGATGTGCGTTACGGGCAAGCCGATTCCAGCTGCCGATGCGCTGGCGGCGGGATTAGTGGACGCGGTTGTGGATGGCCAGCTGCTGGACAGCGCTGTTGCGTTTGCGCTGGATGTAGTTAGCCGGAATGCGCCGCTAGTGAAGACCAGTGACAGGACGGACAAACTCGGCACGCCGGAACGAAATGCGCCGCTTTATGCAGCAGGGTGCGCGCTGGCGGCGAAGGTGCGACGGGGGGCCATCGCGCCATTGAAAGCAGTGGACGCGATTGAGGCTGCCGTGGCACTTCCATTCGACGAAGGCTGCCGGCGCGAGCGCGAACTCTTTTCCGAATGTGTGGTCACCGACCAGGCGCGAGCGCTGATCCACGCTTTCTTTGCAGAGCGCGGAGTGGCGAAGGTGCCTGGGATCACGAAAGAAACCACCGTGCGGCCGGTCGGGAAGGTGGCGATTATCGGCGCAGGCACCATGGGCGGCGGCATCGCGATGGCGTGTGCGAATGCGGGGCTGCAGGTGCTGCTCAAGGAGGCCGAACAGGCGGCGCTCGATCGCGGCATGGAGACGATCCGCAAGAACTATGACGTTTCCGTCAAACGGGGACGCTTTACTCCTGAAGGCGTGGAAGAACGGATGGCGCGGATTCATCCACAACTGGACTACGCGGGTTTCGATTCCGCCGACGTCATCATCGAAGCCGTCTTCGAAGATATGGCGATCAAGAAGGCGATCTTCGCGGAAATCGAAGGGATTGCGGGGGCGGACTGCGTACTTGGTACGAATACATCCACGCTGAATATCGACGAAATTGCGTCGGTGACTAAACGGCCGGGCTCGGTGGTGGGGCTGCATTTCTTCAGTCCGGCGAATGTGATGCGACTGCTGGAGATCGTACGTGGCAAGGCGACATCCAGTGAGATTCTGGCGACGGCGCTGGCGCTGGCGAAGAAACTTAACAAGGTGGGAGTCGTGGCTGGCAACTGCCCAGGGTTCATCGGCAATCGCATGATGTTCCCGTACATGTACGAGGCGCAGTTTCTGGTGGAAGAAGGCGCGACGCCGGAGCAAGTGGACAAGGCACTGACAGGTTTCGGCATGGCGATGGGGATCTTTGCAGTGGACGACATGGCCGGGATCGACGTGGCCTGGCGGGTGCGCAAAGCATTGAGGCATTTTGCGGAACCGGGGGTGCGCCGGCCACTTGTGCAGGATCAGTTGTTCGAGATGGGTCGTTATGGACAGAAGACAGGCCGTGGCTGGTATATCTACGACGCAAATCGCAAGGCTACGCCGGATCCGGAGGTGGTCGAGTTAATTCGGAGTTCGGCGGCAGGCGCGGGAATCGCACAGCGTACGTTTACACCGGAGGAGATCATTGAGCGCACGGTTTATGCGCTGATCAACGAAGGCGCGCGGATTCTGGAAGAGGGCTATGCGTTGCGGGCTGCGGATATAGACGTGGTTTATATCAACGGATACGGCTTCCCGGCGAGACTGGGCGGGCCGATGATGTGTGCGGATCAGATTGGACTGGCGAAGATCGCGGCGCGCATTGCTGAATTCCATGCCGAGTTCGGAGAGAGATGGACGCCCGCGCCGTTGCTCGCGCGACTGGCTACGGAAGGCAAAACGTTTCGCGAGTTCGATTTGGAGCGGGCGTAGAAACAGCGATGCCAAGCGCTGCCGCTAAAGTCCGCGCGGTCCGGGTGAGAGGAGCCGAGGCGTTGTTCGACCATCGGCCGGACGGAACCATTTACGTCCGCTCGCCTCGCGACCTGCCACCCTATCCCGACAAGATCACGGAGCGCCTGGAGTTTTGGGCGGCGATGGCTCCGGACCGCACATTTCTGGCGCGTCGCGGGGCGGATGGCGAGTGGATGCGGGTCACATATTCGCAGGCGTGGCATCGTGTCCGGGCAATTGCGCAGTCGCTGATTGAGCGCGGGTTGTCGCAGGGGCGGCCGGTGGCTATCCTTTCCGGCAACAGCATCGAACATGGTTTGTTGGCACTGGGCGCTATGTACGCGGGGGTGTTGTACGCGCCGATTGCACCGGCATATTCGCTCGCGGTGGGCAGTTTTGACACGCTGGGGAAGATTTGGGAATCGTTCCGCCCTGCGCTCGTGTTTGCAAGTGAAGGGCAGAAGTTCGAGCGCGCACTGCGCCAGATGCCCATGGATGGAGTGGAACTGGTGGTGGCGGAATCCGCACCGGCGGGGCTGCCGTTCACGAGATTCAGCGATCTGGAAGCTACACCGGTCACAGCGGCGGTGGACGACGCGCACGCCGGCGTGACGCCGGATACCGTGGCTAAGATTCTGTTTACCTCAGGGTCCACTGGTTCCCCCAAAGGCGTGATCAATACGCAGCGCATGTTGTGCGCCAACCAGGAAATGATGCGTACCTTCATGCAGTTTCTGGCGGACGAACCGCCGGTGCTGTGCGACTGGCTGCCATGGAACCACACGTTTGGCGGCAATCACAACTTCGGTATCGCGCTTTACAACGGTGGCAGCTATTACATCGACGATGGCCGACCCACGCCGGGCGGGTTCGACGCCACGGCACGCAATCTTCGCGAGATCGCGACCAGCGCCTATTTCAATGTGCCGAAGGGTTTCGAGATGCTGGTGGAAAGGCTGCGAGCCGATGCCGAACTGCGGCAAGTCTTCTTCAGCAAGGTGCAGGTATTGTTCTACGCGGCGGCTGGGCTTGGGCAGGGCATTTGGGATGAATTGCAGGAACTGGCAGTGGAGACGTGCGGCGAGCAGATCCTGATGATGACTGGAATTGGGGCAACAGAATCGGCTCCGGCAGCGCTGTTCACGGGAATCGAGGGGGCGGCTTCCGGATTGGTGGGATTGCCGCTGCCAGGACTGGAACTCAAGCTTGCGCCGGTGGGGGCAAAGATGGAAGCGCGGCTTAAGGGACCTTCGATCACACCGGGATTCTGGCGTAATGAAGAACTGACGCGCGCTTCTTTCGATGACGAAGGCTACTACCGAATGGGCGACGCGCTGGTATTCGCGGATGCTGCCGAACCCTTGCGCGGGTTCCGGTTCGACGGGCGGCTGAACGAGGACTTTAAGCTATCGACCGGGACGTGGGTCAGCGCAGGTCCACTGCGAATGAAGTTTTTGGCGCACTTCGGGGAGTTGGTACAGGACGTGGTGCTGGCGGGACCGGATCGGGACTTTCTGACTGCGCTGGTCTTCCCTGCCCCGCGCGCGACGGAGGCGGAGATTCGACGGCGGCTAAACGATTTCGCCTCACTCGCGACCGGCAGTTCCACGCTGGTGCAGCGGCTGGCCATACTGACCGAGCCACCCTCTATTGAGGCGGGCGAGATCACGGATAAGGGAACGATCAACCAGCGGGCGGTGCGTGAACGTCGCGCCGCACTTGTCGACACGCTGTACCAGTCGAAACCACCGGCGCACGTGATCTGCGTCGATAAAGAATTGGAATCCACATCATGAGCGAAACGAAGACAATGAACACGGCGGGACTGAAGGCGATCGACGTCCACGTCCACATCGAACACACGGGCAATGCGGCGGACGCGGACAAGGCGGCGGAAAAGTATTTTGGCTCCAGCGGCGCCCCCCGCGAGCGCAACGCGCTGGCCGAATACTATCGGTCCCGTAATATGGCGTGCGTTGTTTTCACGGTAGACGAGAGGTTGACGGGGCGCCCCATGGTCCCTAACGACGAGGTCATTCAGTTCGCAACCGACAACGCGGATGTGGCGATACCGTTTGTGAGCATCGATCCTACGCGCGGGCCGGAAGCGGTGCGGGAGGCGAAGCGACTGGTAGCTGCGGGCGCGCGCGGGCTGAAGCTGCATCCGCCGCTGCAGCAGTTCTTCCCGAACGATCCGATCGCTTACCCGCTCTACGAGGTTTTCGCAGAAGCGAAGCTACCGGTTCTGTTTCACACCGGACATAGCGGGATCGGCACGGGCATGCCGGGGGGCGGCGGGATTCGCCAGAAGTACGGCAACCCCATGACGATCGACGATGTAGCGGTGGATTTCCCCGATCTGCCGATCATCCTGGCGCATCCTTCATTCCCGTGGCAGGATGAAGCGATTTCAGTATGTCTGCACAAGCCGACGGTTTATATCGACCTCTCCGGCTGGTCGCCGAAGTACTTTTCCGCGACGCTAATTCAGTACGCAAACAGCCTGCTGAAGAATAAAGTGCTGTTTGGCTCGGATTATCCGCTGTTGACGCCGGACCGATGGATGGCGGATTTCGAGAAGATCGGAATCAAAGATGAAGTGCGGCCGCTGATTCTCAAAGAAAATGCCGTGCGGCTGTTCGGGTTGTAATCAGACTACGCGCCAGAACCGGATAGCAACTTGATCGGCAAACCGCTCCGCGTCGCCGACGAACACGGAACGGGTGAGCCACTGCAGGTCCGGCACTGACGTTTCGAAGATCGGAGTAGTGCGGAAGTAGTACTCAGACCGATTTACGCGTAAACCTTCGCGAAGCTTGCGCAGGACGTCCGGCGGGCCGGAGCGGATGCCGCGATTCAGCACGTAGATTAAGCCGCCGGCATCGGTTTCCAGGGTGTAGCGGGCCTCTAACTCGGCCGCGCCGTCGGGTCGGACTATCTGCCAATCGGCTCCTCCGGGCACGACGCGCCCGCGCACGCCTGGACCTTCAAATGTGCCGCCGGTGATCGGTATGATCCGGCGTTCACCGCGGGGCGTCAGGCCAATGTCAATGGCGGGCGCGATGGTGACGCGCGCCTCCATGATGAATTCGAGCTGCGGGGCTGCAAGTTCTGCTGCAGGCATGGGCAAATTCTATCAGGACCTGCGCTATACTTGCGGCGTTTCCGCTATGAATCCGGCGCCCAATTCGCAGGCTGAACGCTTTCCGTCCCGATGGCTGAATATCGCTGCGCCTGTCCTGCTTCTCGTCATCGTGATCGCCTTCTTCTGGAAGGTGGTACTCACGAACCAGTACAGCTGGCTGGAATCGCCGGATCTCGCATGGCAGATCGTACCGTGGTTCCAGTATCAGGCCGTGCAGTTTCACCAACATGTCTTCCCCATCTGGGACCCATACCAGTATGCCGGTCAAACGCTGATTGGGCAGGATAACCCGGGGCTGGCTTATCCGTTGAACTGGATCTTGTTTTCACTTCCCCTGAAAGACGGCCATATCAACATCCGGTACCTGGACTGGTACTACATGTTGATCCACTATTTCGGAGCTCTCTTCTGCTATTGGCTTTGCCGGGATTTGGACAGAAGGCGGACCGCATCCATTGCGGCCGGAATCTCCTTTGGACTGGGCGGTTTCATCGGAACCACGGACTGGCCGGAGATCATCAACGGAGCGATCTGGGCACCGCTGGTATTTCTATTTCTCTTTCGCGCGCTGCGCGGAGTTCGTCCCCGAATCAGCGCGGCGTTGTGCGGCCTGTTTCTGGGTGTTAGCTGGCTGAGCGGACATCATGTGATCCCGATGTTTACGTCGCTGGCCGTGCTAGTGGTGTGGCTGTATTCGCTGGTAGCCCGCAGCGAGGCGCCGATGACGCCAAGCCGGAAAAGGCTCGCTGTGTGTGTATCTGTTTTCCTGCTGTTCACCGCGATGGCCGGCGCACTTCAGATGTGGCCGACTTTCGCCTATGGCCGCACCGCCGTCCGGTGGGTCGGCTCGCAACACGACCCGATTACGTGGAAGGAGACGGTGCCATACACCGTCCACAAGCGGTATTCGCTTAGTCCGCGGTATCTGCCCGGCATCCTGATCCCGCGCTATGACGATGGCGTGAGTCCATACGCGGGCGTGACGGCACTGGCGCTCGCAGGACTTGCCCTGACGTGCTTCTGGCGGATCCGCGAAGTTCGACTGCTCTTCAGCGTGGGTCTGGGAGGACTGCTCTTCGCCCTGGGTGACAGCGACGTTTTCCATGGCATTTTATACAGCACGATGCCGATGATCGAAAAGGCACGCGAACCCGCCATGGCGATCTTTCTTTTTCATTTCGCCATCGCGCTCCTGATCGGGTTCGGGATGGATGCGCTTGCCGATCTCGCGCATGGTTTGACGCCAGGCGCACTCCGACGGCTGATGAAAGTTTTGGTCGTGTTCGGGTCCGTCACGTTCCTCATCGTCCTCAGTGTTTTCATTGCAAACGGCGAGAAATGGATAGGGGACGATGGCGTCGTGGTGACGGTATTTGCGGCGCTGGCATTATCGGGCCTGGTATATCGCCTGAGTCGGGCCCCCGGGCCGAATCGCTACCTTCCGCTCCTTGTCATCGCACTCTATCTTTTTGAACTGGGCAACAACTCGCTTTACTATCTGCCTAACAAGGACGAGCTCGCGCGTAACATTTATCTGAGCCGTCTGGCGGACACAAAGCAGGTCGCCGATTTTCTCCGGCGCGAACCGCAACCGGTGCGGGTGTGGACGAATATGGAGGATGTGCCGTTCAATTTCGGCGATTGGTTTGGTATCGATACGCTCAGCGGGTATACGCCCAGCATGCCATTCGACTTTTACAGAATCGAAGCCTACACGCGTCCGGGACGCGAGATTTATTCGGCAGCCTACGCGATTGGCAGGAAGCCGATGTTTCCGGATCAAACGGAAGTATTTCGCGACAGCAACGGACTGGCAGTCTACCGGAATCCGGAAGTCATGGCGCGCGTGCGGACGGTTCACGATGCCGTACGCGTGACGGATTCCGACGACGCGAGGCATCATCTGCAGAATCCCGCGTTCGATCTTCGGACACGTACATTCGGCTACACGGCGACGCCTCTAATGGAACAGTGCAACGGCGATACGGTGGGGAACCTGGTGCGGAGAATCAATGAAACCAGTACGACCGTAACGATGAAGTGCCGCGGTATGGTCATCATCAGCGAGAACGATGCGCCGGGCTGGACAGCGCAGGTGGATGGGCGGAAAACGCCTGTCTACGATGCGTACACGGTGCTTCGCGGCGTCGTTGTGGATGCGGGGACGCACAACATCCGCATGCTGTATCGGCCACTAAGCGTAAGCGCCGGCGCGACGGCAACACTGCTGGCTTTTCTTGCAGCTTTCGGCCTGTGGCTAACGCCGTGGGAGCGTGGAGAAACGGACGAGGCAGAGAGTCAGTGAACTGGATTGTGCGGAGACCGGGCCTGGTGGCGCTGATCCTCGTCATCATCGCATCGGCGCGAATCGTTTCCACCTATCGGGCACTCAGCCACACAACGGACGAGCCGGCGCATTTGGCGGCGGGCATCGAGTGGATTGAGAATGGCACGTATACGTACGAAGATCAGCATCCGCCGCTCGCCCGCGTGGCAGGAGCACTCGGGGCTCACTTGATCGGGAGCCGGTGGTCACGCAACAAGAGCATGTACGACGAGGGGTACCACATCCTCGGCCAAAATAAACGATATAACCAGGTTCTGTTCTTCAGCCGTCTATGCATGCTGCCGTTCTTTTGGATTGGCTGTGCCGCCGTTTGGTTTTGGGGACTGCGCATAGGTGGGACGAACACGGCCCAGCTGTCCGTACTGCTTTTCACCACGACGCCGCCCATCCTGGCGCATGCAGGCCTGGTTACTACGGATATGGCGCTGACCTCATTCGTCACCGCCACACTGGTCGCGTCATTGTATTGGGTATCGCAGCCTGACTGGCGACGCTCGCTCGTTTTGGGGACAGTGCTCGGCCTGGCGCTGCTTTCCAAATTCTCCGCACTGGTGTTCCTGCCTGGCGCCTGGCTTCTAATGTGCATCGCGTGGTTGTGGCGCGTCCGCCGCGGCATTCGAAGTATCGCCGGCGCAATCAAGGCGCGTATTGGCCGGGGGGCTGTCACGGCGATGGTGACGCTGCTCATCATTTGGGCCGGATACCGCTTCGACATTGGGCGCGTGGATTACCTGAAAGCCAGGATGCCAGCGCCAGCCTTTTTCACCGGCTTACAGAGTGTCTACCTGCATAACGGAGAGGGCCATCTGGCGTATCTTCTGGGAACCCTGAACCATAGCGGATTCTGGTACTACTATCCGGTAGTGGTGGCGGTGAAGACACCACTGGCGACGTTGATCCTGGTGGTTTTCAGCGTCTGGTTCGCCGTACGTCACCGCAAACTCCAGGCAATCGCAACACCGGTGGCTTCGATTGCAACGCCGGTGGCGCTGATCCTGACCCTGCTCGGCGTCGGATTCTTCAGCCACATCAATATCGGGGTGCGGCACATTCTGCCGATTTATGCGGCCTTCGCTCTTTGTGGCGGCGTCGCCCTGAGTTACATGCTGGGGTCGAAGCAACGATGGCTGACAGGAGCGGCAATCGTGCTCCTAAGCTGGCAAGTGCTGACTGGAATACTGGTGCATCCCGACTACCTCGCGTACACCAACGAACTGGCTGGCAGCCATCCCGAACGGATTCTGGCCGATTCCGATCTCGACTGGGATCAGGGAATGCGGGGCCTGGCATTGCGACTGGAGGAGCTGAACGTACAGAACTTCACATTCAAGGCGAACAGCTCGGGCTACCTTATCGCCAACGGCCACTGGCTTCCCGCATACGAGCTGATGCCGGATGGCGACCAGCCGAGGCCGGGCTGGAACGCGGTTTGTATCACTGGCTGGAAGCTCAGTGGTCAACCAAGGTGGGCGGACAGGATCGAGCCAACGGAGCGAATCCGCCGTTCCATACTTCTTTACTACATCCCAGCTGAAAAAAAATCAGACGCCAGACCCATCAGTCCTCAATAGCGGCCTGAATCAGCCCCGCCAATTCGTCCTGACTAAGTGCCGTGCTGATAAAGAGTTCCTGTCTCGCGCCGTTGGCGAGGGCGATCGCTTTCCATCCATTCTGCGTGGGCACGGTGATGCGGATCTTCACGGCTCCTTTTGCGTCGCGGACGGGGCGAATCACGCCCGGGATGACGGAACGAATGTCGTCACTGACGACTAAACGGTCCAGAACCGGACGCAGACTGTCCAGAATGCTGTGCTCGATCTTGAGCTTTCCCTGCGCGGTCCTGAGCCGGAAGGACATGGCCGTATCGTACCGCGAGGGGCGGCGGGAGGCCTGAACAGGGCAAAACCGGCCGGGGGGACCGGCGAGACCCATGTCGATACTGTTAATCTAGTCAGTTGCATGACTAACGACGAAATCCGTGAGTTGATTCAGCTTGCGACGGATACCGGAGTGGCCGAACTGGAAGTACAGCGCGGCGAAAACCGGGTCCGCATCCGCACCTTAGCCGGCGTTGAAGCCAGCGTGGTGGTTCCACAGTACGCGGCGCAGCCCGTGGTTGCAGCACCACCCGCCGCGACATTTGCCTCCTCGGCCCCGCCTTCGAAGGCCGAAGTGCCTATCGCCAAGGAAACCGATTCACTGATCTACGTGAAGTCGCCCATCGTCGGCACCTATTACGAATGCGCCTCGCCCGGCGCGCCGCCGTTTGTGCGGATTGGGGAGCATGTGACGCCCGGTAAAGTTCTCTGCATCATCGAATCGATGAAGCTTATGAACGAGATTGAAGCCGACGCGGCTGGCGTGATCGAGAGCAAGCTCGTGCAGAACGGGCAGCCGGTGGAATACGGAGAAGCGCTCTTTGGCATCCGCCCCGTTTAAGAAAATACTGGTCGCCAACCGGGGAGAGATCGCGCTGCGCGTTATCTGCGCATGCAAAGATCTGGGCATTCCCACGGTTGCGGTCTACTCCGAAGCTGATCGCCACAGCCTGCCCGTGCGTTTCGCCGACCAGGCGATCTGCATTGGCCCGGCCAAGAGCGCGCGCAGCTATCTGGACATCCCTTCTATCATCAGCGCGGCGGAGATCACGAACGTGGATGCTATCCATCCGGGTTACGGATTTCTGAGCGAGAACGCAGGGTTCGCCGAAGTTTGCCGCGTATCGCGAATCAAGTTCATCGGACCGACCCCGGAAGTGATTTCGCAGATGGGGATCAAGGAACGGGCGCGCGCCATCATGAAGGAACACGGCGTCCCGATTCTGCCCGGTTCGGAAGGCGTGCTTTCGAGCGCCGAAGAGGCCGTGGAAACGGCGAACCGAATTGGCTACCCGATTATTCTCAAGGCGTCGGCAGGCGGCGGTGGGCGCGGCATGCGCATCGTCAACAGCGCTGAAGAACTGCCGGGACTGCTGGAACAGGCGCAACAGGAAGCGGGCGCGTCGTTTTCGAGCGCAGATGTTTATCTGGAGAAGTTTGTGGGTGCTCCGCGCCACATTGAATTTCAGTTGCTGGCGGATGAGCATGGCAACGTGGAAATACTCGGCGAGCGTGACTGCAGCATCCAGAGGCGGCATCAGAAGCTACTGGAAGAATCCCCGTCACCGGCACTGAGCGATAAGGTCCGGAAGCGAGTTACCGCAAAGCTGAAGGACGCGATGAAGGCGATCGGCTACAGCAACGCGGGAACGGTCGAGTTCCTGATGGATGAAAAAGGCGATCTTTACTTCATCGAAGTGAATGCGCGCATTCAGGTGGAACATCCGGTGACCGAAATGGTCACTGGTGTCGACCTTGTAAAGGCGCAGATCCGCATCGCTGGCGGCGAGAAGCTGGCCGATATTCTGGGTGGCCCTGTCGTTTCTCGCGGCCACGCCATTGAGTGCCGCATCAACGCCGAGAACCCGGAGACCTTCACGCCTTCGCCGGGCAGGATTACGGGGCTGAATTTGCCAGGAGGCATCGGCATCCGCGTGGATACGCATGCCTATCAGGACGGCGTGATTCCACCGTATTACGATTCACTGGTGGCGAAACTGATCGCGCACGGGGCCAACCGTGAAGAAGCGATCGCGCGTATGAAGCGGGCGCTGGATTTGTTTGTGGTGGAGGGAATCCACACGTCAATCCCGCTGCACAAGCGCATTATGAACGAGCCCGACTTCGTGGCCGGCACGTTCGATACGAATTTCATCAAGCGTTGGATGTAGGAGCAAGCAACTGGAGCAAGCCATGGCCAGAAAGATTAGGTTCGGAGTACTGAGCGTCGCCAAGATTGGGACGGTCAAAGTCATTCCGGCGATGCAAAAGTGCGCGCACTGCGAAGTAACAGCGATAGCGTCGCGAGAGCTGAGCCGCGCACAGGCGGCCGCTGCGCCACTGGGCATCGCGAAGGCTTACGGTTCATACGAAGAACTCCTGGCAGACCCGGATATCGACGTCATTTACAACCCGTTGCCGAATCACATGCACGTTCCGTGGTCGATCCGCGCCGCGGAAGCCGGCAAACACGTGCTTTGCGAGAAACCGCTGGGGCTGAATCCAGGCGAAGTGCAACAGATGATCGCGGCTCGCGACCGCACGGGCGTGAAGATGGGCGAGGCGTTCATGATTCGCACGCATCCGCAGTGGCTGCGCACGAAGGAAATTGTGCAATCGGGCGAGATTGGCGAGCTGCGCACGATGCACTGCATCTTCAGTTTTTTCAACCGCGATGCGGCGAACATCCGCAATAAACGGGAGTATGGCGGCGGGGCGCTGATGGATATCGGTTGCTATCCGATCCAGGCTTCGCGCTTTATTTTCGGCACAGAACCGCGCAAGGCGACCGCGCGGATCGAGCGCGATCCCGATTTCGGCATCGATCACACGATTTCCGGCCTGCTGGATTTTCCTAATGGACAGGCGCTGTTTACTACGAGCATGCAGATGAATCCGTATCAGCGCGTGGGATTCTTTGGAACTAAAGGAAGCGTGGAAATCGAGATTCCGTTTAACGCGCCACCGGACCGGGAGACGCGCATTTTTGTCCGTATGGGAACGACGGAACGCACTGAGACATTTCCGATCTGCGACCAGTACACGCTGCAGGGCGATGCCTTCGCGCGAGCGATTCTGGATAACGGCGAAGTGCCGGTATCGCTTGAAGATGCGCTGGGCAATGCGAATGTGATGGCAGCACTGCTGAAAACGGAAGACTGAGAGACCCTACGACTTACGGCCGGAAAGAACGGCGATCACCTTTTCGGTGATTTGATCCACTAAGCCAGGCATAGCCGAATCCAACGCCACTGTGACCGCGGCACGCACCTGTTCGGCGTCGATCACCGCAACCGCCCGGGGTGCGACTGCCCCGGACCGTACTACCGGCGCCGCCTGTCGCTTGCGGCCGGTGACAAAACGGCCAATGGACTCCAGCAGCACACTCGCCTCGAACGGCTTGCGCAGGATGCCATCGGCACGCACTCGATCCACTTCGGCTTCGTCGATCGGCTCCACGGGTCCCGCCGTCAGAATGACCGGTGGCCCACCGTGGCGCTTCACATAGTCGCATAGCTCCAGACCGGACACTTCCGGCATGGAGATATCGGCAATGATGAGATCGGGCTGAGCGTCTTCGAGGCGCAGCATGGCAACCTTGCCGTCGCTGACGGTGATGACTTCGTGGCCTTCGTCGCGGAGAATCCGCTCACCCATACGCTGGGCGTGCGGGCTGTCATCCGCCAGAAGAATACGGCTCATTGCTGGGTAGCAGCCGGCACGTTGGTTGTTGTCGCGGCACCGGGAGGCGTGGCCGGAGGAGTGGCCACGGCAGGACTGGTTGCCGCAGCGGGGTTCTTAGCCCCCTTCTTCGCCGCTTCTTCTTCCTGTTTCTTCACCCTTTTTGCAGCGGCGTCCTGCTGTTTCTTAAGGTCGTCCAGCTGTTTCTTCGTATAGGGGTGATTCGTGGGCAGAGGTACCTGCGAAGCCGCGGGCGTCGCCGTGGCTTCTGTGGAAGTGGAAAGCCCGTTCGAACCTACACTGGCCTTATGCTCGCCATCGCTGGCCGCCGCCGTCGACGAAAGCCTTGCATCGGCTTTCGAATCAAGCGCAGAGGTATTCCCAACCACTCCGATCCCAACATCAGAAACTCCCACGCCGTTGGTAGTGCCCGGCGCCACCGAACCAGCCGCATCAAGCGGCACACTGACAGGAGCTTCCGGCTTAATGGCAGCCATAATAGGGGCACCCTGTTTCGCAGCGGCACCAACATCTGGTTTGCCCGTAACGATGCTCAGTGCCTGCGTGAACAGGCCATCATGTTTCACGTGTGCCATGTTGTACTTCATGCGGTTGTAAGCGTCCGCATCGGCTTCCGGAACGGGGCGTTTTAAATCCGTCAGGCGCGATTTGGCGGCCGCGACGTGCACACTCAGTGGATAGTCACGTACGATCTTCGTGAGTGACTCCGCTTCCTGATTCTCAAAACGGTCGCCCATCTTGCGGAAGGCGTCGGCATTCATCCATAACGCTTCGTCGCTCGCGCTGAATAGCGGGTACTGCTTGGTCACGAACGAAAAGCGCCCCTCGGCGGCCGGAAGACTACCCTTCTGGTAGTAATACAAGCCGTTCATAAATTCTTTCAGGGCCAGTACTTCCTGAACTTCGCGCAGCTTCTGCTCGGCCAGTGGGCGGAACTTCGAATTTGGAAACTGCACCAGCGACTGGCGGCATTCGTCTTCGGCGCGCTGGGCCTCAGAGTTGTCGCGATCCGGCTTGGACATCTGCTTATAGTGGATCTCGCAGACCTTGTACTGAGATTCGGAGGCTTCTTCCATCTGTGGATAGAACAGGATGAAATCTTTGTATTCGATTTCAGCCTGCGCCAGACCGTGGGCATCGCCCTCCCGGAACCAGCTGTCGGCGATGGCCAGTTTTGCCTTCGCCAGATATTCGCTGGTGTCGTAGGTATTGATCAGCGTGTTCAGCGTCAGACGGGCAGCCAGATAGTTGCCGTGTTCGATGTTGTTAATCGCGCGGTCGAACAGCACCTTATCGGGCTGCATGGTGTCTTTCGAGATCGGCGTTTCGTACTTTTTCTTGTGGAAGATGGAAAAGCCGCACAAGAGATTGACCGAAACGATTGCGGTCGCGATCGTAAACAGGGAACGGCGAAACGAAGGGTAACTTAGCTGCATCGGTGACTCTCTCTATTAGACCATTTCCATTTGCATTACGGGTACCAAAGCCCGCCAGCGACGGGTAGTTAATACAATTAGACGCGAATCGACAATGCGCCGTCGGCGGCGTGCTGAAGATCCCTCACAGCTGTCGCGGAATCGGCACTGTGGAATACGGAGGATCCAGCCACCAGCCAGTCACACCCGGCCTGCACTATGGACTCGATATTTTGCAGATTTACCCCGCCATCGATCTCGATTCGGAAAGGCAATCCACGTTCGCGCCGAACATGATCGAGACGCTTTATCTTCTTGAGGGCATTAGGGATAAACTTCTGTCCACCGAACCCGGGGTTAACGCTCATGATGAGCACGTAATCAGCGACATCCAGAATGTCTTCAAGCACGCCCACCGGAGTCGCAGGGTTTAGAACCACTCCGGCCTTCGCGCCAAGAGACTGGATATTTCGAATCGTGCGGTCCAGATGGGTAGCAGCTTCGTAATGCACCGAGACCTGATCGGCACCAGCTTCGACGAACAGAGGCGCATATTTATCGGGGTCCGTGATCATCAGGTGAACGTCGAGGATGCTCTTCGTCACTTTGCGAATCGACTCCACGACCGGCGGGCCCAGCGTCATGTTGGGGACGAAATGACCGTCCATCACGTCCACGTGCAGCATGCCCGCGCCGCCGCGTTCCACGGAGGCGATTTCTTCGCCTAATCGCGCAAAATCAGCCGAAAGGATAGATGGCAGGATGTGTGGCATCGGACCTGTTTCGATTATCCTACGGCTGGAGGACGGCGGCGAAGAAACCATCCCCGGCATCGCGTCCCGGAATCCGGTGCATGGTCTCGAGGACCTTCGCACCTGTGGCGGCTACTACGTCTTCGTTTTCTTCCTTTTCCAGTGAACAGGTCGAGTAAACCAAACGGCCACCGGGCGCCAACTGTCTCAAAGCGTTACGCAGAATGGAAATCTGGCGCTCCTGGAGATCGGCGAAGTCTTCCGGTTCCAGTTTCCATTTGATCTCCGGATTCCTTGCCAGGGTACCTGTCCCGGAACAGGGAGCGTCGAGGAGGATCCGGTCGAACCTGCGGCTGAACGGCAGGAAATTACGCGCGTCCAGCACAACCACTGGGATACCCAGTTCCCGTAAGATCTTCGCGCGGCTCAGGTGCAGGTCGCAGGCGATCGCGCGTACCGGGGTTTCGAGAGCCTGCGCGGTCTTATTACCGGGCGAGGCGCAAAGATCCAGAAACGTCTGGCCTGGTTCGAGCTTCAACAGCGGAACAACCGCTTGCGCCGAAATATCCTGGAAACGAAACGGGCCGGGATCGCCGGTCGGCAGCAGGTAACAGCCGGCGATTTCGGTTGGCTCAGCACCGGCGGGCGGCTCGGCATCGCCAACCCGGATGTAGCGTTCGGGGATTTTCAGGCTGGCGCGCGCGATTTCGAGGGCGACATCACGACCGAAGCGAGTGGTCCAGCGGTCCAACAGCCAGGCGGGAGTCGAGAGCGTTTCCGGCACTTCCACGGGTTTTCGCAGCGACTGCCGCAGCACCGCGTTTACGAACGACGCGGCTGATGCGGTTCCGGCGCGGCGCGCCAACTCCACGGCATCGTTGACGACCGCATGAGACGGAACACGGTCCAGAAAGCGGATCTGATAGAACGCCATTTCGAGAGCGATCCAGACTTCCGGGTCGAGGCGATCGAGAGGCACCTTGGAATAGCGACGAATTACGTCGTCCAGTTCTCCGCGCCGTCTCAACACCCCAAATACGATGTCGGAGGCAAGGCCTGCATCACGGGGATCCAGTTGCAGGGATTTCGCGGCCAAAGCCTCCGCAGACCACGCTCCACGGTCCACCGCCAAAAGGGCTGCGAATGCGGCTTTGCGTGCAGGGGCGAGATTCATACTTTTTCTATTGTCACAGTGGCTTGTAGGTGTCACAGCGGCTTGCGGGCGGCTAGAACTGGAAATAGACAAACGGAATCGATAAATCGGTGGCAGTGAACAACTCAATGACCAGCAGCGCCAGGACCGCGGCCGCCGTGCGAACCCAGACGTTGGCCTGTGCGAGTCTTGTGAGCCACCGCCAATGTTCTTCCGTCAGCGCAATCGCCAGGGTCAGGATAGCCAGACGCAGTTGCCAAGGCCCCAGCAAAGACCTTCCTCGCGCCTCGCCCGTGAACAGTTGCCCAATGACGAACAGCGCCGCACTGAGGGTCTTCGCGCGAAAGAAGACCCAGCCGATGTTCACGAGCAGGAACGTCAGCACCGCCAAAGGAAGGCGCATCCAGCCCCGATGCACGCGTTTCCCCCACACCAACCGCTCCAGAGAGAGCAGCGCTCCGTGGTATCCGCCCCAGATGACAAAATTCCAACTGGCTCCGTGCCACAGCCCGCCGAGCAGCATGGTCAGCATGAGGTTCAGGCGAGTTCGCCACACACCCTTGCGGTTGCCGCCGAGCGAGATATAAACGTAATCGCGCAGCCATCCGGAGAGCGTCATGTGCCATCGACGCCAAAACTCGGTGATACTGGCCGCAAGATAGGGCCGCCGGAAGTTTTCCGGGAAATGAAAGCCCATGAGCAGTGCGACGCCGATCGCGATATCGGTGTAACCGGAGAAGTCAAAAAAGATCTGCAGCCCGAAAGCCACGGTACCTGTCCACGCCGGCATAATCCCGGGCAGCGCGGACGGATTCGCAAAGTATCGGTCCGCCACCAGCGAGAACTGATCAGCACAGACCAGCTTCTTGATGTAGCCGGTCAGGATCATGGCGCAGGCGGACTGCCACTCTTCCGCCGTTGGCGCATTCCAGTGGAAATAATCGGCGAAGAACTCTTCCGCGCGCACGATGGGACCGGCGACGAGCTGCGGAAAGAACGACACGAACAGGGCGTAATCCACATAACTGCGAATCGAGGGCTGTTTCTTTCTGTAAACGTCGATCACGTACGACATGCTCTGGAAGGTGTGAAAGCTGATTCCCAGCGGCAGAATAATCGCCAGCGGTTCCACATGCGTTCCCGGATTCACGAGAGCCATCCAGGTATCGCGCGCGAAATTCGCATACTTGAACCAGCCGAGTAACCCCAGATTCGCGCAAAGACTGATTACCAGCGCCGCATGTCGCCGCGCGCCTTCCCGGCTTTCAATCCACAACGCGGCGGCGAAATCGATGGTGATCAGCAGGAGCAGGATGGCGACATAGCGCGGAATCCACGCCATGTAAAAGAACAGGCTGGCAGCCAGCAGCAAATACCGCCGCGCCGGTTTAGGGAGCGCATAAAAAAGCGCAAGCACAACCACGAGAAAGGCACAAAAATTCAGCGAGGTGAAGAGCATCTCAGCGTCCGCCTCTCGTTGTGATCGCTTCCACCCTGTCGGCGAGCCGCGCGCTGAAGAGTGGCCGCCCGTCCTTGTTCAGATGCAGGCCATCCGCGAATAACTCCGGCCGTTCCAGGTCCATGAAAGTATCTGGGGGGAGGACTGTAACCCTGGGCAGCCTGGCCGCGGTATCGACGAACCGTGCGGCCCGGCCAGGCGGCGCATTCGGATTCACCATCGGGGCCCGCGGCAATTGCAAAAAAATCAGCCGCGTTGGCGAGTCTTTATACAGGTCGAGAATTGCCCCGAGCCAGCGACGCCGGTATCGGGACAGTACTCCCTTGTCTGGAATGGGCTCGGCCAACAGGAACCTCTCCACGCTCTCGCGATTGCGCTGTTTCACGCCATCAGGAAAGTGAATTACATGATTGTTCCAGTCAACCTCCATGCCGCGCAGGTTTTCTTCCATGCCCGCATAACCGCTTGTGTAGCCAAGCCCCTTCTCCAGCCAGTCATCGGCGTGGGCGATGCGCGCCATTGGGTCCGCCAGAAAGGCCTGGACATCGTTACGAAGTATCGTGCCCCGAAACAGGCAACCGAAGAAGACCCGAGTGCGTGTTGAAGTCTTCGTCATCGACATCGCGAAATCGAAACAGTCCCCCAGACCAAGCCGCATAACCAGATAGTTCTGGTCCGTGGCTCGGTCTTCATAGTCCGCCCACCAGTCAGCATCGGAATAGTCGTCGAGCGCCAGAACGATGGCGGCAAAACGGCGTCGCGTCGGATCGGCGTCCCTAATCGTGTAGTACCAGACACGCTGCGTTGCCCCGCCGATGCCGAGATTGCGAAAGTGGAGACGTTGATCAGTAGCACTGGCCGCAGTGCGCGAAGAAAAACCTTCGGCAATACGCGAGTCTCCGATCACCAAAACATCGGGGACCTTTGGCTGCTTCGTATTCCTAAGCCAATACAAGGCGGATTCCAAACTGCCGGCCGAGGAATCAGGCTCCAGATAGTCGCCATACCATCCTGTGCGGAACAGAAGGCCGTCGGCGGCAAAGAATCCTGCCAACGTGAGAAGTACCCAAAGGGATCCCCGCGCGACGCCACTCATGCCTGTAATGACAGTCTCCGCATCAATCTTTCGATGATATAGCAGCGCGCCGGACTACGTCCCGCTTTTCGAGGCTATACTGGCGGTGACTGCAAACATGCCACAAATGTTCAAGCTCGGGGTTCTTCTGTTCGCGCCGGCTATTGCGTTCGCGCAGAATCCGGGCACCCCGAAGTTCGAAGTAGCTTCAGTGAAACCTGCGGGACCCGAGCATGAGCCGCCATATGTAGTCCGCGAAGGCCCCGGAACTGCCGATCCCGAACGCATCACTTACGAGCGGACTAACCTGTTGCGTCTCCTGACCATGGCTTACCGCCCCTTTGGCGGATATGATCCGGTCCATATGCTCGACTGGGACCAAATCATCGGACCAGCGTGGATTTCGACGCAGATCTATTCCATTGATGCCAGACTTCCTCCGGGCACGACCAAAGAGCAACTTCCACTCGTCTGGCGGGATTTTCTGGCGGAGCGTTTCCACCTTAAAACTCACGTCGAGCAAAGGGAATTCACTGTCTACGAATTGACTGTGGTGAAAGGCGGACCGAAGTTCCGGCCGTCCGGCGATCCATCGTGGAAACTGCCGCCGGGTTTTCCCGTTCCGCGTGCGGGGGAGACTCGTGCTTTGTCAGTCATGCTTCCGCGCGACACGTGCCAGACGTTTGTAAATAACTCGATGAACGACCTGATCCAGCAACTGGCTTGGCCACTGAGCGATTGGTCGTCCAGCTCCTACGTCGGCTATCTGGCGATGGGGAAAGTCATCGACAAGACCGGCTTGACGGGCAAATATGACTTCGCGCTGGAATACGCGGGACGGCATGGCCCTGGGGACACTCATTTGGCCCCGCTGCCCGACGGAGAGGCAGACACGGCACCCCCTCTGTTTGAGGCCGTGCGACAGCAACTCGGCCTGCAACTTCGGGAAACGAAGATGAAACTGGACGTGTTAGTCGTCGACAGCGTGGACCGGAACCCAACCGATAACTAACTACCCCGGACTGGCCCACGATATAATCGTCCTTCTGACCTATGACGAAAGTTCAACGACATTTCCATTTGCAGCGCCCGATCGACGAACCGCTCATGGAGCAAATTGCGCTTGTCAATTCGATTTACGGCATTGAGCGCGTGCGACTTGAGCCTTCGGGAAATTTGATGGTTGAGTACGATGCCACGCGTCTGAACACGGCGCAAATCGAGGGCGTTCTCGAACGGGCGGGCATTCCCGTGGCAGAAGTCGCGGCCTGATTTTTCGCTTCCGACACTCAGCGCGTCAGGATGAACGCGTATTCGAAGGCCTTTTCCTTTAGCCTGGAATAGCGGCCTGACGGGCCTCCATGGCCTGCTCCCATGGTCGTGCGGAGAACGATGGTATTGTCATCGGTCTTCATGTCGCGGAGTTTGGCCACCCATTTGGCCGGTTCCCAGTAAGAGACGCGCGGATCGTTGAGACCGGCGGTCACCAGAAGGTTTCCATAGCCTGCTGAAAGCACGTTTTCGTAAGGCGCGTAAGAACGAATGTAGTCGTAGTATTCGCGTTCGTTCGGGTTGCCCCATTCCTCGTATTCGGCAATCGTCAGAGGGAGAGTCGCATCCAGCATCGTGTTCACCACGTCGACAAACGGCACGTGGGCGACAACAGTGTGGAAGAGATCCGGGCGGAGGTTCATGACCGCTCCCATCAGCAGGCCGCCAGCACTGCCTCCGGCGATAGAAAGTTGACCGGGGGTTGTGTAGTTTTTCGCGATGAGGTGCTCGGCGCACGCGATGAAATCGGTGAACGTGTTTCTCTTGTGAAGCAATTTGCCGTCGTCGTACCACTGGCGGCCGAGGTCGCCGGAACCGCGGATGTGCGCGATGGCGAAGATGAAGCCCCTGTCGAGGAGGCTGATGCGTTCGGAAGAAAACGCTGGCTCCGTCAGGATTCCGTAGGAACCATAGCCGTAGAGGTAAAGCGGCGCGGGCCGGTTTGTCGTGGTCTTCCTGTGCACCAGTGAGACAGGAACCCGAACGCCATCAGGCGCGGTGGCGAAGATTCTTTCGGAAGTATAGTCGGCGGGATCGTAGCCACCGAGCACTTCGTAACGCTTTCTGAGGACGCGAGAGCGGGTGTCCATGTCGTAGTCGTACACAGAGCGGGGCGTGACGAGCGAAGTGTAGACAAAACGCACGGTGGAGGTTTCATATTCCTCGTTTCCTTCCACAAAGAACGTAAAGGCAGGTTCGTCGAATGCGACCAGATGGGATGAAAGTTCCGCACGCGTGGTGAAGATGCGGAGTTGCTTTAAGCCGTTAGCCCGCTCGACCACAGCCAGGTGCTCGCGAAAACCTTCGAGGCCCTCGATGGAAACATCATCGCGATGGGGCAGGACTTCGGTCCAGTTGGCTGGATTCGTATCCGGGGCGCGAAGGAGACGGAAGTTGATCGCATTTTCGTCGGTGCGGACCCAGAAGAAGCCACCCTGGTGCTCAGCGTAATACTCGACGTCCTGGATGCGCGGGCGAAGTGGCTGGAAAATTCCGTCGGGAGTGGCGGTCGAGAGATAGTGCACGTCGCTTGAGGCGTGGCTATCCATCGTGAGCAGCAAGAATTGGCCGCTGCGCGAGCGCTCAACGGAAAGGTTGAAGCGGGCATCGGTTTCCTCATAAACAAGAACATCGGGGCTTCCCGCGCCGAGTTGATGACGCCAAAGCCGATAAGGCCGCTTGGTTTCGTCGAGCGTAGTGTAGAAGAAGGTGGCGTTGTCGGCCCACGCCCCGGAGTAGTAGACGTTGGGGATCTCGACGGGCAAAGTGAGGCCGGTTTGCAGGTTCCTGAAGCGCAGCGTATAGACTTCGGAGCCATCGGTATCAATGGCGAAGGCAAGCAGGGTGCCGTCGGGGCTGGGAACGTCGTAAGCGAGTGAGAAGTACCCATGACCTTCGGCGAGGGCGTTGCAGTCGAGGATAATTTGTTCCTCAGCGGCGTAAGCATTCGTCAATACGGAGGCGGCCCGACGGCAATGGATGGGGTACTGTTTGCCTTTTACCGTACGAGTGTAGTACTCGAATGCCCCTTCGCGCACCGGGACCGAGGAGTCAGTTTCCTGAATGCGCGAAACCATTTCTTCATAAATTGTCGTCTCCAGTTCGGCCGCTGGCGCCATTATCTGGGAGGTAAACTCATTCTCAGCTTCGAGATAGGGGATCGTAGCGGGGTTTTCACGATCCCGGAGGTAGTGCCAGTTATCGATGACGGTTTCGCCATGGACGACCGTAGAGTGCGGGATTTTGGAGGCTCGGGGCGGCTGCATGAAGAGTCGAGTTTAACAGGAGATGCGGCTTAGTCAGCTCTGTATTGTGCCTTACATTACAAAGCTTTACCCCCACCAGCCACGCGAAAGTGATAGATTTCAAATGTGCGAATCCTGATTGTGGACGATGATGAGGAACTGGCAGGTCTTCTCTCAGAACTGCTGACCCGCGAAGGTTTTCGCGTCGATATGCAGCACGATGGACCGAAGGGGCTGGCGGCTGCGCTGGCGGGCGGGATCGACCTGCTGATCCTCGACGTGATGTTGCCTGGCATGGACGGCTTCGAGATTCTGCGACGCGTTAGACGCGAGTCACGACTGCCGGTCTTGATGCTGACGGCGCGTGGCGAGGATGAAGACCGCATTATCGGCCTGGAACTGGGCGCCGACGATTATCTGCCGAAGCCCTTCAACACCCGCGAACTCGTAGCGCGTGTACGCGCGATCATGCGGCGTCTGGAAGAGCGGCGACCCGGCATCAAGTTTGAAGTAAACGGAATTTCGATAGACCCCGGAACCAGAGATGTGCTGCGGAACGGCGAACCCGTGGAGGTCACAACTTTTGAGTTCGACATCCTGGAGACGCTCATGAAGGCGGCTGGACGGGTCGTCTCGCGCGACGATTTGATGGAAGAGCTATATGGCCGGAAGGCGACGCCCTTTGACCGGTCGGTGGATATGCACATCAGCCATCTCCGAAAAAAGCTGGAAAGCGATAAGCCGCTGATCAAGACGGTGCGCGGAGTGGGATATCAGTTCGTGAAGTCGCCTGACGAAAACGTTCCGGCGTAGAGGTTTTGAATGAGTAAAAAGGAGAAAGGAGCCGCATGAGAAGTCTTTTCGTTAAGATCTTTCTCTGGTTTGTTTTGACCGTTGTTGTGGCGGTCAGCGGAACCTTCTACGTCTCCAACGTGCTCATGCAGCGGCAACAGCAGCAACCGCCGCAATTCAGCCGCTTCACTTACGAACTGCGGGATGCGCGCGATGCGTGGGAGACGGAAGGCGCCAAAGGCCTGGAGGCTGTGCTCGCGCGGGTGAAAGATGCCGACGGCCTGGAAGCACACCTGGCGGACAGTTCCGAACGCGATGTACTGGATGGCCGCGACTGGTCGAAGGAGATCGTTTCCGTCCTGGCGCAGTCCTATCAGGGGCGAGGCAGGGGTGGCCCAGGACGCGGAGATTCTAATCCGTTCTTCCTGTTTACGAGGGTAGATGGCCCGCGACCGCAGATGTCGGTGACCCAAACGCGCACTGGCACTAAGTTTTACTTCATCATCAAGTACCCGGTAAATCCGAACGCGCAGGCCGCCAGCCGGATTGAACTTCTGCCGCAGACATGGTGGATGCTGGGGATCTTCGCGGTGCTTTGCTATGTGCTTGCGCGGCACGTGACCTCACCGCTGCGCCAGATGCAAAAGATCGTGGAGCGATTTGGGCAGGGAGATTTTACGGCCCGCGTGGGTTCAAAACGCGGCGACGAGTTGGGGCAACTGGGCCGTACGGTGGATCGCATGGCCGAACGCATCGACAATCTTCTGAAATCACAACGCCGTTTGTTGCAGGATATTTCGCACGAACTGCGTTCTCCGCTGGCGCGCCT
This sequence comes from uncultured Acidobacteriia bacterium, assembly GCA_903825445.1. GTDB lineage: Bacteria > Acidobacteriota > Terriglobia > Bryobacterales > Bryobacteraceae > BOG-234. The sequence goes on from CAIKAS010000341.1 coordinate 31,579, forward strand.
GGGCGTCGCAGTGGAACTGGCCCGCGGCGGTGCGGATCTGGATGGATCGCTGAACCGGATTGAGCGCGAGGGCACGCGACTGAATACTCTGGTGGGCGAACTGATCCAGGTGACGCGAGGTGAAGGTGATCCGCTGGGTCTGGCGACCGAGAAGATCCGGCTGGATGAGTTGATCGGCACGATACTCGATGACACGCGGATTGAAGCTGAGAAGCGCCATGTGATTCTCAATGGAAGCCTTTCGCCGGTCAATATGACTGGCAATCCCGAACTGCTGCGGCGAGCGGTTGAAAATCTGGTGCGCAACGCGATTCGCTACTCCCCGGAAGACACGACGGTGGATGTGTCGCTGTCGCAGGTGGGTTCGGTGTACAGAGTGTCGGTGAGGGATCACGGTACGGGAGTGCCGGAGGAATCGCTGCCTTCGATTTTCGACCCGTTCTACCGGGTGGAAAAGGACCGCGGCCGGACAAGCGGCGGCGTGGGACTGGGACTCTCAATCGCTAAACGCGCAGTGGAACTGCACAGTGGAACCATGCGGGCACAGAACGTAAAGCCCGGACTCAGGGTGGAGATCGATCTGCCAGTGCCGGTACAGACGGAACCTATAGCGCCGGAACTCGCCGGGGCGCGGGCTTAAGGCTTAAGCCTTCAGGATTTTAGTTTTCGGCGGCAGTTCAAACATGCTGTCCGCAAACTGGCCCACTTTTACCGTGTCTGAGATCAACTGGTAGGTTTTCTCGCCGTCACTCTCCCGCTGTATCTGGTGCGGCCACATCACGCCGTTGCCAATCTCTCCGTATTTTGTAAAGTGTGTGACCTCGTCGCGACGGTCCTTGATCAGTGGGTCCCAGCGCTTTACCAGTTGCCGCACGGGCAGCCACGTGGATGAGTGAATCCAGACCGTCACGTTGCGATTGTCCGCGTCATAGTAGTCGACGACCTCGGTGGGACGGTTTTCCATCGCCTCCGCGCCCCGTGAGAAAAGGGTCATGTTGGGTTCATCCAGACGCGCGCGCAGGATGTAGAAGATATCAGTCAGCGTGGTCTCGCGAAACTGATCGATACGGTCCGCGGGGATAGCTTCCGCGCCACGATAGGTGATATCCCAGCAATCCCCGTTTGTGAGCAGGACATTTTCGTCGTTGTTCTTGCCGAGAATCTGACGCTGAATCTCACGAAGTGTTTTCTCACCCTTAGGCAACTCTGGCAGGTACTTCGTGTAGATCTTTGCCGGGAACAGACCGGTGATCTTGTCGTTGTAGAAACGATAAGCACGGCCAGTCTGAAGGTTGCCGGGCATTTGGCGGAACGCATCGCCGCCAAGCGCCTGAATGCACTGATCGATCACGCGGCGACCGTGTTCCTGCATTGTTTCGGCAGCGCAAATAGTCGCAGGAACTGCGGCAAGAGCTACGGCTGCTGAAGCGAATTCCCGGCGAGTCATTTACTTCGCAGCTGGCGCACCGGCCGGTTCCGGAATTGTCAGATCGATATCGCTGACAGGCTGTTCCAGCGCGCTGAGCGGCGTGCCAAAGTCTTTCGGATTTCCGGTGACCACGGTAACGAACTTCGCAGGATCGATGTATTGCTTTGCCACACGCAGGACATCGGCCTTCGTAACCTGTTCCACGGCTTTTTGGTACTGAAAAATGAAGTCGTCAGGGTAACCGAAGTAGCGATAAGTTACCAGACGATTGAGTGTCTTAGACGGCGTGTCGAAGTTGAAGATGAAGCCATTGAGCACGGTATCTTTGGCGGATTTCAACTCTTCCTCGGTCACTTCTTCGCTGCGGATTTTCTTCACTTCCACGGCAACCGCACGCAGGGTATCGACCGTACTTTCCGATTTCGTGCTGCCTTCAATTTCAAAGATGCCCGGGTGATCGTATGCCGCGCCCCAGCCAGCGCCAACGTCATAGGCGTAACCGAGTTTGGAGCGGACCTGACGGAAAAGCCTGCTGTGGAAACCGCCGCCTAGAATATCGGCCATGACCTGCAGCGCCGGATAGTCCTTGTCGATAACTTTGCCACCTAGGTGGCCAAGCGCGAAGGAACTCTGCGTCACGTCCGTCTTGGTGGCGAGATAGATTCCGGGTTTGGCCTGGTTGTCGACCTTGGGAAACGGCGGCACCGGGGGTTGCATGTAATTCCATGAAGCGAAGAGCTTTTCGATCTTAGCCTTCATTTCCGGCGCGCTGAAATCGCCCTGTACGGTGAGGATGACGTTGGCCGGGAAGTAGTACCGCTTATAAAACGCCACAATGTCGTTCCGGGTGATATTGGAGACCGAGGAGTGCTCCATCGCCCAACCGTAGGAATTGTTTCGGCCATAAACCAGGTCCGGGAACTCGCGTGCCGTGATGCCCATGGCCTCATCGTTGCGGCGCTGAATGCCACTGTGTGCCTGGGCTTTCCACAGATCGATTTTGTCCTGCCTAAACGCGGGATCGGTGAGGACATCGCGGAAAACCGCCAGGACTTCGTCAGTTCGTTCTTTCAGTGTGGAAAAGCGTACGGAGCCAAAGCTCTCATCGATAGCGCTTTCTACGCTGGCGGCGATGTTTTCAAGTTGTTCGTCGATCTGGTCGCCAGAGAGTTTTGTGGTGCCGCCGCTGCGGAGGGTTTCGCCGGTAACTGAGGCAAGGCCGACCTTGTCTGCCGGGTCGAACAGGTTGCCCGTACGGATGATGGCGGAGCCGCGGACGAGCGGGAGTTCGTGATTCTCGAGGATATAGACCTTCATGCCGTTCGGCAAGGTCGTTTCTTCGATCTTGGGGAGCTGAATCTCCCTGAGGGGAGGGAACTTGATATCTTTCCACGAAGCGGCGGGGACTGGCGCTGCGGGCTTGGGGGCCGCGCCCGGAGTTGCCCCCGTCGCTTTGGAGGCGGGCGGCTGAGCCAACGCTGCCAGCGCCATCGCCGACAGGCAAAGAAAAAAGCGGATTGGGTGCATCACTTGACGGGGCATTATTTGCTGGCTCCTGCGGCAGTCGCAGCCGGGGGATAGGTCAGGGCAATAGTTCGGTTTTCGGGAACCAGATACTGGCGGGCAACGCGCTGCACGTCATCGGCAGTCACTTTGTCGATGTCGTCGAGCGAGGTGAAAAGCTTGCGCCAGTCACCGAAATTGGCCTGGAATGTCGCCAACAACTGGGCGAGGCCTGCGTTGCTGTCGAGCTGGCGGATCAGACCGGCGCGCGTCTTTGTCTTCGTGCGGGCGAGGGTACTGTCGTCCACTTTGGTGTTCTTGAAATCGGCAATGATCCTGTCGAGTTCTTTTTGGTTTTCTTCCGCGCTATGACCGCGGGCGGGGACCAGGTAGAAGTAGAAGAGATTGGGATACTTGCTGCCGGGCGTGCTGGCGCCGGAGCCTGCATCGAGAGAGATGCGCTTATCGCGCACAAGATCCTTGTAGATAATGCTGGTGCGGCCGCCGGAGAGAATGTCGGTAATCACGTCGAAGACGGGATCGTCTGGGTCCTGCTGGTCCGGCCGGTGGTAGGCAAGCAGTTCGACAGGCTGCGCGGGGGATTCAACTTCCACCCGACGCGGACCTTCCTGCTTTGGCTCAACCGTCGTGACAGGCGGCGGCATGGGGCGTTTTTGAAGACGTCCGAAATACTCGGTGGCCAGGGACTTGATCTTCGCGGGCTGCACGTCGCCGACTATCGCGATGGTGATGTTGCCAGGAACATAATATTTGGCGAAGAAGGCTTCGGCATCGGTGGCGCGCAAACCTTCGATATCGCTGGCCCAACCGATGGTGGGCTCGTGGTACGGATGAGCCACAATGGCGGTGGCAAGTAACTGCTCGAAGAGCTTGCCGTCCGGGCTGGATTCGGTCCGCATGCGGCGTTCTTCGCGAACTACGGAGCGCTCCTTATAGAATTCGCGCGGCACAGGATGCAGGAAGCGCGCGGATTCCAGATAGAACCAGAGTTCAACGCGATTGGCCGGGAAGTTGTAGAAGTATTCGGTAGAGTCTTCCTGCGTTTCCGCGTTCATGCCGACGCCACCGTTTTCTTCGATGATCTGCGGGTAGAGGTTGGGGACGACGTAAGAGTCCGCCTTTTCGATGGCGTCGTCAACCGCCTTTTGGAGCACTTCGAGCTTCCTGGGATCGGGACCGCCAACCTTGTAACGTTCGGCGTCGAGTTGATCGTACGCGCGTTCAATTTGAGCCAGCGCGGCTTTCTCGGCGGGGTAGTTGGTGGTACCGATGGTATCCGTGCCTTTGAAGGCAATGTGCTCGAACATGTGAGCCAGGCCGGTCTTCCCCTTGGGATCGTCAACTGAACCGGCGTTGACGTAGGTATGGAAGGACACGACGGGTGCGTCGTGCCGCTCGAGCACGATGAAGTGCAGGCCGTTGGGGAGCGTGAATTCAGTGACCTTCTTCTCGAAGGCTTTTAGATCCTGGGCGCAGAGGGGAGTCCCAAGGCTGAGGACGAGCACGGCTGTTGGGATGAGGAATTGGGCGAGTTTCACTTTGTATATAAGACCCTATAGGACAATGTAGCCGATTCAGGGTCGCGGCGTGTTCGGGGGGCGTCGGCGCGAGGGCAGGCAAACTGGCGCATCCCCTACTTGGTATCATCCAATTTCACCCATGGATCAGGCTGGCCGGATCATTGCAGGAATGAAGGGCGCCGCCGCCGTCACGAGTCCGGAACGTATTGCCTGCGGAGCGTGGAAGCGCGCCGTGGGGAAACGTCTTGCGGCGAAGACGAAGGCGCTGAAACTCGTGCGTGCCAGGCTGGTCGTTGAGGTGGAAGACGAGATCTGGCAAGAAAGCCTTTGGAAACTGCGGTTTCAGATCCTGCGCAATATTGAGAAGGAGATTGGCTCGGAAATTGTGGCCGATCTGACGTTTGTGGTGGCCCCGCCGCGCCGGGAACCGCAACGAGAGGCTGCCGGGCCGCCGCCCGCACTGGGTGTTCCGGACGAAGCGGACGGAATTGCCGACCCTGGATTACGGCGCGTCTACCGGAATTCGCGACGGCGCTTATCAGCCTGATCTTCGGGCCGCCGATTTGCCAACTGAATGAAACTCACCGAAAAAGACGTTCGATACGTGGCGGCGCTCGCCAATCTCAACCTCACAGACCTGGAAGTGGGCCGTATGCTGCACGATCTCGATGGCATTCTTGGGCAGATGGATGCGCTGGCGGGGATCGACACCGAAGGCGCAGCGCCCATGTCTCAGGTGTTGTTTGATGCGGACGAAAACGCCACACTGCGGGCGGATGTGGAACGGACGCCGCTCGACAACGAGGCCGCGCTGGCGAATGCAGCGATATCGGGTGAAGGGTATTTCAAGGTGCCACGAGTGATCGAGCGATGAGTCAGCCAGCGATGCCACAGCACACCGTTGAGTCGATCACCGAAGGCCTGCGAACGAAACGGTTTTCAGCCGTCGAAATAGCCCGGGAGGCGCTCGAATATGCCGAGCGTGAGAATCCAAAGACCAACGCCTATCTGATGCTTTGCCCGGAGCGGGCATTGGCGACAGCGGCGGAAGTGGACCGTAAGCTTGCCGCAGGGGAAGGCGCCGGAGCGCTGGCCGGTGTTCCGATCGCAGTGAAGGACGTCATCCTCACCAAAGGCGTGCGGACAACCTGCTCTTCGAAGATGCTCGAGAACTATATTCCGCCCTACGATGCGACGGCAATTGAACGGATTGAGGCAGCGGGCGGCGTGATTATCGGCAAGACGAATTGTGACGAGTTCGCGATGGGGTCTTCCAACGAAAACAGTTACTTCGGGCCAGTGCGGAATCCTGTCGCGCCGGACAGGGTGCCTGGCGGGTCAAGCGGGGGGTCTGCAGCCGTGGTGGCGCAGGGGACAGCAGTAGTTTCGCTGGGTTCGGACACCGGTGGCTCGATACGGCAGCCGGCATCGTTTTGCGGCGTAGTGGGAGTCACGCCAACCTATGGACGGGTTTCGCGCTATGGGCTGGTAGCGTTTGCGAGTTCGCTCGATCACATCGGGCCGTTTTCGCGAAATGTGCGGGATTCCGCGGCGGTGCTGCGGGTTATAGCGGGGCGCGATCCGATGGATTCGACCTCGGCTGCGGCCCCGGTGCCGGATTACACGGCTGGACTCAACGGTGACGTGCGCGGCATGAAGATCGGGTTGCCCGTCGAATACATGAAACACGCGACCGGCGAGACTGCGGACCTCGTTCACAATGCCGTTGCGAAACTGCGCGAGATGGGTTGTGAGGTGCGGGATATCAGCCTGCCGAGCACAGATTACGCGATTGCAACGTATTACGTTATTTGCACGGCGGAGGCCAGTTCGAACCTGGCTCGTTACGACGGAGTGCGGTATACCTTCCGCTCGACCGACGCTGGTGGCCCGGATGAAAATAAGCTGCTTGCGATGTACCGCAATACACGTGGCGAGGCCTTCGGCGATGAAGTAAAGCGCCGGATTATGTTGGGCACTTACGTGCTAAGCCATGGATATTATGATGCTTATTATCTGAAGGCGCAAAAAGTCCGGGCGCTCATCGCGCGCGATTTCACCAATGCCTTTAAACAGGTGGACGCGATTGTGGCGCCGGTTTCGCCGTTTCCGGCCTTCCGGATCGGCGAGAAAGTGAACGATCCGGTGTCGATGTATTTGTCCGATATCTATACGATTACCGGCAGTCTGGCGGGAATCCCGTGTATGAGCGTGCCTTGTGGCGTGACGACTGAACGCAGCGCGGGAGATGCCGGATTACCTGTGGGATTGCAGATTCTCTGCAATCATTTCGAGGAACAGAAGATGTTCCGGCTGGCGCACGCATTCGAGAATTCCTGAAAGGGTCCAAAGTATTTTTCAAGGAGATAAAACTATGGCATTTACGTTACCCGCACTTCCCTACGCTACCGACGCACTGGAACCGTACATCGACAAGCTGACGATGGAAATCCACCACGGCAAGCATCATCAGGCCTACGTTACGAATCTGAACAAAGCCCTGGAATCGGCGCCTGAACTAGCGGACAAGTCGCTTGAGGAACTGCTCGCCCGCAACCTGGTAGTAGTGCCGGAAGGTATCCGGACAGCCGTTCGCAACAACGGCGGCGGACACTGGAACCACTCGATGTTCTGGTCGATTCTGGGACCTGGCGGTGGCGCTCCCGCTGGCGACCTGGCGGCGGACATCACGGCGACATTCGGAACTTTCGATGCGTTCAAAGAAAAGTTCGCCGCAGCCGGCATGACGCGGTTCGGCTCGGGCTGGGCATGGCTCACGCGGACAAATGGCAAACTGGAAATTTCGTCGACGCCGAATCAGGACTCGCCGATTATGGAAGGCAAGGCCGTCATGATGGGCGTGGACGTCTGGGAGCACGCTTACTACCTGAAGTTCCAGAATCGGCGGGCGGATTATCTCGCAGCGTTCTGGAACGTAGTGAACTGGGCCGAAGTTGCAAAGCGGTACGCTGCAGCGAAGTAGGATTTAACATTCAGTAACAACCTCGCACCGAAGTTTGGGTGCGACCTAACTGAGAAGGGCCGGCACAAGCCGGTCCTTTTTTGTTTGAACGGCAATATTTGCCGAGCCTGGGATCCCGACCGTCACTAAAATGCAATGAATTCGAATAAAATTAAGCTGTTCTCCGGCGGCGTTTTCGGCTATACTGCACGAAATGGACGCGACGGCGCCGCAGCCGGGTCTTGCTCCTCTTGCCGAATGCATGAATTGCAGCCGGACAATCGAACAATGTGAGGTATTTGAGCCATGCCGAAAACTCAAGAGGCCAGATTCAAAAGACGCCTGACAATAGTTGCGGTAGCGATCGGGTTGCTGGCGACTCCCCTGACCAGCCAGCAATTCAGACTTAGACTCGGCAGGGCGGTTGCGTATCAGCCGGATTGCTCCGGTACCGGGACGCCGTGCGAGGCCTGGTCTCATTTCCGTACAGCCCATCCGTTCCCCTACCAATCGATCCAGTGGACTGAGCTACCCGACAACCGGCTCGCTGTTATGCTCCTCGAGCCGCCGCCGGTCATGCCAAAGGCCGAGCTTGAAAGGCTGATTCGGTCGGCGTTCGGAACGGATTTGCGCTCCTTTAATCGTCTCCGCTGGCGAATGGGGGCCGACGGATGGCTCGAAGATGTGGTATTCACGGTCACGAAACCGGCTGCGATGAAGGGGCCGGCGAGTGATCCGCTGCGCGATCCGCTCCTGCGGGATCGGGTGGCCTTTTTGTATTTCGCGTTGTTCGGCACCTCGTACGGTGGAACCTTCGACCGAATTGACGCGGTGACCAGCAGTTCCGCCTCGGGTGCGCCCAATCTCAGGATCAATCCCGCCGAAATTCGCCGATGGATGGACGAACCCACGCTGCGATGGACCCCTGTGGATGGTGGGTCCGATACGGGCACCGCCTGGCAGACTTTGGCGACACAGAAAAAAACAGGGGCTTACCTCGCTGCTGATCGGAGCCTCTATCTGCTGACCTTCCCCGTTGATTTGATCCGCAAGTCACAACGCGGCGTCGACGAACTGGATTCCCTGCGGGCGCCATTCCGTCGTTTCGCGGTGGCAACGGATTCGATCGCGGGAACCTTCCAGGCGCCGAGTGGCCAAGTGGCAATACTGGGTCGGCCTCGCACACAGGCGATGGCCGATGTTCCTCCGCTTCGTTTTGAAACGTTCCGGCTGCTGGCTTCGCAGACGGGAGACGAACTCTCTCAGAGCTACGAGCGCAGTTCCCTGTTCGCGGGTAAACTGGACCGCGGCGAATTTCGGGATTGGGACTGGGCACCAGTTTATCTTAGTGACGCATTGATCGACACCGAGTTCGGTGAATTACTGAACACGACGGACCAGTTGCTGAAGTCATGGTCGGAAGCTGGCAACGTCGAGTATCTGTACTTTACCTACGGGAAACCGACCGAATTCCCCTTCCAGAAGCCCCTCCGAATCGCGAATGGGAGCCCAGCGGCAGGCCGCAGCGGGCCGATGCCGCTCAGCGATAAGGTCAGACAGGCGACTGGCAGCAATGAGGTGCTCTACAACTGGAACACTGCCGGGAGCGCCGTGCTGGTCAATGCCTCGTTTGGGAAAGCTTTGACCGCGCGGCAGACTGGCGCTCTACCTGTGACGTACGGGGCCGACGCGAGGGGCACCAAGAATCTGGTGACCGGGGGCGGATTGCTCGGAGACGAGGAGACCGCATACAAGTACTTTGCCGGTCGACGCGACGCGAATCTGGAACGCGTAGTTCAGTACACGCTTTTGTATCAGTTCTTCCGGGCGTTGGATGATGGCGCGGGCATCAAAGGGTCCGGTAGCCCGCGAGAACAAGAACAGGCAATTAAGGCCAGGCATGCCGCTGCGGCCATTCGTGTAGAAGCCACCATCCGGTTGCTGCGCGATTTGCGGGCAGGGCGCCTCGAGATCAGTCCAAAAGACAAGGCGGAACTGAATTCGAAATTGCAGCGCTTTCGCGCACAGAATCCGGGACTGGCCGACGACGTCTCCTTGGCAAACCTGGTAGCAGACCGGTTCTCCGACGTGGCCGTTAAATTCGACGCGGCCAGGAAAGCTCGCCTCGAAGCCATGGAAGCCGATATTGACAAGGAGATTAGGAGTTACAACCTGGCGGTAGACCAGCACAATAGTGGGACCAGTCCGGACCCGGTCGCAGTGTTTCTGCAATCCCGCACTTTTCAAACGCTGCCTGCGAGGAAAGCAGAAATCGACAAGAAACAAGCCGATTTCGACAGAGCCTTGAAGGATAATCCCCTTGACGACATCCGCATTATCCTGGCCGACATTGCGTCCGACGGCGCGGACATGGAGGATATCCGTCAGGGATTCATCACCAGCTTCAATTACGAGCCGTCCGGTTCAATCAAAACACCTTCGATTGTCGTTTCTTGGAACGCCGCCGACCTTGAAGAGGTCGGCGGTCATAATCTGGATGCGCGAACCCTGAAACTGGAGCCGAGCGCGAAAGCCACCAGGATTTCACTGGAGCAGACCGAGAATGGGCCGGTTCTGCGTTACCCATTGTCGGAGGCCAGTCTGGTAGAGTCGCACGCGACAGACCTCGCGCGGGCCGTTGAGCACGGACACGTAGAAAGCAGCGTCGAACTCCAGAAGATCGTGACCGTGCCAGTTCCGGTGCGGCTACGCACTGCGGCTCTGGAGTTACCTCGGCCTGCTGCTGGCGGCGGTATACAGTCTATTTCCGAACCCGTGTTCGGCAGGATCGGCAGTCGGCCATTCACGTCGAAGTCGGAGTTCGTCGATACTCTCGGCGCCATCGCAGAGAAAAACGACTGCTGCATATTCATCGCCCATGACGCTGACGAGGTGGCATACGCCACCGAGAGGAATCTGAAACCGCCACCGGCATCATTGCGAACCGAAATCCGTGATACGCCCTCACTTACGGCGTATCTTGAAGCTGCGGCGCGGAACAAGCGCTCGGTTGTCTTTCTGGATACTCCGGAGGAACACGTCGAAGCACTCAGCATCGCCGCCACTTCCGGCCAGAGGAACACGGCGAGTCTGAACGACATGGCAACCGCCCTCGGGAAACGGCGGGCCGGTAACGCTGGAGCGCGTGTCAGCGGTGTGGCTGAGCCGGACCTGAATGGCAACATGTCGTTTCTGAAGACGCCGGGGGACCAGCCAGGGGGAGCGCCCAAAGATTTGTTCAGCCGCCTGGTACAGGGAGAGAGCCCGACCGCCTGGATCCAGGCAGAAGTCAAACGTCTGGACCCGGGAGAAGCGGAGAATCTGGTAAGCGCAATCGGATGGAACCGCGCCTCGGATGGTTCGCCGACCGCGATCGTTGTAAAGTTCGGCGGCGGCAATGCCAACGTACCACCGATCGACGTATCTGTGGTGGCGGGCTTCGCCGACGGGGACCTTCAGGCCGGGCAGAGGGCCCTGTTTGCAGCGCACGACAAAAACTTCGCAGCCGCCCAGGCGAAGCGAGCCAGCCTGGCCCAGTATGCCGTCACCCTTCGCAACGAGTTGCGGCAGATGGGACAGATCCGGCTGAAGCGATTAATGGTGGTGGTAACCCAGGGCAAGACCAAAACGCTGCTCAGCCTGCGCGAAGACGGGGGATTTACGGTCCGGCATGACACCCAACACGCCGGCTGACGTATCGATCGCCAGCACTGTTCCCCTTTCGCGCGAGGAGTTCGGAGAGCGACTTGGGGATTCCGACTGGCTCAGCCGCTACCGGAGCTTTGACCCGGGGCAAATCGATGGGTTCTGGCGGGATGACTATCTGCCGATGGTTGTCGAACCATTTCAGGAACTCTCCGAAGAGGCCGCTAGGCTTGGAGTGAACGTGACCAAATGCGCCACGTTATCAACCCTCGGCGAACTCACAGAGCGGAGCCGGATCGTGGTCTTATTCACGCACTGGAAGGGTTCGGCTATTGTCTTTGACGACCTGATTTCGCCCGACCCGCTACGCGAACTGATGGAAAGGGCGGCGACGGACAACGGGGATCTCGCAAAATACATTTTGACTCGTCTCCGGACCCGACGCGGAATCAAATCACAGTCGCCCTGGCGCCGGATGGGCTCCTGGCTTTCCACCGCACTCGGTGGTGAAAGAGAGGAGTCGCCATCGGCCACTGTTCTGGAAGTGCTCAACGACGCACTGCTTGCGCCGCTCCCGATTGAAACTGTGGGCGCAGATGGGTTACAGATACTCGAAAGCGAGGTCTCCCGGGAAGCCCGCCGTCGTGATGAAATGGACGAACTCTTCGCGGGTCTCTTGCGGCCAGGGAATCGTCTGGAGTTATTCGACGGGATGCAGCCAAAGCGGCGCGTTGAAGAGACCATCGCTCCGGCATTCGACGGTGTCCTGGACCTTGGCAAATTGCACCTCCACCGTGCTTGCGGACTATCTGGCGCGTCGGAGAAAGAACCTTATTCGGACGGTCCAGTTTCCGACGCATATTGACTTCGGCTGGGCGGCTCAGGCACTCAAGGGAACTTTGCAGTTGCTGGAGCAGGGGCAGTTTTCTTATCAGGAAGCACGAATCCGCGTGGCGAAAGAGATCGACGACAACGTATGCAGAACTTAAAAGACGTTTTGGAAGAACTGAAGCAGACATGGCTTCTGGCGGGCGTCTCCGCCACCACCAGGAAGGCCCTCCGTACACACCGCCAGCGAAGATTCCGGGCTTTGATTGTGGCGGTTCTTGGGCTAGCCGTTCTCCTGGGCACCGCAACCTGGTTGCTGTTGACTCAGGGATCGCAGACCGCGAAGATCTTCGTCGGCCTCGCGGGAATCGGCGGCGGGGGCGGTGTCTCCGCTTACATCCTCAGGATATGGAAGGACTGGAGCCAGACCGACCTTCTTCTCATACTGATCGAAGACGCACCTGAGGCTCAGGTGACCGCACTGATTGAAAAGCTGATTCGCAAGACTTAGCCGGGATCAACAACCAGGGGACTGTTGGATACCGGGATTGTTTGTGTCCTTGCGTTCTTTGGTCAGGATGCGGCAGCGCCGGCTTGTGGGGGTGACATCAGAGCGCGAAATCAATGAGAGTTTCGAGCTTGCAGGTGTTCTCCCAGCAGTCCCTTTTGAACCCCTGATGGAATGCGTCGATGGCTGCCACTGATTGCGTCGCAACTGCCTTGGCCTTTTCAAAATCATGAGAGTGCATGACGTAAACGATATACACTCCATCCGCCTGAGTGTCAAGGAACGCCGCTTCGAGACTGACGCCTTCAGAGCGCAGTACTTCGCGCACTTCTTCGGCGCGTCGATTCAGTTCAGCGGCCCATTGGGTAACGCGGTCGGCGGAACCCTTTCGCAACTTGATCTTCGTGCAAAGTGTCGGCACAGTTTAGCTCCAGTTAAGTGAAAAGAGCGCGGACCGGTTCGACGCTTAGGGGCGTTCCCAGCGCAAAACCAATAGTCGCGAGAACTTGTTCGGTACTCACTGGCTTATCCTTCGGCTCGGCGCCGATTGCATCGGAACTGCCGTAGACCTGACCTCCCTGGACGCCACCGCCCGCCATGATGACGGTCTGGCATCTCGTCCAGTGGTCGCGGCCACCGGCGGGGTTGATGCGCGGCGAACGCCCGAATTCACCCATCGCGACGACGAGCGTCGACTCCAAGAGACCGCGCTGATGCAGATCTTCGAGAAACGCGGTGAATGCGAAATCGAACGCCGGAGCCACAACGTCCCTGTAATCATCCACTGTGCTGAAAGGCGGCGTACCGTGGCTATCCCAGCTGGGCTGATGAAAGACGCTGTTGAACATGTTGACCCGGACGAACCGCGCGCCGGATTGAATCAGCAATCGGGCGCCGACACAGTTCTCGACGAAGGAACGGGGGTTCGGGTTGGATGCCCGCAACGCGGCCGCGCCCCCCAAAAAGCCCAAAGGACCGGGAAGCACTGCCCGGCCAGCGGTCAGGATGTCCACGCCGCGCAGTGCGTCCTCGTGAACAGGCGCAGTGTCGCCGTAGACCGAGCGGATCAGCGCGTACTTGTCCGCATGCTTCGCCATGCGGGGGAAAAGTTCCGAGATTTCGATACCTGGGACGTTCGTGCGAATCGGGCGAAAAGGGCTGCGGAACTCGCGGGGCGCGTCGGGTTTTGGGTCCCACGTGTCCAGATGAGACGGACCGCCCGTAAGCCAAATGAGGATACAACTCCTGGCCGCTGGTTCGGCGGGTAATGTGGCACCAAGAAGCGGTGCGGCTGCGACAGCACGGAGGAAATCGCGCCGCGCGAATCCAGTCACTGGTTGTCCTTGTACTCTTCAAGCCAGGCCATTTGGATGGCTTCCAGCTTGCCTTCGCTGGATTTGGCCGGATCATCGGAAAAAGCAGGGAGTTCGGTGATCCACTTGTGGAGATCCGTAAAGCGGATAGTAAGCGGATCAATTTCCGGATGCGCTTCGTATAACTCGAGTGCGATATTGTCGATTTGTTCCCAGCTTAGTCCGGCCATATAGTTTTCAGTATCGCAAGCGGGAGGGAAGTTTCGACAAACGCCCAGTGAGGCGATAATGGCGCTATGTCCGTTACGATGCCCGATGCCGCCTTGCTGGTTCGCGGTTTGCGGAAAACTTACAAAGACGTCGTAGCCGTGGACGGGCTCGACCTCGAAGTGCGGCGCGGCGAATGCTTTGGGCTGCTGGGGCCGAATGGCGCCGGGAAGACTACGACGATCGAGATTTGCGAAGGCCTGACCGAGCCGGATTCGGGCGAAGTGGAAGTGCTCGGGATGCACTGGGCCAGCCAGGGGATGGCACTCCGGCAGAGGCTCGGGATTCAGTTGCAGGAGACGCAGCTCTCCGACAAGCTTTCCGTATTTGAAACAGTCCGGCTTTTCCGGAGTTTCTATCACCAGGGACCTGATGCGGCCGAACTGATCGGGATGATGCAGCTCGGTGAAAAGAGCAAATCACGCGTGGGCGGCCTCTCAGGCGGTCAAAAGCAGCGGTTGGCGCTGGCATGCGCGCTGGCAGGGAATCCGGATCTGTTGTTTCTCGACGAGCCGACGACAGGCCTCGATCCTCAGGCGCGGCGGCAGTTGTGGGATGTAATCGAAGCATTCCGCGAACAGGGCCGTACCATTCTTCTCACCACCCATTACATGGACGAAGCGGAAAAGCTGTGCGATAGGGTGGCGATCATGGATCACGGGCGGCAGATTGCGCTGGGGACGCCCAGAGAACTGGTGGCGTCCATCGGAGGAGAGCATCTGGTGGAGTTTTCGACGGGAGATGCCGCGAGAGTGCCCGATGTGGAGGCGCTGAGGCGAATTGAGGGCGTGAATGACGTCCGGCTGGATGGCGGGAATGTTCGGATGCAGGTGAATGAACTGCATCGGGCTGTGCCTGGGCTGCTCGACGTAATTAATTGCCAGGGAATTCCCCTAACGGAACTTCGGACGCATTCGGCGACACTTGAGGATGTGTTTGTGGCACTGACCGGGAGGCACTTGCGCGATGAGTAACGCGGGCATGAGTAGAGCTGGCGATCGGCCATTGGTCCAATTAACTCTGGTACGGTTCCGCGAATTCATACGCGAACCGGAAGCATTATTTTGGGTGTTTGTTTTTCCGCTCTTGTTAGCCGCAGGACTTGGACTGGCGTTTCGGAATCGACCTGCGGAAGTGTTGAAAGTGGGTGCGGTAACGCCTGAGATCGCGCAGGCAATCCGCCAGGAAAAGCTCCTGGACGTGCAGGAACTGGATCTCCGGACTGCACAGGAGGCCCTGCGAGCCGGAAAGATTGCCATGGTGGCAGAGCCCGGTGCCGGTGGGTACGAGGTCCAATACGAGTACGACGATACGAACCCCGAAGGCAGGACGGCGCGCATGTTAGCGAATCGCGCGGTGCAGAAGGCGGCGGGGCAAGTGGATCCGAGGGCAACGGGGGATGTTTTGATGCGAGAGCCTGGGTCGCGCTACATCGATTTCCTGTTGCCAGGGCTGCTGGGAATGAACCTGATGGGCAGTTCGATCTGGGGGCTGGCATTTGGCGTGGTGGATGCCCGGCGGAAGAAGTTATTGAAACGGCTGATTGCGACTCCCATGGTCCGGCACGAATATCTGCTGTCGTTTCTATTGTCGCGGCTGGTGATGCTGGTGATAGAGGTGACGACACTGTTGGGATTCGGGATGCTCGTGTTCCACGTCCCGATGCGGGGTGCGGCGGGTAGTTTTGCCGTGCTGTGCGTGACAGCGTCCCTGGCATTTAGCTCACTCGGCCTGCTGATTGCTTCAAGAGCGCGAACAATTGAGGCCGTCTCGGGGCTGACCAACGCCGTAATGATGCCGATGTGGATTGTCTCCGGCGTGTTTTTCTCGGCGCAAAGGTTTCCGGACGTGCTTCAGCCGGTGATTCGGATACTGCCTCTAACGGCGATTATCAACGCGCTGCGCGCATGTATGCTGCAAGGAGCCGGATTGGGCCAGTTATGGCCGGAACTGGCTGTGCTGGGCGGATGGATGGTGGTGAGTTTCGCGCTGGCGCTGAGGATGTTCCGGTGGAAATAGCGCTATCTCTGTCCCTATTGCCCGTCGCGTGAGAGAACCGGGTCCATAAGTCCGTTTTTAAGAAAGCCAGGCTGAAAATGGACTGACCGTGGGTTTGGATTAACACCTGGTAAAAGAATATAGACTGTAGTTCCCTGCCCTCTCTCGCTTGAGATTTTAATGGTGCCGCCGTGATGTTTCACAATGGTACGAACACTCGATAAGCCCAATCCATGGCTCGGGTCCCAGTTCCTGGTCGTAAAGAACGGCTCAAACACGCGCGACTGCGTTTCGGGCGTCATCCCGGCGCCATTGTCGGTCACGGCAAGGCAGACGTAATAACCGTCCGCGTCACATTCTCTGAGCCTTACGTTCGCTGTCTGAATCAAAACCCTCCCGCCCTCGGGCATCGCATCGTGGGCATTGAGCGTTAGATTGACCAGTATCTGCCGGATCTGAACCGGGTCCGCGACAGTTCGAAACAACGACGGACGCAGCGCGGAATCCACCTGAATGCGGTCGCCGAGGACGGTTGACAGTAAATTACCGCATCCCGAAATTACATGATTTAAATCTATCTCGCTCATTTCGCAGGATTGTTTCCGCCTGCACCGTAGCAATTGTTGCGTCAACGCCACTGCATCGGTACCCGCTTTACTGATCTCTGTGAGGTAGTTATGGTGCTGCGCACCAGGTTCCACGGAGCTGAGCGCGCGATCGGTAAAGCCTTTTATGATGGTGAGCAGGTTGATGAGATCATGCGCGGTTTCGCCCGCAAGGAGGGCAACTTCCTTCAGGCACTGCTCACAATCCGAGCCAGCGGTTAATGGATTGGACGGAGCAGGTTGGCGATCGGGCGGTAGCGCGGGCTTTGCGGCCCTCGATCTGGAACTTCGGGCGGGGACCGATTTGCGGCCCTTCGTCGCACCGGAGTGTGAGATTCGGCTGCGACTCTGGACGGACCGGTTTGCCATTATCTTTCCTCCCTGAATACTAATAGTACTGTCAAGCAGCGAATTATCTCTGTTCTCTTTGGTTAATTAACAAAGATATTCATTCATTTTTACAGTCTGGCGTACCCGGCTATTCTCCCCTGAATGCCTGGGTATTGATATCTTAGAAGTGGTTGGCCTACGGCAGATTCGGGGCATGAATATTACCGGATTCTTCAGACCACATCCAGAGATATTACATTCTGATGCAGGTGTCCCCTGGCTATTTCCCGCAACGCCTGGTCAGCGTCGCTAAACTGGCCCAGAAACCGAATTCCGTTATGGTCGTCTGATTGAGTCGCATCGTATGCCAACCATGTCTTGCCCACCCGGTATGCATGACCGAGATGCCTCTCGCTTGTAGCTATGGCACACTTTGTGTCGGACGAATATGAAAAGGATTTAGCACTGTTGTAACGTACAGGCAGGCATTCTACCCGAGACTCGCCTCTCTTCCGGGATTCTTGTCCAGTGGTCTCTGTGGGAGCGGAACCGGACGGACGGGCCGATACCGAGGATGCGAGAAGACGCATCTTTGCTCGGTTCTTGGCGAGACGAAATTGTGTTTCCGTTATTCCCAGATCAACCTGGATCTGGCGGGGCGTATCGCCCTCCAGATAGAAACGTCTGAGAATTTCGCGCCCCAGCGGGGAGAGGCGGCTCATCAGCGTCGAAATAATCTGACGTTGCTCGGAGAGCAATAAATCCGCCTCCTGGTCGGGTGCAGAATTAGGCAGCAAACTAACCTCGACATCGGCGTGCATTTCCCGCTCGGCGATCCGGAACTGAATGGCCTTGCGAAGAATATTCCGCGCGATTCCCCAAACGTAGGCGGTCATTTTCGACGGTTCCCGCAAGGAACCCTTATGTATTCCACTGAGAGCCGTAACCAGGCATTCGCTCGTGCAATCGGCTAAAGCGGCATGGTCCACTAGACGTTGCGAGAAATACGCGCGAAGCGAACTGCTAAACAACCGATAAAACGTCTCGATTGCCGATTCGTCGTTGCGACGAATTCCGGCGACCAGACCGTCCCAATCGGTAAGTTCAGACGAATTGGTTGCGCAGTCTCTCATCGGCAGACAGTACTCATAGTACCGGATTTATCCTAGGCAAGGCAAGGAAAATCTTATTTAAAATTCCTGGTGCCGAGGCGGGCCAGACGGGAATCTTATAGATCACGGCTTTGTCGCCGATATGACACGCAGAGGTGTCACGGAGTTTATCGGCGAGGCATCTCAGGATCGGGATGCGGAGAAGTCTTATGAAACACCTGTCCGATGACATCATTGAAGCCTACGCTCTATCGGCACCGTCTGAGGCAAACGGGAGGGACGTGGAAGAACACTTCCGGGTCTGTGAAACCTGCCGCGCAAAGTTGACCCGAGCGGAGGAGGAAATTGAGTTGATCCGACTCGCGTGGACGGAACCGCAGGTCCACTATGCGGACGGAGCGGCTTCAATCCGTATCAGTGTCGAGGTACAGGGAGACCGCGCATCGGGAAAAATAGATGGCCCGGGACCCTGCCATCTATTCGAAGCAAAGACACCCGGAGCCGCTATGGCGGCTGCCGTCCGGGCATTTCGGCGAATGTACCCCAGCCACGTTTGCGATGAAAGATGTTCCAGGCGCGAGCCTGGCACGCCAGGCGGCAACTGAGACTTGCTACTGCTTGATGATCTGGCCATCACTGCGGCGGAGTTCTCCCCAACCGCCGTTGAGTCCATTGGCCGGGTTGGTAAAGGGATATTTCGCAGCGGCCTTCTCATCGATCTCAATGCCCCAGCCGGGCTTGGTACTGGGCCAGAGGTAGCCATCTTCCATCACAGGGCAGCCGCTAAATACCTCCTGGGTGCGCGCATTGAACGGCGTGTATTCCTGGATGCCAAAGTTGTAGCTCACTACATCGAGCGTCACGTTGGCCATGTGCCCAATGGGGGAAACGTCACCAGGGCCATGCCAGGCCGTCTTGACGCCGAATTGTTCCGCCAAAATCGCGATCTTGCGTGCGGGAGTGAAGCCGCCAACCTGAGAGACGTGGCAGCGGATGTAGTCGATGAGGCGCTCGGAAATCAGCGGAGTCCACTCGTGCGGGCTATTGAAGAGTTCGCCCATCGAGATAGGCGTGGCGCATTGCTGGCGAATCTGGCGGAAGTAGGCGATATCTTCCGGTGACAGCGGATCTTCCATAAAAAAGAGGTGGTACTTCTCAAGATCCCTGGCAAAACGGACCGCCTCATTGGGCGTAACCCGTTCGTGCACGTCGTGGAGGAGACCGACCTCGTCGCCAAGCTGCTCGCGGGCGGCATCGAACATTTTGAGCACGCGCCGAATGTAGGGGAGTGGTTCGAAGACGGGTCCGGGCGCCAGACCCTTGACCGGGGGAACCACGCCTCCGCCACCTCCGGCGTAGCCCTGATAACCGGGGACACTCACCTGCATACGGACGTTGCGGAAGCCCTGCGACATGTACCGCTTCGCGTTGTCGATGACCTGCTGGATCTCATTGCCATCGGCGTGGGTATAGACATCGGCCGCTTCGCGGCATTTGCCGCCGACCAAATCATAAACGGGCATGTTGGCCATTCGTCCCTTGATGTCCCAGAGTGCCTGGTCGACCCCGCTGATGGCGTTGTTAAGCACGGGGCCGTTTTTCCAATACGAACTGTCATAGCAGGTTTGCCAGATGTCTTCGATCTTGTCGACGGTGTGATCCTTGAGCAGTGGCTTCAGGTAGCGATCGACGGCGGGCTTGATGAGGTCGGCACGCTGGGTGAAGGTGGCGCAACCGTAGCCGTACAGGCCATCCTGATCGGTGGTGATTTTGACGACGTCCAGGCGGACGCCGGCGGGCGCGGTTTCGATGACGGTGATGTCTTTGATTTTGGGGCGAGGGAGGCCGCGGACGGCTCTGGCGACCTTTTCATCGGCCTGCTGAGCACGTTGTTCCCTGGGCGTGAAGAGACCGGTGAGGCCGGCGGCGGTTACGGTTTTCAGGAGGTTGCGGCGGTTCATGGTTGAGGTTGTCCCGTCGCTTATTCTATACCCGGTTAACTTGATGGTAAAAAGTGCCGAGATGACGGAGTGCGCTGGAGGTGTTGCTCGTGCCCGAGATGCGAGAGTTAGCGTCGGTTCACGCCAGCGTAGGGTGGGACGGACCGTCAGTATTTCACGCATCAGGCACGGAAGCCGACAGCGCACCAGTACGGGTCGTTGGGAGAGAATTCTATACGGGTCAGCCCCGCGTCCACCATCATCCGCTGAATTTGTGCCGCAGTGAAACGTTGTTCCAGTGGCGTACCAAACCTGTCAAGCGCGTCTGTTCTCATGGTGTAGAAACTCAGACACCGATATGCAGACAGAGGCATCCACCCGACTGTGCAGCCGCAGATCTCGGCCAGTCGAACCGCACGGGCAAGAGGAAAGTAGATGCAACACGCTATCAAGGTGGTGGCAGGGTTAAGAATCCAGGCGGGTGATGAGGATAGCATGCGCCGACCTAAATCAGAAACTTTCCATAGAAACCGGAACCACCAAGGCCGATTGTCCAGCGCATAGTACAAATACAACAGTAACGGCGCACCGCGTTTCAGCTTTGCTACGCAGGAGGCGATACCCGCGCGAGTGTCCGGAACATGGTGAAGTACACCGAGCGAGTAGCCGAAATCCATTGATTCGTCACCCAGTGGAATGTCATCTACGGATGCATGATGAATGACGCAGTTCCCACAATTGGCTAGATTTCGCCGGGCGACGTTCAATGCATCATCGCTGGCGTCGATACAGTGCAGCCTGCCCACCCGGGGCGCTACGAGAAGAGCCCAACGACCACTACCACACCCCAAATCAAAGCCTTCCGCGTCCGGTGGAATACTTGCCCACGGAAAGACACTAAAATATGCGTTCCATATGCGTTGGCGTTCGGCATCTGACAAGTCGGACTGGTCGAATCGCGACCACTCCCGACCGAAGCCTTCTATTGTCTTCCTGTCGGCATTTGAATTCATCTAGTGATTGCCATCGTAACAGGCAGCTTACATCGAGGACTCAATGGCGCTATGACGTTTTCATCGTAGTTTCCATTCGCTCATCCTGCGGGCCATGGATACTAAGTGCGACTGGAATTTGCATGTTAGCATAAAATCAAGGAGAGTTTGGTCTACGACTGACAGCTGTTATAGAGCAGTGCTTACAGTTGTAGGAAAGCTTTGCCCGAGGCTATGACGGAGGGCGATGTGTTCGCGTCGCAGTTGAGTATTTGCCTACACAATTCAAGGTAGAGAATCCCTCGATGTCGTTGGATATGGCGGCAGCCTGCCCAAATAGTGGGGCTATCATAATGCCTCAAGACGTATCCGCGAATAAAACGAGCCTGTTCTGGTTTGCGCTACAGGTGCGTGGGCGTCACGAAAAAGCGGTTTCAGAACTCCTCCGGCGTAAGGGTTTCGACGAGTTCCTGCCGTTCTACCTGGCGCGACGCCAATGGTCCAGACGCGTCGCCAACATTGAACTACCGCTCTTCCCCGGGTACGTCTTTTGCCGCTTCGACCCAAAGGAACGGCGTGTTCCGATTATGACCACGCCAGGAGTCATGGGAATCGTCGGTTTCGGTGGAAAGCCAACACCCGTCGATAGTAATGAGATCGAAGACATACACAGAGTTCTGGCAACTGGGATAGCTACCGAGCCGTGGCAATGGATTCCCTCCGGTCAGAGCGTCCGGGTTGAACACGGACCCCTGACGGGAATAGAGGGTATCTTCATCAAGGCAAAAAAAAATCACCGGCTCCTGCTGTCTGTGACGCTCTTGCAACGTTCGGTCGCAATTCAAATCGACTCATCGTGTGTAGTTCCCCTCGGCGAGTCTCGCGGGGTTAGCGCCAGACTGCCCGCTTTCACAGTCTAATGAGCCAGACCATACCAAACATTGACGCGGAACGACCATCGGTTTACCGTCGGGGATGCTCATCAAAAGAGCGAGATTTAGTGTATTATCCGGGCGTTTCCGGGAGAGGTCGCTTGACGTAATGTCGATTGAACAAGCTAAATGAAAGTCGTCATCCTCTGTGGAGGCCAGGGCACGCGCCTTCGGGAAGAAACCGAGTATCGTCCGAAACCACTCGTGGAGGTCGGCGGAAAACCCATACTGTGGCACATCATGAAGACCTATGCCCACTACGGATTTCGTGAGTTCGTGCTCTGCCTCGGCTATCGCGGCAACATGATCAAGGATTACTTTCTGAACTACGAGGCCATGAATAACGACTTCACCATCAGCCTCGGTAAGGAATCCAGGATCTCTTTCAACGGCCTTCACCAGGAGCAGGACTTCCAGGTAACGCTGGCTGACACCGGACAGGAAACAATGACCGGCGGGCGGATCGGACGGATCGAGCAGTACGTGGACGGTGACACCTTTATGGTTACATACGGCGATGGTCTTGCCGACATCAATGTCGCTGACCTGCTGGCCTTCCATAAGAACCACGGCAAACTGGCTACCGTAACTACCGTACGGCCAATCTCGCGCTTTGGCATCTTGGACACGACAGACAATGGGAAGGTACTGGCGTTCAACGAGAAACCCCAACTGGATGGTTGGGCAAGTGCCGGATATCTTGTCTTCGACCACAAGCTGTTCTCCTACCTTGATGGCGACGACTGTATTCTGGAACGCGCACCGTTGGAACGCCTCGCCGCAGAAGGTCAGCTGATGGCCTATCGTCACGAGGGCTTTTTCTTTGCAATGGATACGTACCGGGAGTACGTCTTTCTGAATGAACTCTGGCAGTCTGGCAACGCTCCCTGGAAGGCATGGGCGTAGTGGAAAGATTCTGGCAGGACAGACCCGTTCTCGTCACCGGCGCCACCGGGTTGGTGGGTGGCTGGCTCATCAAATGCCTTCTGACAGCAGGCGCGGACGTGGTGTGCCTGGTTCGGGACTGGGTACCGGAGTCTGAACTAGTCCGATCCCGGGATATTGAGCGCGTCAAAACGGTGCGCGGAGATGTGCGGGACCGCGACTGCCTGGAGAGAGCGATCGGCGAATATGAAATCGACACAGTCTTCCATCTGGCGGCGCAGACGATTGTCGGGATCGCAAATCGCAATCCCATCTCGACTTTTGAAAGCAATATCGCGGGAACGTGGAACATTATGGAGGCTTGCCGCCGCTCGCCTTCAGTGAAGTCGATCATCGTCGCCTCTTCAGACAAGGCTTATGGAGATCAATTAGCGCTGCCTTACTCGGAGGAAACGCCACTGCAGGGACAGCACCCTTACGATGTCAGCAAGTCCTGCGCCGATCTGATCGCACACACATACGCAGTCAGTTACAATTTACCGGTCGCCATAACGCGATGCGGCAATTTCTATGGCGGAGGCGACCTGAACTGGAACCGAATAGTTCCTGGAACTATTCGGTCGGCAGTTCGCGGCGAACGCCCAGTAATCCGTTCGGATGGCCAGTTTGTACGGGACTATTTTTATGTAGAAGACGGCGCGGCAGCATACATGATGCTCGCGGAAGCGCTCGCAAAGCGGCCCGAACTACGAGGCGAAGCGTTCAATTTCTCCTATGAGCTGCAAATCACGGTTCTCGATCTGGTGCGTCAGATCCTGGCTCAACTGGGTAGCGACCTGAATGCGGACATTCGCAATCACGCTGGTAACGAGATTCGGCATCAGTACCTGAATGCGGCGAAGGCTCGCCAGGTCCTCGCCTGGGAGCCTCTCTTTAGCCTCAGCGACGGTCTCAGCAGAACTGTGGCATGGTACCGGGAGTTTCTGAAAGCATGAGCGAAAAATCCGAAGAGTTGAGGGCACAGATCCGCGAACTGGTGGCCGAATTCCATGCCGAAGCGTTCGCCGCACAGCCGTTCGTGCCTGGCGAGAGTTCTGTTCCGGTAAGCGGGCGGGTCTTTGACGCTACGGAAATCCAGTATCTCGTCGATTCGTCGTTGGATTTTTGGCTCACTACCGGACGTTTTGCAGCACAGTTCGAACGTGAATTCGCGCGCTTCATGGGAATTCGCTGCGCCATTCTTGTGAACTCCGGATCGTCGGCGAATCTTCTGGCCGTGTCGTGTCTGACTTCACGCACATTGGGCGACCGCAGACTGACGCCTGGCGATGAGGTCATCACGGTTGCCGCAGGATTTCCCACTACGGTGAATCCGATTATTCAGAATGGGCTGGTGCCGGTTTTTATCGACATTACGGCTCCCACCTATAACGCGGACGTGACACAACTAGATGCCGCGTTATCGCCCAAGACCCGCGCGATAATTCTGGCGCATACGCTGGGAAACCCGTTCGATCTACACGCAGTAGTCGCTTTTGCGAGGAAACATAACCTCTGGCTGATTGAAGACTGCTGCGACGCTGTTGGATCTGAATACAAAGGCCGGAAGGCCGGAACCTTCGGCGATCTGGCGACCGCCAGTTTTTACCCTGCGCACCACATTACGATGGGCGAGGGGGGCTGCGTGATGACGAACTCGCCGCAGCTTAAAACAGTGGTGGAATCGTTCCGGGACTGGGGGCGCGATTGCTGGTGCGAACCAGGCAAAGACAACACATGTGGCAAGCGATTCAAGTGGCAATTAGGCCAGTTGCCATGTGGATACGATCACAAATATACCTATTCGCACATCGGCTACAACCTGAAGGTGACCGACATGCAGGCGGCCGTGGGCGTGGCCCAGTTGCAGAAGCTACCGCGCTACATCGAAGCCAGACGCGAAAACTTCCGACGCCTTCGCGAAGAGCTGCGAAGCGTGGAGGAGTTTTTTCTCCTGCCCGAAGCAACATCCGGCGCGGACCCCAGCTGGTTTGGTTTTCCCATCGCCGTTCGCGAGAACGCGCCGTTTAGTCGCGCGGAGGTCATCGCTCACCTTGAGGAGCGAAAGATCGCCACGCGCTTGCTTTTTGCAGGTAATCTGATCCGACAACCGGCGTATGCGGAAATTCCCTACCGCGCGGTTGGGAGTCTTCCGAACACGGATTTTGTGATGAATCAACTGTTTTGGATTGGGATTTATCCAGGCATTTCTCCGGCGATGATCAGGCACATGAAGGAAAGCTTCGAGGGAATCTGCAAAAACTCATGTCAAGTCTCCTAAAGGAGGATCTCGGTCACATCCTTGACCACACTCGTGACTTCTGGGAGGAACTGCGTGGCCAAAGGATCTTCATCACGGGCGGCACTGGATTTTTCGGTTGCTGGCTGTTGGAGAGTTTTGATTGGATCAACCGGGAACTGAAATTGGGTGCTTCGGCGGTGGTGCTGGCACGAAACCCGACAGCGCTAAGAAGTAAGGCGCCGCATCTCGCGGAATCACCCGCGATCGAGATCCTGGAAGGTGATCTGCAGACGTTCGAAGTACCACAGAGTGATTTCACACACGTTTTGCATGCGGCTTCTGCCGGAAGCGCAGATCCTTCTCAAAACCCTCTTGAGATCTTTCGGACCACGGTTTGGGGTACTTCGCACATTCTGGACGCAACCTCAAAATGGCACACAAAGAAGATGCTCTTCACTAGTTCGGGCGCGGTTTACGGGCGGCAGCCGCGAGACTTGGCAGGATTCCCTGAGGGATATCCCGGAGCGCCAGACTCCTCCCTCGTATCGTCGGCCTATGCCGAGTCCAAGAGGGCGGCCGAAACACTTTGTGCAATTGCTGATGGTGTAGGGGGCCTGGAGGTGAAGATCGCCCGGTGTTTCGCCTTCGTCGGTCCCTATTTACCGCTTAGCGGCCGCTTTGCTATCGGGAATTTCATTCGCGATGAAATGGGGGGATCTCCGATCGGAGTGCATGGCGACGGAACGGACGTTCGCTCATATCTCTACGCGTCCGACCTGGCAATCTGGCTGTGGACTATTTTGTTTAGAGGCAGGGCCTGCGAGGCGTACAACGTGGGTTCAGAACGGGCCATATCGATTGCAGAAACGGCCGCAACGGTCGCCGCGGCAGGATGGCACGGAGCGACTGTCGCCATTAAGAGCCCTCAGGCCGCCGGAGCTGACGGCAGCAGATATATCCCCTGCACCCGGAAGGCCCGTACCGAACTCGGACTGAGAGAGTATGTTGACTTAAAAAATGCGATCCGCAAGACGCTGGTTTGGCACACGCGCGCCGCTACTGAACGAGGGCGAAATTGACAACGAACTACTCGGCCGCGGAACTCGCCGTGCGAATTCGTCGTCATGCCCTGCGAATGACCCACAAGTCGAAGGCGTCGCATATTGGTAGCTGCCTGTCGATAGCTGACATTCTTGCTGCCCTGTACGGCGGAGTCCTCAAGGTGGCTCCAGACAATCCTGGCTGGCCGGATCGTGACAAGTTGATCGTCAGTAAAGGCCATGCAGCAGTAGCCCTATACGGGGCGCTAGCAGAATCAGGCTTTTTTTCAATTGAATGGCTCGGTGAGTACTGCCAGAATGGTTCTCCTCTGATCGGGCACGTGAGTCACCACGTACCAGGAGTGGAGGTTTCAACAGGATCATTGGGACACGGCCTACCCATCGGATGTGGCATGGCACTGGCGGCAAAGAGAAGCCGACTGCCCTCCCGAACGTTCGTAATTCTCAGCGATGGCGAACTCGATGAAGGCTCAAACTGGGAAGCCATTCTGTTCGCGGCCCATCATTGCCTGGATCGGCTCTGCGCAATTGTCGACTACAACAAGATCCAGAGTTTCGGGACAGTGCACGCTGTGATGAATCTTGAACCTTTGGCCGATAAGTGGCGCGCCTTCGGCTGGGGAGTGATGGAAATTGATGGTCACGACCTGCCAGCCATAGAAGAAGCGTTTCGCCACGTGCCACTCGAAACCGACAAGCCGACCGTGGTTATCGCCAACACCTTGAAAGGTAAGGGCGTCAGCTTTATGGAAGACCGGCTTGAGTGGCATTATAAATCCCCAAACGACGATCAACTGGCACAGGCATTGAGAGAACTGGAGACTGCCGGTTGAGAGGCGCATTTATCCGTGCGCTGGCTGAAGCAGCAGCAGGGCACCCGGAATTGTGGCTCTTGTGCGGTGACCTCGGCTTTTCCGTCCTGGAAGGGTTTGCAGGGCAATACCCAGACCGGTACGTGAATATGGGGGTTGCCGAGCAGAATATGACGGGTGTGGCAGCCGGACTCGCGCTGAGCGGGAAGACGGTATTCACATACTCCATTGCGAATTTTCCGACGATTCGATGTCTGGAACAGATACGAAACGACGTCTGCTATCACAATCTGAGTGTGAAAATTGTTGCGGTTGGAGGCGGCTTTTCCTATGGAAGTGCAGGCTATACTCACCACGGACTGGAGGATATGGCAGTCATGCGGGTGATGCCGAACATGACAATCTTCGCCCCAGGCGATCCCGTCGAGGCTGCGTGGGCCACTGAAGCGTGCGCCGCGTTGCCCGGGCCGTGCTACTTACGCCTGGGTAAGGGTGGCGAAGCCATAGTTCACACAGACAAACCAGCCTTGGAGATCGGGAGGGCATTTTTGATGAGAGAAGGTTCCAACGTGACGATTGCAACGTCGGCTGGAACTTTGGCCATGGCAATGGGTGCGGCGGAGTCGCTCGCCAACGAGGGGATTTCTGCGGAGGTGCTGAGCTTTCCAACACTGCAACCTTTTGATTTCGGATCGCTAGCCTCGTCGTTGGCCAAAACCGGCCGGCTTATAACGCTTGAAGAGCACGGCAAGGGCGGGTTTGCCACGATTGTCGCGGAGTATCTGGCGGTCTCCGGGACGCGAACGGAGTTTCGACCGTTGTTTCTAGGGCGCAAGCCGGAGACCACGGCGGGTGGAAGGGATGTGCTATGCGCGAAGGCTGGACTAGCCGTGGAGAATGTCGTAGAGGTTGCACGTGAGTTGTTGTGAAATGTCGTAGTGCCGCCGGCATTCGAAGCGGATTTCGCACGTGGAATTCTTCTGAGGTGACGAAGCTTATGAGTCGACTGAATGTTTTAATCAGCACCAGCGTTGCGGCTGTCGTCGCGGCGTGCCTTGCTCCAACAGCAATAATGGCTCAGACCGTAACGATCGAACCTCCGATCTTCATGGGAACCGGTCTGAACGATGCCGCGAGCGGAGGACGGTTTGCATCCCCGGACGGCAACGCCCAATACTCCGTGGTGATTTCGGCAACTGGCGCACCGGACAGCTTCAGGTGGTCGAAAAACCGTGGAGCCCTTAGCTCACCGGTGGCGATGACTGGATCGGCACAGCTATTGGCTGATGGCGTTACTGTCACTTTTGGCGCAACAAGAGGACACACGCTTAACGATTCGTGGACCATTACCGCAACAGCGAATGGATCTGTGAGCTCTTATTCCTTTGTCCAAAAAGGAACCGGGGCTCTGGTTGCAAGGAATGCGCAGGATAAACTTCGGGAATTAGTAAGTGTAGAAGATTTTGGCGGAAAGGGCGATTACAACTTCACTTCTAAGACAGGAACCGATAACTGTCCTGCTTACCGGAAGTTGGGTTCAATTGGCGGCGTAATTTATTTCCCCACTGGCGCGTACTATTCTTCCTGCACATTTGTAACGGCGATCCCAACCCAGTTCATTGGCACTGGAGGGGGCGTGAACACATGTGCTGCGGCACGAACGTGTCTTGTGTTCGCGGCCGGGGTGCCAGGCATCACAACGTCCTTAGGCTCGCGGGATTCATCTGTCAGAGATATGTGGATTGACTCCCTCGACACTGAAGCGAACTCCGACCATGGGGTAGAGATCGGCGACTCCAGGTTTTCCGCGTACCAGATTACGATCAGCGGCTTCGGAGGGGACGGGCTGTATTGTTCCGCGTTGGATCCATGCGACAAGCAATACATCGTTAACTCTTATTTCCTGAAAAACCGCGGAGCCGGATGGCACTGTGGAAGCACGCCGGATTGTAATGCTGGAACGCTGATCAACGACAGCGCGCAGAAGAACAAAATCGGTTTTTATGAGGAATCGGGCGGTCCGAATACATTCATCAGTAACGATACATCCGACAACACGGAATCGGACTTCGACATCAATGGCACGAGCGAGATTTTTCTCAATCCGTACTGTGAGGGCAGTGGCTCGTTTATATTGCGTGCGGCATTCTCGTACATAGACTCGCCCCTTGCCGGCGGATGTAAAATCACCAATCCCGGCGGCCCATCAAACACAATTAAACTGAACCATCAATACTTCGATCCGATTGGAATTGGCCCGATCACTGGCGCAAGTGAAATGCCGGCTCTCCCGACGTATTACTCGCTCCATTCCGGAAGTATTGGGCGAGGTCAGCTCGACCTTCATGACGACACGAATAATCGACCCATCTACCATTACAATCCTGCTTCGACGCCGCCCATGTTCACTTTCGACCAGGCTGTAACCTTCAGTAAACCTGTAACTTTCGATATTTTCCAAGGCTCGCCGCCTGATCAAGTATTGTTTCGCACGACGGCGGGGAGCGGCCTTATACTTTTCAGAAACGACAATCACGGGTCGGGCACTGTCAATATTCTTACTCGCATGGACGGAACCGACTCGACATCGAGCGAAGCCTCCTACGCGGCGATTTACTCGGCCATTCAGGATAACTCCCATGGGGCACAAAAGGGCTCGCTTCACTTACAGACTGCGCAGGCGGGCAAACTTATCGACTCCCTGGTAATGAATGCTGACGGCACAGTATCAGTGCCCGGCGCCACTATGACTGTCGGAGGATCCCCGGTGGTTACTGGAAGTGGCTTCACAGGCATGAAAATCAGAACTGAATGTACGACGCTAACTGGCGGGGTTCCCAGCGGTTGTTCAAACATTACGGAACACTATGTGAACGGTCTGCTTCAGTGATACAACGTCGAAAGGCATTCTTCACATTGCTGAAGATCGCAGGAACACGCGTGTCGCGTTCTTTTAGAGTCTCGCAACTCGAACGGGCGTCAACGTTCTCGTAATGAACATGGCCTCTCGAATAAAGCGTTTCGCGACATGGGTGGGAGCAGATGATGCTGTCATCAGTGCGCTCGCATGGCGCGCGGCAGTGGCGGTTTGCGGTCTTGTTACGCTGAGGGCCATCGCCAAAGGTTTGACGCCGGTCGAACAGGGCTTCTATTTCACGTTCAGCAGTCTGCTAGGGATGCGAGTCTTCCTCGACCTCAGTTTTTCATACGTAATTTCAATTATGGCTAGTCACGAGGCAGGGGGGATCACGTGGCAGGGGCGCGATTTCATCGTCAGGAGCCAAGCCAGCATTGAACGACTTGGCACGCTCCTGCGAATCGTAAGCAGGTGGTACTTGATTGGCGCAGCCATTCTGTTTACGCTTGCTGTTGGAATCGGGCTAAAATTCTTCGCGCATTCCGGTGCCATCTCACTTTGGCGAGGGCCCTGGCTTCTGGCTTGCTTCGCAGCTGCAGCGCTATTCACAAGTACGCCGTACTATTCGGTTCTCGAGGGTTGCGGCCAGGTCGCATTGGTAGCGCGCTTCCGTGCGGGAGAAGTCGTAATCAGCAATATCCTTTTCTGGATCGCGCTGCGTTTGGGCCTCGGACTGTACGCTGCGGCCGTTCCCTCTCTTGTTCAGGCCCTTTACGAATGGCTTTTATTCTCAACCAAATGGCGGCGATTCCTCATTTCGGTCTATCGCGCAGGTCACAACGAATCCGCCCGGGGGATGCTTCGTGAAGTGTGGCCGTTTCAATGGAAGATCGCTGTCAGCGCCATGAGTGGATACTTCATGAGCACGATGCTTGTTCCGCTGGTTTTCGCCCGACTGGGCGCGATACAGGCAGGGGAAGTAGGAATGTCGCTGGCTTTTTTAGGCGCGGCCACGACTATGTCCTTCACATGGATCAATACGAAGGCGCCGCGATTCGGAACGTTGATCTCGCGCCGCCGTTTTGCCGAATTGGACGAAGTCTTTCGCGGAAGCCTCCGGCAGGCACTTGCAATCATGAGTCTTGGCGTTATGATCTTGGTAATTGGAGTAACGGTCATTTACGGCAGAGGAAGCGCCTTGGCGGTGCGCGTCGTGGACCCATTATCTTTTACGTTGTTGGGCGGATGGGCGATCATGAATCTGCTGGTATCATGTCAAGCGATCTATCTTCGTGCCCACAAGCGAGAGCCATTCCTGATCCTCTCAGTACTAAGCGGATTATCGCTAAGCGGGGCCAGCGCTGCCGTCGTTGGACGTCTTGGAGTGCGGGGGGTTGCCCTTGCATATTTCTTTGTTGAAATCGGTCTCGCGGGCTATGCGACCGTGGAGTTTCTGAGAAGGCGGCGCGAGTGGCATCATGATCCGCTACCGGGAAGTAACGACTGCGAGCCAGAACCAGCTCTCGAGATCTGCGAATGAATCCCAAGTATTCCATTTGTATCCCGAACTATAATTCGGGACGTTTCATTGCGGCGACTATCGAAAGCGCAATAGCCCAATCCGTACCTGAAGGTTCATGTGAAATTGTTGTCTCCGATAATGCATCCTCGGATAATTCGTTGAACGTTATTGGCATGTATGGCAAACGCGTTCGACTGGTAAGGCGAGATGTCACTATTCCGGTCATCGAGCACTGGAATGCCTGCGTTAGGGAGGCCAGCGGCGATTACGTTATTCTCCTGCATTCGGACGACCTGATCGACCGGGATTTCCTCCGGATCTGTGGTGAAGCACTGGATTCTCATCCAAACATTCAGATGGTGTCTTGTCTCAACCGCTTAATCGACGCGTCCGGATCCGTGCTGAAAAGACAACGGCGGCGCGCGACTGCGGGGGAATTGCCGATCGATGTGATGCTTGTGAGGAATCAGGTGTCCCCTCCCTCCCTGCTCGTGCGTAGGACTTTCTACGCAGCCGATGGATACTACAACCCCGAAATAATGTATTGTGCGGACTATGACCTTGCTGTTCGCGGTGCGGCGCAGGGTGGGCTGTTATTCATCGAGCAGTGCCTGTGCAGCTATCGAAGACACTCAGCTAATCTGGGGCGACAAGATGCGGCCAGCCTGTTCGATATACGACACACTGCCATCGCCGCGCGACTGTGGACCAAACGGTTAGGCCTGAATTACAGGCAGTCGCGTAAACTGCAAGGACGAATGGCGTGGGGAGCTCTTCTTGCAACCATTTGTGTCCTCGAATCAGGCGGGAGGCAGAAAGCACGGCAACGTCTCGGGGCAATTCGGGACGAATTCCGGATTGGGGGGCTGGCAACCGCGGCGTTTGTCAGCCTTTGGCTGTTGAGTTGCGTGCCAGGAGCGTGGCGGTTGCTTTGGGCCACGACTACGGTCTACAGACATCTGACTTACAAGCAATCCATGCGTCCGGCAGTTGGTTGAATCGAAGAGAATATGCTATGAGTATGAGGCTAACTGCGGCACCTTCGCTAACCCTGAGGCTGACCCGTCCCAACGGCTGTTGTTTCCGTGAATCTGAGAGGTATTGTTAGTTGTCGTTTTCGATCAATTGGTACTCAGATGGGTGGGGAGCTTTTTGGGGCCTCGTCGCACTGGGATTACTCCTCCTGGTACTCCTGCTGAACGGTGCCAGAAAATGCGGCCCATTAGCGGGGTTGCTCCCGATGGCGATCGTATGGCATCTCGTCGTTCTCGCCTACTACGCGTTCTTTGTTCTGCCATACTACGGAGACGTTTCCGATGCGCGGGGGTATCACGAACACGGTATAGAGGTCGCGAGTATGGTCCGCGACTTCGACTGGTCTCATATAGATTGGGGTCTCAGCACCTCCGCAATGAACGTGCTCACAGGATTTATGTATGCGCCATTCGGGGCAGACACTTATGGCATTTCCTTTTTTTCGGCAGTTCTCGGTTTTGGAGGGTGCCTCTACTATTGCAGGGCCTTCAGCCTTTGGGCCACTCCGAAACAAGCTCGCAGATATTCTCTGATCGTACTCTTCATGCCTTCGCTTGGGATGTGGACGGGGATGTTCGGTAAGGACAGCTGGGTAGCATTGGGGCTCGGCCTTTCGGCCTATGGCTATTCAGCGATGCAGAAGTTCGCCAAATCGAGGGGTACGCTGCATTTCGTCGGCGGTTTGGTGATCACGGGAGTGATTCGTCCCCATATCGCGCTCGTTTTGGTGATTTCCATGGCCGCGGCATATCTTTGGGGCATGACACAGAATATCCGGGGATCGGCCCCGATGAAGTTGCTAAGGATCGTTGTTCTCGTTGCGATGGTGGGCGGCTTATATCCCGTGGCGCTCAACTTCGTCGGCCTGTCATCCAACGCATCCGCAGGGGTCATGGAAGACTACATGCAAAAGAACAGCGCTGCCAATGCAGAGGCGGGTGGGTCGGTAGTCGATGTCCAGATGACTCCTGGAATTTTGGGTGCAATACGCGCATTTCCGCGCGGAGTTGTTCGGGTTTTATTGGAACCTTTCCCCTGGGAAATCCGCAACCTCAATTCTGCGCTCGCCGCATTGGAAAATCTATTTATCGCGTTCTTCCTCTTCCGTAATATCCAATACCTGCAGGGACTTTTCCGCGCGATTGTAAGGACACCATACCTCCTCTTTTCCGGGTTTCTGACCCTGGGATTGCTCGTGATGTTCACGTTTTTGCCCAATTTGGGGCTTTTGTCGCGCGAGCGCGTGCAGCTAATGCCGTTTCTCTTTGCCATTCTTGTGGCGGCGGAACACGATCGGCGCCAACAATATTTGTCTCCAATTGCGGTGACCCTCCCGCAAATGGCGGGATATAGCGGCGGACAAAGCAACGCGCGGATCGGATAAACTGGATGGACCGAGCACCAAAGAGGATCGTGACCCTGAAATCCGATAGGGATCCTGGCTGCGCGATTAGCGGAAGAGCGCTCCATTGTTGAACTGCACTGCGACCTGTGTGACGCGTAGTGCCCACTTCGCGGTGACACTGGCAACAAGGATGTCCGGGTATGTGTAGGATCGACGACAGAGTAGTTGCGCTTTCGCAAATCGAGGGCGACGCGCACGGCTATACATCCCAGGATCCAAGCCTGACCCTTCCCGAGTTCACTCGTGCTCCCGCCTCAACCACTGCACTGGGAGCCTTGCGTAAGCTCTTTCAGATTTGGAATCTGGACGAAGGCCGGCGCGGCCAATCGAATTGGAACCCGCTGGGAGAATTCATCCGGCAGGGTTCGCGGGTAGCGATTAAACCCAATTGGGTCTACCATACACCCAGAGAACCCGCGACGCTGGACTCGCTGATCACGCACACCAGCGTCATTCAAGCGGTCGTCGAATATGTGGCGCTTGCTAAACCAGATTCAGTTATAGTCGGCGACGCGCCTTTGCAAGGCTGTGACTTCGACGCCCTGCGAGATGCAGCGGGGCTAGATAGTCTGGAAAGCAGGGCTCGTGATCTGGGATTGGCGCTGGAGATCCACGATTTCAGGCGTACGATCAACGTGAGTGGGCGAGCGGCAGGCGAGCGGCATGAAAAGGTACGCTCGATCGACAGATTCGTCGAATTCGACTTAGGGAACGATAGTTGCCTTCAGCCGCTGGATGCCGATGCCGACAGATTCCGTGTTACCGTTTATAATCCGGACTTACTGAAAGCAACCCACCGACCGGGTTCTCATAAATATCTGATTGCGCGTGAGCTGCTGGAAGCCGATGTAGTGGTAAATATGCCCAAACTCAAGTGCCACATGAAGTCGTGTATTACGGGGTCGCTCAAGAATCTGGTTGGTATCAACGGCCATAAGGAGTATCTGCCGCACCATCGCAAGGGCGGGAGTAACAATGGAGGCGATTGCTACCCGGGAGCCCCGACCTGGAAACGTGTGGCGGAGGATGTTGCAGATTTCGTTAACCGCGATCAGGGGTTTCGTCCACTGCGTTACGGATTGGGGCGGGCGGCAGCGGTCGGGCGCAAACTGGCTGCCTTAGCAGGCGCCGACGACAACATTGAAGGCGCATGGTATGGCAACGACACCATCTGGCGGACTTGCATTGACCTGAACCGCATTCTTATGTATGGCGGCACGGACGGCCGTCTTCATCTCGATCACCAGCGGAAGATCGTTAGTATTACGGACGCAATAATAGCCGGCGAGGGCGAAGGTCCGCTGCGACCGACTCCGATCCATTCCGGCTTTCTTACGGGCGCTACGAATCCGGCTGCTGCAGAGTATGTCCACTCTCGGTTGATGGGTTTCGATCCCAATCTTATTCCGCTTGTCCATGGCGCGTTCGAATCGGGCCCATGGCCTCTCGTGGATTTTCCGCCTACCGAGATTCGTGTGCTGTCGAACGGCGGCGAGACACAGGGTGCGCAGGTATTACCGATCCGGCACTTTGTGCCTCCGTCGGGATGGCTCGGCCATTGCGAACTTCAAAAGAGTGAATGATGATGTTCGTCTCGAAACTGACCTGGCAAGTGTATAAACGATTTGCTGCCCGCCCGTTCGGGGAGTTGGATCGATTCCAGTCGCTGAACCCAACGGAACAGAGGCTGGAAATTGCGCGGCGTTTGCTCGCGCAGGTAAAGCATTTCGCGTCTCGCGGCGATGCCCTCCCCGAATGGATTGAGGCCGCCACCGTCCGGAACCCCGAAGATCTGTGGGCAATCTGGCCTTCATTGCCGATTGTAAGCAAATCAATGCTGAACACTAGTTTCGAACCCGTGGAAATGCAGTGCCGGTTCAAGCTGAAGGGACGAATCGACTCGACCGGTGGTTCAACCGGCGAGCCGACCCGATTTTTTTTAGACGACGCAATGTTGCGCGCGTCTCGCGGAGTGCATCTTTATACTCGCTTAAAAATGGGCTGGCGACCAGGAATGCCGACCATTATTGTTTGGGGGTCTGAACGCGACATTGGACGGCAATCCAAGCCATTGCATAGAGTAGCCCACGCGTTATACGGCGACTGTTTGATCCCCGGCTTCAAGATCGACGATGCATCCGTTTCCAGGATTATCGCTATGCTACGCAGAGAGTCTCCCGTGGCGATGTACGGCTACTCATCTCTCTTGGAGTACATTGCCGAGAGAACACTTGCCTCAGGCGAACAAGTGCAGCCAAAGAGCGTGGCGGTAGCTTGGAATGGCGGTGAAATGCTGTTTGAAAACCAGGTTGAACTTTTTAAGCGTGCCTTTGACTTTATCCGAAAGACGATTTTCCCTTTGCGCCACATACCAGTGGAGTAAGAACAGGGTCGTGAGCCGTTGCTGGCCATCAAGCGGCTGGACTTTATCGTTTTCGATTGTTCCATAGATAAAGTCGAGTTCGGCCGCCGGTTTGACGCCTATTAGAGCATCCACGAGGTATTGCAAGAACGCCTCGCCCTTTTTAGCGACCGCCTCATCGTTGCCACGCCCGCCTTGGGTATACGCGCGCTGGATGATGGGGATGACGATGCCGCCTTTGTTGGAGAGTAGTGACCAGAACGTCTCTTTGGAGAAGGTGCTCATCGCGTTTCTCCTTTCTGCAGGAAAGCGCTGAGTTTGGTCTTTATGTCGCCCATGTATGCCTCTCGGTCGGGCATGCGCCACCGGTTCAGGTCGCCTGCACTTTCGCGGGTGTAGTATTTGAGGAACGTATAGCGGGTGCAAACGGGTATGAATTGGCCTGAGGCGTCCTTTTCGAGAATCTTCCTGCGTTTTACCGGGAACACAGCGTTGCCGTAGCCGCGGTTGGTTTTGGGATCGAGCAGGGCCAGGTTAGACAGAGAGTCTGTTTCCGATGATTCGACATCTTCCTCTGCAAAATGAGCAACGATTCTTCCGTAGATGTCGCCAAATTTGTCGTTGTCCTTAATCTTTGCTTCATCATGAGCAAAATAGAGGGCTTCCCACATATTCAATGTCAATGGGCGTGGACGCTTAGGGTGAATTTCACGTGCACGAAGATGTGAATGGAAAGCTGCGCTAATTCCATCTAAACCTTGGTTTGAATAAACAGCAAACAAAGCTGGTGCATCATAACTTTCATTTGCCTTAAGAATCACTTCACCGGCAAGTAAGAGTTCGCCAGCACCAATTGATTGTTGTCCATCAAAACCACGTTCCACCAAATAATGAGAATTGCCGCTCCAGGCAATAGATGTTGCCCAAGCAGAACCAGATTGGAAAGAAGTTTGTGGGGTTAATGCAATATCTGCAATAGAGAAATTGTGTCCACTGCGTCCCTCGCGAGATTCACGAACCCACGTTCCAATTTGAATATCACGACGTTGCGGATTGCGCTCATTTGACCAACGTCCTGCAAAATCTAAAGTCTGCATCGCCTCTTGTGGCAAAGGTAACCAGAGAATAAATTCATTGAGAACATAATCTGAGCTTCCAATGTTTTTAACCGTTGCTTTCTC
>CAIKAS010000342.1 GCA_903825445.1 uncultured Acidobacteriia bacterium
AGCCGGAAGGCCGTTTTGAAGGAACAGCGCGAGAAGATTAAGTCGGCCAGCTAAGAGTTCTGCTTTAGTTGGGTGAGTGAAAACGCTCTGGACGGGAAACCGTTCGGGGCGTTTTCTTTTGTGCGGCGCATTTTCTGCGCCTTGATATCATCAGGGTTCTAAAAGTCCGAAAGTACTTGCTATGAGCTACCAGCCAGGCCGCCATTTTCTTCAGATCCCGGGACCGACCAACGTTCCCGACCGCATCCTTCACGCCATCTCTTATCCCACGATTGATCACCGCGGGGCCGATGCCGCCGCGCTTACGATCGACTGTCTGGCGGGCATGAAATCAGTCTTCCAGACGAAGGGTGACGTGATCATATTTCCCGGGTCAGGCACCGGCGCGTGGGAGGCCGCGATTGTGAATACGCTCAGCGCGGGAGATAAAGTTCTGGCGTTTGACGGCGGACACTTCGCGGGACTTTGGGTCAAGGTGGCAAAGAGTTTTGGACTTGAGGTCGAGTTGCTGGGCGGCGACTGGCGGCAGGGCGCCGATGCTGTGGCGCTGCAGGCGAGGCTTGACGAAGATCGCGATCATGCGATTCGCGCGGTGATGGTAGTGCACAACGAGACTTCCACTGGCGTCACCAGTAACGTCGCGGCTGTTCGGAAGGCGATGGATGCCGCGGGGCATTCGGCATTGCTGATGGTGGATACGGTTTCGTCGCTTGGTTCGATCGATTATCGGCATGACGAGTGGGGTGTCGACGTGGCTGTGGCTGGTTCGCAGAAGGGTCTGATGCTGCCGCCCGGTTTAGCTTTTAATGCGGTGAGCGAGAAGGCTATCGCGGCGGGCGCCAGCGCGAGATTGCCGAGGAGCTACTGGCGATGGGACGAGATGCGGGAAATGAATCGCAACGGATTCTTTCCGTACACGCCTTCGACAAATCTCCTCTACGGACTTCGCGAAGCGGTAAAGATGCTGGTGGAGGAAGAGGGCCTCGACAAAGTCTTCCTCCGTCACAAGCGCCACGGGGAAGCCACGCGCCGGGCCGTGCGGGCCTGGGGACTGGGCGTCTACGCTGCGAATCCGGCGGAGTTCAGCAGTTCCGCCACTGCCATCGTGATGCCAGATGGCTACAGCGAGGCCGATCTTCGCGCTACGATCCTGAGGTATTTCAATATGTCGCTCGGCGCGGGTCTGGGCAAGCTTGCGGGTAAGGTGTTTCGCATCGGACACCTCGGCAGCTTCAACGATCTAATGTTGGCGGGGACGCTGTGCGGGGTCGAGATGGGCCTTGATTTGGCGGGCGTGCCGCATAGCAAAGGCGGAGTCACGGCGGCGATGGACTACCTGACCGAGCAGGGCCGAGCTTGATATCGATTACGCCAACTCAGCCGTTGCCCGCTGCTAACGCGCGGCTCGTCGATGTCGATGGATTGCGGCGGGCGCTGGAAGCGGAGATTGAAGGTGAGGTGCGCTTCGACGCTGTCACCAAGGCGCTGTATTCCACGGACGCGAGCGTTTATCAGATCGTGCCGCTGGGCGCGGTGGTCGTGAAGTCGCGGCAGGATCTGGTCCGTGTGGTGCAGACCTGCGCCAGGTTCCGGTGTCCACTGACGCTGCGGGGCGGGGGAACGTCGCAGGCGGGACAGGCGATCGGCGAAGGACTGCAGGTCGATACGTCGAAGTATTACAACGGGATTCTCGAACTAAATGCTGATGAGTTGTGGGTGAGGGTGCAGCCTGGCATCGTGCTCGATGAACTAAACGCCCAACTGCGACCGCATGGACTGCGCTTCGCTCCCGATGTTTCTACCGCCAGTCGTGCGACGATCGGCGGGATGATCGCGAATAATTCCAGTGGGGCGCGCTCGGTGCTGTATGGCAAGACGATCGATCACGTGCTGGAACTTGAGGCTGTTCTAAGCGATGGTTCGATTGCGTGTTTCGGACCGGGCAGGGAAGCCGAGCCGGGGACACTGGCTGCCGAGTGCGGACGTAAAGTCACCAGCATTGCCGCGGAATGCGCCGATGAGATCGACCGGCGATTCCCAAAGGTGTTGCGGCGTGTGGGCGGGTATAACCTGGATGAATTCGTGCCCAGGCGCGAGCCGTTCAATCCGGCGAAGATCATTGTCGGGTCGGAGGGCACGCTTGCGGTGATTCTGGAAGCGAAACTGAATCTGGTTCGGCTGCCCAAAGAGAAGGCAGTGCTGGTTGTCCAGTTCCGTGAACTGCTCGAGGCTTTGGAAGCGACGCCGCTGATACTGCGGCATAAGCCATCGGCGGTGGAGGTGATGGATCGATTCATCCTGGACCATACGCGGCTGAGTCCGAATCTGCAGCGCACGCGCGAGACTTTTGTGGAGGGTGAACCCGGCGCACTGTTGTGCATCGAGTTCTATGCCGACTCGAAAAACGACCTTCCACCGCGCATGGCCGCGCTCGAAGCGGATCTCCGGGCTCACGGTTACGGCTACCATTTCCATCACGCTCTGGAGGCAGCACAACAGGCACGCGTTTGGAGCCTGCGGGAATCGGCACTTGGGCTTTCCATGACGATGAAAGAGGACGCCAAGTCGCTTTCGTTCGTGGAAGACACCGCCGTTGCGCCCGAGAAGCTGCGGGATTTTATCGATCGCTTCATGGAGCTTATCCGGAAGCATGGGACGAACGCCGGCGTGTATGCCCATGCGTCGGTTGGTTGCCTGCATGTTCGGCCCGTCGTGAACATGAAGACGGAAGAGGGCGTGAAGAAGTTCGAGGCGATCGCGAATGACGTCTCCGATCTTGTGCTCGAATTCGGCGGCGCTCTTTCGGGGGAGCATGGCGACGGCCTGGTCCGAAGCCCTTTCATGCGGAAAATGTTCGGACCTGAGCTGTATGAAGCGTTCCGCACGGTGAAGCGGACGTTCGATCCGCACGGCATTTTTAATCCGGGCAAGATTGTGGACAGTCCGCCGCTCACCGCAAATCTTCGTTTTGGTGTTGGTTACATTTCGCCCAACCCGTCGACGTATTTCGATTTCTCGGAATATGGTGGCATGGGTGGCGCGGTCGAGATGTGCAGCGGACTTGGGGCCTGCAGGAAGAAACTGGAAGGCACGATGTGTCCTTCGTACATGGCGACGAAGGAAGAGAAGGACGTGACGCGTGGGCGCGCCAACGTGCTTCGGCTGGCCATGACCGGACGACTGAAGGAAGCTGGTCTCAACGATCGCGGTGTTTACGAATCGCTCGATCTGTGTCTGGAATGCAGGGCGTGCAAGGCCGAGTGTCCGGTCGGTGTCGATATGGCCCGATTCAAGAGCGAATTCCTCGCTGGCTACTGGCAGACTTACGGCACTCCGCTGCACGCGAAGGCTCTGGGAAATGTACATTCGATGGCGAGACTGGCTAGCCCTGTCGCACCGATCGTGAATGCGATCGCCGGTTGGAGCCCGGTGCGTCGCGTGAACGAGGCGCTTCTCGGTATCGACCACCGCCGTACCTTGCCGAAGCTCAGTCGGCGGACGCTAGCCTCGCGGATGCGCGGCAAGAGCGCGTCCGATCCCGATATTTTGCTGTTCAACGACACATTCACGAACTACTACGATCCGGAGATTGGAGTTGCGGCATGGGAAGTGATGGAGACTGGCGGGTTGCGTGTCGGCCTCGCGCCTAACCACTGTTGCGGACGGCCCATGATTTCGAAGGGCCTGTTGCGCGAGGCCACGGATCAAGCCAGGCTCAACACTGCTGTCCTGTATGATGCCGCCGCGTCCGGCAGGAAGCTGGTGTTCTGCGAGCCGAGTTGCCTCTCCGCGATGAAAGAGGATGCGCCTTCATTGTTACGGGACGACGAGCAACGCAGAGCCAAAGTAATAGCCGATGCCTGTGTTTCGTTCGAGGAAGTGGCCGGACAACTGTCGTTGCGCTGGAAGTCCGGACCGCCAAAAGTGATGCTGCACGGCCACTGTCATCAGAAATCGATGGGTCTGGTCCCGGGGGCCGTCGCACTGCTCTCGAAGATTCCCGGCTGTCAGGTCACGGATCTCGACGCGGGTTGCTGCGGGATGGCCGGCTCGTTTGGCTACTCCTGCGACCACTACGATGTTTCGCGCGCCATCGGCGAACGTAAGCTGTTTCCACTGGTGCGCGGCAAGGACGTCGGTAGTCCCGTCGTGGCGGCGGGAACGTCGTGCC
Source organism: uncultured Acidobacteriia bacterium (assembly GCA_903825445.1). Lineage (GTDB taxonomy): Bacteria > Acidobacteriota > Terriglobia > Bryobacterales > Bryobacteraceae > BOG-234. The sequence goes on from CAIKAS010000342.1 coordinate 4,172, forward strand.
GGCATCAGATTCACGACTTCACGGGCGAGCGCGCAGTTCATCCCGCCGTGTTGCTCAGATCCCTGATTCATGCCCCGTGTTAGCATCTGATTTCATGGCTGAAACTAAGATCACGATCAACAACAACGGTTCCATTCGCATCGAAGGCGACTTTGAAATCTGCGACCCACAGGGTCAGGCGTTCGGCCTGGGCGGACGTAAGGTGATTGGCCTTTGCCGCTGCGGGCTTTCACAGAACAAGCCGTTCTGCGACGGTTCACACCGCAATGGATTCACCGATACCGTCGCGGCGCGCGATCTGCCGGCTCCCGCACCGAAGGTCTAAGCCACCTACATCTTCGTGGCGTAGTAGCCCTTGCGCGCGCGAACTACCAGATCCTTGCGCGTTTTCACCTGGACGGCGATAGGGTGGTACAGACCATCAGTCTTCAGCGGATTCGGCGTGTAGCTGATGTTGTACTGGTGCCGCAGCTCATTCGCGATGTTCTCGAACGACTGATCCAGATCTTCCACCTTAAACGGGTAGAATGCCTGGCCACCGGTCTCGCTCGTAAGGTAATCCAGCACCTCGTCGCCTTCCGTTTTGGCGCGCGTTTTGTTCGTGGAGATAGCGTAGATGACGGTATCGGCCTTCTGCGCCAACTCCAGCGCCTGGTCTCGCGTGTACCGGCTCTGCGTGTCGTCGCCATCGCTGATCAGAATCATGGCGCGGCGAAATTTCTCCCTCGGTTGATCCACCATCAGCTTTTCTTTCGATGCGTAAGCGATAGCGTCATAGAGCGATGTTCCACCGCCGGCTTTCATGTCATTGATGCCTTTTTCGAGGGCACTCATGTTGTTAGTGAGGTCGGAAATTAGCTCAGGCGCGGAATCGAAACTGATGAGCATCATGCGGTCTTCTTTGGGGCGCATGACGTCGTTCATGAAACGAATTGCCGCCTGCTGCTCAAAGTGAAGCTCGCCGCGGACGCTGTTGCTGGTATCGACGAGCAGCGCCAGGCGGAGAGGCAGATCCGACTCAGCCGTGAACTGCTTGATGAACTGCGGGCGCTTGTTTTCGATGATGTCGAAATCGTTCTGTGTTAGATCGCTGACAAACCGGCCCTTCTTGTCCGTAACCGTAAAAAGAACCGGCACTTCGGTCAGGCTGGAACTGAAATGAGCATCAGGCGAGGCTTCGTCAGCAACCGGTGGCGCGGGGGCGTTCTGAGCCCAAAGGGCAACACCGAGGCACATGGGGACACAGAGAGCGGCAGGCCACAGAGCCGCAGGCAAAGACATTCGCATAAAATTCATTGTATCGTCGAAAGAGCCTGCGGTGTGTGGTTCTTGACAATCTGGTTAACGAACGGACTGCGGCTTGCCGCGCGCCCTGGCCGGATTCTTCTTCGGCACTTTGCCGATCCTCGGATCTTTCGCGGCAATGAGTTCACATGCGCGCAGGGCACACTCTTCAAAATCAGGCGCATCGACCGGCAAGATCTGCCATCCTGTGACAGCCTTGCCAAACACGCCGATAGACCGCATCGTCGGGAATTCGCGACGGAGACTTTCATGATGCTCTTGCGTGGTCGCGAGCCAGACACCATTGTCGACTGAATCTCCTGCCTTATCCCGCAGGATCAGAACGATCTTGTCGCGTACGTAGACAGCGTGGCAGCCGAACATGGGGCGTGTAATGGGCTCGAACTCGGCGAGGGCATCGAGCACAAATTCGTGCGGGATGGCCTTGCGGGGCTTGGGCGCGAACAACGCATCATCAGACCAGCGTTTGGGCATTCGGTATCAGGATAGCGCCGCTTATGATGGGAACTGCTTGACTGAACGATCTATAGCCACGACGATTCACGGAAGGTATCTGGTGATTCCTCCGGTGTCGCCTTCTTTCTCAGGTGTACTCGTGGGGTTCCACGGGTATGCCGAGGATGCGGAACTGCAGATGGAGCGGCTGCGCGCCACAGCAGGCAACTCCGGATGGCTCTGCGTCTCTATCCAGGCCCTGCATCGCTTCTATCGTGGACGCACCGAGCGTGTTGGCGCAAGCTGGATGACCGGGCAGGATCGCTTGTTGGCGATTGCCGACAATATCGCCTACGTGAAGAGTTGTCTGGATGCAGTTCGAACCGAGTGGCCCGAATGTGCTGACTTACCCGGAATATTTGCCGGCTTCTCGCAGGGCGTGGCTATGGCGTTTCGCGCCGCAGTACACGCGGCATCGCAAGGCAGCGGCGTGATTGCAGTAGGGGGCGATATTCCGCCTGAGATCAATACTCAGGAACTGACCCGCGTATCGAAGGTATTGCTGATTCGGGGCACTACGGACGATTGGTACACGCAGGAGAAATTCGCAACCGATCAGCATCGTTTGCGCGAATCCGGCGTGCCGTTCCGCGCGCAGGAACTGACCGGTGGCCACGAGTGGTCTGCCGATGTGACGGCAGTCGCCGCGGAATTTCTCGGAAGCTGACTACGCCCTGCCAGCGAATTCGCGCTTTTCGGTAGAGACCTTAACCTTTTCGCCTTGTTTGATAAAGAGCGGCACTCGGATTTCAAGACCGGTTTCGAGACGGGCAGGCTTGGTAACACTGCCGCTGGATGAATCGCCTTTCACACCAGGTTCAGTGAAGGCAACGTCCAGTTCCACGAACAGCGGCAGCTCAAGACCAATCGGATTGCCGTTGTACTTGTGCAGCTGAATAATGGCGCCCTCAATCAGAAAATCAAGCGCTTCGCCCACCATACCTTCGGTCAGCGTCAGGGTTTCAAAACTGTCCTGGTCGAGGAAGTGCGAACCATCGTTATCGCTGTAAAGATAGGATGCCGGGACCAGTTGCAGATCGGGTTCTTTGAACTTGTCATTCGCCTTGAAAGTCTTCTCAAAGACCGCGCTCGTGAGCAGGTTTCGAACCTTCAGGCGGACCAGGGTCTGGCCACCTCGCGCGGTGGGAGTGTTTACCTCCGCTTCCAGGCAGACAAAGGGTGTGTTTTCGTGTTCAAACAGAGTTCTTCGTTTGACGCTGATTGCGTCGATCAATACGGCCATGAGCTTCAATTATCGCGCACGCCAGCATGTGGACGAACGCTGTTCTGGTCTTTTGTGACCGGCGATTACTTCGCAGCGATCTGCTTCGGTTTCGCCTGGTTATCCGTAGTCACTTCCTCACCACGGCGCTCCTGGAAGGGCAGGCTGTGCACGATTTCAGACACCAGCGTCTGGAAGCCATACCCATTCGCTGCCAGCTGATCGTCGATCGCTCCTACCGTGCGCTTGTCATACGGTTTCAAGCCACGGCCCAGCGCGTACACCATCATCTTCTCCGTCAGGCAGCGCGCGAAATCTGTCTGCATGCCGGTCAGAATCTCACGCATCTGCAGCGGCGTCGAGAACGTCTTTCCGCTCGGCAAAACGCCGCTCGAATCGACAGGGAATTTGCCGTCCATGGTCCGCCACTTGCCGACGGCATCGTAATTCTCCAGACCGAAGCCCAGGGGATCCATTCGTGAATGGCATGATGCGCACACCGCATTCGCCCGATGCTTCTCCATCTGCTGGCGCAGTGACATCGCCGTGCCCACCGTGGTTTCATCGAGTGGTGGCACGTCGGGCGGAGGCGGTGGAGGCGGCGTACCCAGAATATTCGTCAGAATATACTTGCCGCGAATGACAACCGACGTTCGCGAGGGGTAGCTCGAAACTGCCAGCACGCTGCCCTGGCTCAAAATGCCGCCGCGTTCTTCCGTCTTCAGTTCCACTCGACGGAAATCCGGACCCTTCACGCCATCGATACCGTAATACTTGGCGAGGAACTCATTCAGATAGGTATACCGCGCGCTCAGAAACTCGCCAATGGGCCGGTTCTCACGCAGCATGTTATCGAAGAACATGCGGGTTTCCGTCTTGAAGGCATCGCGCAGCTCAGGACCCCACGCAGGGAACTTGCCCGGGTCGGGCTTGATCGAATCCAGATTGCGGATTTCCAGCCACTGTCCAGCGAAATTCTCCGCCATTGCCGACGATTTCGGATCCGCCAGCATGCGCTTCAACTGCGCATCCAGCACGCCCGGTTGCGATAGCTTGCCTGTCTCTCCCAGCGACTGCAGTTCTTCATCCGGCATCGAACTCCACAGGAAATAACTCAGGCGATTCGCCAGTTCGACATCGGATACCTTGTGAGCCGCAGTCGGATCGGTCGGTTTCGGATCGTGCTCGATATGAAACAGGAAATGCGGCGAGACCAGCATCGCCTGAATGGCGAGCTGGATTCCTTGTTCGGGCGTCCGTCCATCGGCCTTTGCAATACCGACGAAGCGTGTCAGCGCCGCGACCTCATCCCTGGTGACGGGACGCCGGTAGGCCCGGCGCGCCAGCGTGGATATGATCTTGTCCACACACACCGCTCCGGACGCCGGATCGCAGATCAGAATCTTCTTCCTGCTCTCTTTCTCCACTTTGGAGGGATACGGGCCGACGAAGAACATCGAGCCAATGAACTTATTGGCCTTGTCGCTGTAGGCGGTCTTATCGTCGAGCGTCTTCACAAACTCGTCGTCGATAAACCCGAGCCGGAATACGTGATCGCCCGCTGGCAGATAAACCTTGATGTGCTCTTCAGAGTAGGGATTGAAGTACGTGAGCCCGGAGGGCTTGGTCTCCACCATCTGCGTCGTGAGCAGTTTTCCGTCCATCCACAGGCCCATGTTGACTGGCTTGGCGTCGGCCGCGCGCTGGCCTGGCAGACCAACACGGATGTCATAGTCGGCGTCGAAATCCACCCGGTGGGTCGCTTCCACATCGCTGTAATCCAAACGCCGGATATTTTTCAGGCGCGTGCTGTATTCGATCTCGATTGGCTTTGGAGGCAGCGGATCCGCTCCGATGGCGCGAGCGGCGATGGCCCGCGCAGCGCTGATGTACTTGTCCATCAGCAGCGGTGAGACTGTGAGGATGTCGCCGATGTTATCGAAGCCTTCGCCTGAATCGTCCGTTGGAAAGTTTTTGTCGGCGCGGAAGTCTACGGCCAGCAGATCCCGAATGGTGTTCGTGTATTCCGAGCGATTGAGACGGCGCGCCGTGACGCGGCCGGGATCTGGTTTCACCAGACCGTCCAGCCGCTTAATTTCGTCTTTGGCAAAAGCAACGGTGCTGGCAATCTGCGCCTTCATTTCGTCCGACTGCGGGATTTCCTTCGGCGGCATTTCACCCGCCTGCAGACGGTGAACGATCTTGTCCCATTCGTCGCGATCACTGGCGAGGGAGGCAACCGTGGAGTATTGCTCGATGTTCAGGCCGCCGGACGCGACGCCCGCGGAATGGCACATGGAACAGGTGGAATCGAACAGAGGCTTCACGGCCCTATCGAAAGCAGCCTGAGAGGGCGCGGTCGATTTCACCGCAGGCTTCGCCGCAGTCGCCGTGGTTGTAGCGGCCGCAGTCCTCGCCGGTGTAGCTGCCGTTTTTGAGGGCGCACTGGTCGACGAATCTGCGGCCATCAGGAAGCCGATGGTGCAGGCCGCTGTTGCACAGGCGGCGATGGTAAAGACCGTAGTATTGATTCGCATTCCCAGATCCCTCTCTTGAAGTGTTACTCTTGCGCCGCTGGCGGCGTTGCAGCCACGCCGGCCGCCGCACCCGATGCCCCGCGTCCACCTGCAATCACGCCCCGTCCTCCCGCGCCACTCGCGCCGAAGGCCCCGCGCCCCGCCCCTGACGCTCCACGTCCGCCACGCCCAAACGGGTTGGCGCGCGCCACCGGCTTCGCGGAAATTAAATCCGTGTACAACTTAGTGATTTTTTCCTTTTGCGACGGATCGGCAATCAGATAGCGATGCTTACCGTTCGCCCCGGGTGTGAATTTTGTCCGGCCATCGTCGCCCACGGTAATCGTGCCGGGTTCGGAGAGCTTGAAGTATCCATCGTCCGGATGCACGGCGTAGAGTGCGGCGGCCATGCCAGGCGTCACCGCATCGTACGGCATCGGTTTAAAGGCCCGGTACGCGTCCACGATGGGATGTGACGGCGTCGCCCACGCAAAATCTTTTTCGATGCTGCTGCCGGGGTAGGGAATTGCCGCACCCACTTCCGTTCCCACCGCGATGATCGGCGTCGGCCACTCGGCGAACAGTTTCTTCGCGGAAGCGATATCGGAACGAATTCCCGCTTCGGCATCGCCTGCCGGATACGCCCCCGCCGCGAGCACAAGGTACTTCACCTTCGCCACAACCTGCGGCTTCGCGCCATACAATCCCAGCAGTTCCACCGCGTTGGTGGCGGGTCCATCCACCAGCACTATGGCGTTCAGATCGTTCTGCGCCAGCAGAATGTTGCGAATCGTGACTGAGCCTTCCGCCGTGTCGGTGATGCGCGAGATCTTCCAGGGGTAGGCGGGCTTGCCATCCGGCCCTTTCTTCAGCGCGATGGCATCCAGCACCGGCGTATCTTCCTTCATCCGGCCGTTGGTCGCCAGACCAATCATTTCCGGATTCACGCCGACTCCGCCGCCAAAACCACCCGCGGCGGGCGGCCCTTTCATGAAGGTGCTGATGGCCTCCGCCGCTTGCGCCGCCCTCAGGTTGGCTTTCGTGATACTGGTGGAAAGCACCCGGGTTTCATTCTTTGACGACATGGCTTCCAGCAGCGCCAGCGTCAGAACGCTGTCGATGTTGTCGCCAAAGTCTGCGTCGAACGCAATTCCGGTAGGTGGCTTTACGATGCCTCGTCCTTGCATGATTTTCCCTGTCGTCGCGCCGGATTACGAGAGACTGGCCGGATCGAGCCGCCCGGAAGCGTCGCCGAAGTTCTCGACGGGCACTCCCATGCGGTCCATCAGCGTCAGATGCAGGTTGCACATCGGCGTCTCGCGACGATAGACGATACGGCGTCCCGGATTCAGGAAGCCGCCGCCGCGTCCGATCAGCAGCGTAGGCAGATCCTCGTGCAGATGGCGGTTGCCGTCGGAAAGACCGGCGCCGTAAACCAGCATCATGTTGTCGAGCAGGCTGCCGTCGCCTTCCTTCGTGGCCTTGAGCTTGCCCAGCCATGCCGCCAGTTGTGTCGTGTGGTAAACGTTGATCTGCGTTGTCTTCTCGATCAGGTCCGGCTTGTTCTGGTGATGCGTGCAGGGGTGGTGGCCGTCGGGGATGCCAATCTCGCGGTAAGCGCGCGACGTACCTTCATGGGTCACCATGAACGTCAGCACGCGTGTCATGTCGGACTGGAACGCGATCGTGATCATATCGGTCAGCAACCGGAAGTGCTCAGCGAAATCGGCGGGCACGCCGTAAGGCTTGTCCATGCCGGGATTGATCTGCGCGTTGTCCTTCTCCGCTTTCTCAAGCTGGCGCTCTACTTCGCGGATCGACGAGAGATACTCGTCCAGCTTCCGGCGGTCCGTCGGTCCAAGCGAGGTTTCGAGCTTCTTCGTATCGGCCGTTACGAAGTCGAGAATGCTCTGCCGATCCTTCGCCTGCCGGGCGCGTTCTTCGGGGCTCAAAATCACGCCATCGCCGAAGAGGCGTTCAAAGAATACGCGCGGATCGAGCGTCGGCGGCAGCGGCTGCGTTTCGCTCCGCCATGCGAGGTTATTCGTGTAAGCGCAGGAGTAGCCGGAGTCGCAATCGCCCGCCTGGCGGGCGTCATCCATGCCGAGTTCCAGTGACGGAAACCGCGTCTGGCTGCCGATTTTGTTGGCGATGATCTGGTCGCAGGAGATGCTGGCCTTGATGTCGATAGTGGTTTTCTTAACCTGAATGCCCGTGAGGTAGGAACCGGAACAGCGTCCATGATCGCCCGCGCCATCCAGCAGCGCGCGCCCGCTGTTGTGCGTCAGATTGCCCAACTGCAGCATGTCGCCCTTAAAATCTGTAAGCGGTTTCATCACGCGAGGCAGTTCGTCCGCAAACTTGCCTTCGTAATCTTCTTTCGGGTTCCAGGCACTCATCATGATGCCGTTCGGAACGTAAAGGAACGCGAGACGAACCGGCGCCTTCGTGGGTGCAGCGAGAGCGGGAACCATCGAATCGAGGAAGGGAAGCGCGATGGCGGCCGATCCCATGCCTCTCAAAATTGTTCTCCGCGAAATGGCCTTGCGAGTGATAAACATCAGGGTTTCCTATCTCCTTCAGGGCGGTACAGTTAATGCTCCATTATTGTATGACATTTCAAGGCCGGTTGGAAGCCCCTCGTGGTACCCGTCGCCACTATTTTTCGGACGCAATTTCCGCAGTCTCGACGCCGGCCAGTTCAACGAGTTCCAGGTCAATTCCTCTTTTAGGCCCAGTGGCTGCCTAAATACTGTCAATCGCCATATGCGTACATTGGCTGGCAAAGGAGCAGATTCCTTGCAAGCCTCCCCGTCTCCTTGCTATTCTTGCATGGTACCGGTTCCAGTTTTATCCTGGCGGTACACAGGTTCGCGTCCCGACTCACGATCTGCATGTCGATGAAGCCTAAGATTGTTACGTCCGAAGTGGCGACGTGACGGACCCTGCCTCAGCCAGTATCCGGGTTCTGGACAGTTAATACACTACGTAAAGGATATCGCCGAATGTATCCGGCGAAAACTAAACCTGCCAAACATCATGAGTGATCAATACATCCCCCTTCCCGAGCATAAATTCTCCTTTGGCCTCTGGACCGTCGCCAACCAGGGCCGTGACCCCTTTGGCGCAGCCGTTCGACCGCCCCTGCCACCGAACGACGCGGTTGCGATGTTGGGCGAAGTGGGTGCGTGGGGTGTGAACCTGCACGACAACGACCTGGTACCGATTGACGCCACTCCCTCGGAGCGTGACGGAATAGTCAGCAGCT
>CAIKAS010000343.1 GCA_903825445.1 uncultured Acidobacteriia bacterium
ATCTCGATGCCGACCGCGCCAGCCGGCTCATCGTCACCGCCCGCAATCAGATCGATAGCTTTCAGAAGGTGCTCGATACCGTACAAACCCGTGTCGATGCCGGTCGCGAACTACCCATCGACGTTCGCCAGGCCCGCTACAATCTAACAGCCGCCCGGGTTCGCCTGAGCAATCTGGAATCCGATCGCGATATGGCGGAACACAATCTCGCCATCGCACTTGGCTACACTGCCACCGATCTTGTGGCTCCCGCCGACTCTGATCGCGCCACCCAGGTGCTGCCTCCCGATGAAGCCGCCGCCGTCCAGTCCGCGCTCGCAGCCAGCCCGGATGTAAAACGCATTCAATCGCAATTAATCGCCAAGAGCCTTGAGATCAAAGGTACCGAAGCCCGCCGCTTGCCGCAGGTCGACCTCGTCGCCCAGTACGCCCTGTTTGGAAAATACAACAATCTCCAGGATTACTTCGCGAAGTTTCAGCGCAACAACGGTGAGATCGGCGCTGCCATCCAGTTGCCGCTGTTTAACGGCACCGGCATCAAAGCCGCCATCGCACAACTCGATACCGATCAGCAGCACCTGAAGCTCGAACTACAAAGCGCAAAGGATCGCATCGCCATGAGCGTCCACCAAAGTTATGTCAGCATCGACCGTGCCAGGCTCTCTGGCGATCTGGCTAAGGAAGGTCTGGATCTCGCGCGCGATCAGCTCACCTTGGTTCTGGATCAGCTCAACGACGGTCGCGCGACGCTGCGCGATGTGGAACAAGCGCGCATCAACGAAAGTGAGAAGTGGATTGCCTTCTATGACGCTCAATTCAACCAGGAACGCGCGCGGCTGGATCTCCTGCGTCAGACCGGCAATCTTCTCGCGTCACTCCAGTAGCCCATTCCGAAGGGGTTACTGAGCCGCGCGCGCCAGCAAGCGGTACCGAAAAGCCGTCTTTCAGCGCATCCTGCTAGAACGCGATACGATCTTTCTGCTCTTCGATCTTCGAGAAATCAAAACCCGGGATCTTCTTCAGGTCGTCCAGCGTCTTGAACTTCCCGTGTTTGTCCCGATACGCGATAATCAGCGCCGCCTGACTACGCAGCAGTGAGAGCGTGGTCTCCAGATCGATCGAACTCGCCGTGTTGATATTCAGCGGTTTCGGAGCTTCCCCAGGAAACGCTTTCGAGAGATACGTGAGCACCGTAGTGTATTCCGCATCGCTGATCGCCATGCCCCGGCCGACCATGCCACTCATAGTGGCATCCCAACCGTCTTTGTCCTGATGCAGTGACGACGCGCGCTCCGCCTCGTGGCAGGTGCCGCATACGCGCACCGTGACGTCCTTGCCAGGCAAATCGGGGAACTGCCCCCAGGCCATTCCCGTAAATACGATGGATGCCCCGAAGGCCACACAGGTGGAAACTGTGGAACGAAGAAAACCAGAAATCGCCATGACAATTCCATCTTAATCCTCCACCCCCGGTCGCAGTTGCCCCTGCGCGATCACCCGGCAACTCCCTCAGCCGCTGCTATAATCGCATCGTCGGACCACATGCGGATGTGGCGAAATTGGCAGACGCGCCAGACTTAGGATCTGGTTCTCGTGAGAGAGTGGAGGTTCAAGTCCTCTCATCCGCACCACACATCTCGGCCTTAAACAAAAAAACGGCGCGGGTCCGGACACCACCTCGGAACGCCGCGCCGCATACGGCCGGTACCACGCGCAAACTTCACGCAGCGGCAGCTCTGACCGAAGGTTTTTGCGCCCTGTGTTTCGGCGCTTCAATCGCCAGACTCCCTTGATCCACCCGGGCCGTCACTGCATCGGTTTCGATCGGTGCCGGAAGGTCGAAATGACGGTAAAGTGTTCTGCTCTCCAGGTGATCCGCGCGCATATTATCGCGTCTGGTTTCGGGCATTCTCTCCGTCTTTCCTTCCACCAGAACCTCGCGTTGCCAGACGATCACATGGATGTCCTCGGCTTCAAAACCCGGCGCCGACATTGTCAGCCTAAATCCTGACTCTCTCTCGTCAACCTCCGCGGGCGGCACATAAAACAACTCTCTCTCTGCCTCGAGCCAGTCCTCCATCTCATAGCCTGGCGCACATCCCCGCCTTTGGAATAATTCAAAAGCGCGGCGACCGATGGCAGCACGCACCTCGCCAATGTCGCGAAAAACCGCGTCGGCCGCAGCCTCATTTGCCTGATGGACCCTGACTCTTGACATAGTGAACCCCTTTCGGAAAATGCCGGGAAGTCGACGCACAAGCGCCGCGAGCCATGTACAGCCAGATATTGTCACAGGCCGTACCCGGTGTCAATGGATCTCTCGCTTCGAACTAGACTAAATCGCACGCGCCGCCGAATAAAGCGGCGGCGCTCGCACAATTCACGCTGTAGCAGCCCTCGCCAATACCTGCTGCTCCATCTTTTTGGGCGCTTCAATCCTTAACTCGCCCCCGGTGGCCGTCGCTGTCACCTTTTCGGCCTCAATCGGTGATGAGAGTTCAAACCGGCGATACAGCCGCTTCGATTCGCTCGCGTTCTCAGCCAATTTGTCGGACTTTGCCTCCACTACCAATTCCCGAGGCAGCGCGATCACCTCAATGTCCCGCGCCAGAAACCCCGGGATCGCGATCTTAACCGAAAACGCCTGGTCACTCTCCGACATTTCCGCGTCTGGCACAAAGAACAACTCACGCTCCGCTTCCAGCCAATCCTCTATTTCCCGCCCCGGCTCACCACCACGCCTTTCGCACAATTCGTACGCTCTGTGCCGCACCGCGTCACAAGCCTGCTCCACTTTGCCGAAGAACGGATTCATCACAGCCGCTTTGCCGCCTTCCGCCTGATGCACCATTACCTTTGACATATTGAGCTCCTTCTTCGCATCCCCAACCTACGACACTCGAATTGCAATCTTCATCACACCGTTGTGATGCGATTCAAACAATTCATAAGCCTTCGCAATATCCTCGAGCGAATACATATGCGTAATCAGCGGTGTCAGATCAATGCGCCGCGCTTCCACCAGCCGCATCAGCCTGTGCATCCGCTCCTTGCCGCCCGGGCAAAGCGTCGTCACAATCGTGTGATCCGCCAGTCCCGCCCCAAAGGCCTCCAGCGGTACCTTCAAGTGCCCCGAGTATACTCCCACGCTTGAGAGCGTCCCGCCCGGCCGCAGCACTCGCAGCGCGTTTTCAAACGTTTCCTGTAAGCCCAGCGCTTCAATCGCCGTATCCACTCCGCGCCCGTGTGTCATCTCTCTGATGCGTTCAGCCACATCCGGACCGGCTTGCATAGTCGTCGTCGCGCCAAACTCTTTCGCCAGCCGCAGTCTGTTCGGATCCGGATCCACCGCGATGATTTCCGATGCCCCCAGCAGCCGCGCCCCGATCGTCGCGCACAACCCGATCGGCCCCTGCGCGAACACCGCCACCACATCACCGAGCCGTATATTGCCATGTTCCGCCGCCGCAAATCCGGTCGACGCAATATCCGCCAGCAACAGCACCTGCTCGTCGGACAGCGCGTCGGGAACACTCGCCAGGTTTGCCTGTGCGTGGGGAATCAGGACATACTCCGCCTGCGTCCCGTCTATCGTGTTCCCGAGTTGCCATCCACCCAGCGGTCCTCCGCACTGCGACTGGTCTCCTCCGAGACACTGCTCGCACTGCCCGCAGGGAGTAATCGCACCCGTCATCACCCGCTGACCGACCTCATAACCTTCCACCCCGGCGCCCAGTTCGTGGATAATTCCAACCGCCTCGTGGCCGATCGTCAGCCCTTCCCGCACCGGATACTCGCCCCGTATGATGTGAATATCTGTGCCGCAAATTGTAGTCAGACGAATCTGAATCACCGCTTGCCCCGGCCCGGCATGCGGAATCACTTTCTCTTCAAGGCCGAACTTCCCCGGCGCGCGAAACACATTCGCGTACATCACACCGCGTGGAAGCTGTTTGGTTTTTCTTTCTTCGAGTTCCAGTAGCATGGCTTTGCACCTTCCTCGCCCTGTATCTCCTGCAAGTGGTAGTCCACAACGCAGCACAGTGATATCAGCGGGTTATCAGCACCTTACAGGCATCTCGTGCGCCAATCCACCCGTCTACTACGAATGTGCGTGAGAGCGCCCACTATGCTTGTCCGTGGCATTCGCTATACTGACCCTGATCTATGGACCCCACTGCGCTTGCCTTCGGTTTCCTCGAATACGTGGTCTTCCTGCTTTCCACCACGTGCCACGAAGCCGCCCACGCCCTCGTCGCCAAATGGGGCGGGGACACCACCGCTTTCGAAGGCGGACAGGTTTCGCTCAACCCCCTGCCTCACGTCCGCCGCGAAATCTTCGGCATGGTGATCCTGCCCCTCGTTGGCATCCTCAGTGGCACGGGTCTGATCGGTTACGCCAGTGCACCCTACAATCCCGCCTGGTCGATCAATTTCCCCAAGCGCTCCGGCCTCATGTCCCTCGCAGGCCCGGCCGCCAACTTCCTGATCGCAATCATCGCCGGAATCGCCATGCGCATCGGCCTCGCCATCGGACTCTTTCTCCCCGGCTCCATCTCCACCGCAAACATTGTCGAACCCGGGTCGGCGACAAGTTTCGCTACCGGCGCCGCCACCATCCTCAGTGTCTTCTTCTCGCTCAACCTGCTGCTCGGCTGCTTCAACTTGCTGCCCATCCCACCCCTCGATGGCTTTGGCGTCCTGGGCCTGTTTACCGATTCAGAAGGCGCGGTAAAACTCCTGCAACTCCGCATGAAGATGCGCGGCTTTGGCATGATGGCCGGCATTTTAATCGCCTCATACCTTCTCGGCTACGTCTATGACCCGCTACTCACAAAAGGCATCCGGCTCATCTACGCCTTCTACTTTCGCCACTGATCGCCGACACCCAAAACGCTTGTCCCGAATTCCGATCAAGTTGATCGTGTATCCTGAAAGTTCAAGCAAGAACCCTGTGGACCACCTAGACCTGCTCGAAGCTGAGAGCATCCAAATCATTCGCGAAGTAGCGGCCGAATTCCAGAATCCGGTCATGCTGTATTCCATTGGCAAGGATTCCTCTGTCATGGTCCGGCTCGCCCAGAAAGCCTTCTTTCCGGGCAAGATTCCCTTCCCGCTGCTGCACATCGATACAACCTACAAGTTCCGTGAAATGATCGAGTTCCGCGATGAGTTCTGCGCCTCCATTGGCGCCAAACTGATCGTGAAAACCAACCAGCAGGCCATTGACGATGGGGCCAATCCTCTCCGCATCGGCACCCAAAAGTGCTGCGGTTTCCTGAAAACCCGTGCCTTGCTCGATGGCCTTGCCGAAGGCGGTTACGACGCGGCTTTCGGCGGTGCCCGCCGCGACGAAGAGAAAAGCCGCGCCAAAGAACGCGTCTACTCCTTCCGCGACGAATTCGGCCAGTGGGACCCCAAAAATCAACGCCCCGAACTCTGGAACGTCTACAATTCCCGCGTCGATAAGGGCCAGCACATCCGCGTTTTCCCGCTCTCCAACTGGACCGAACTCGACGTTTGGCAGTACATCGCCCGCGAGAACATCCCCATCGTGCCCATGTATTACGCGAAGCCTCGTCCCATGGTCGTGCGCGGTCACTCGCTGATTTCGGCAGAGCAGGATTTCATGCTGCTCCCCGGCGAAAAAACTGAAATGGTGATGTGCCGCATGCGCTCACTCGGCTGCAGCCCCTGCACCGGAGCCATCCGCTCCGACGCCGACACCATAGAAAAGATCATCGACGAAATGAAGCTCGTCCGCCGTTCCGAACGCGAAAACCGCGTCATCGATCACGACCAGGAAGGCTCCATGGAAATCAAGAAGCGCGAGGGCTACTTCTAATGCCTCGCAGCGCACGGTCGAATGGGGGGCCGACAATCCTGCCCGCAGCCGCCATTCAGGCGGCTTCTTCCCTGGAGGCTTCCATCTAATGTCCCTCCTCCGCTTCTCCACCGCTGGCAGCGTTGACGACGGCAAAAGCACCCTCATCGGTCGCCTGCTCTACGATTCCAAAGGCGTCTACGAAGACCAGCTCGCCAGCGTCGTAAAAGCCTCCGCCAATTCCAGCGGCGGCCTCATCGATCTCGCCCTCCTCACCGACGGCCTCCGCGCCGAGCGTGAACAAGGCATCACCATCGACGTAGCCTACCGCTACTTCTCCACGCCGAAACGCAAGTTCATCATCGCCGACACTCCCGGCCACGAACAGTACACCCGCAACATGGCCACCGGCGCATCTACCGCCGATCTTGCCATCATTCTCATTGATGCCCGCAACGGCGTGCTCCCCCAGTCCCGCCGCCACGCCTTCATCGCGAATCTGCTCGGCATCAAGCACTTCGTTGTCGCCATCAACAAGATGGACCTCGTCGGTTTCGACAAGGCAGTCTACGATGGCATCGTCACCGAATTCACCGGCTTTCTCTCTCGCATCGGCGCGCCCAATGCGCTGTTCATCCCCATCAGCGCGCGCGATGGCGATAACGTCGTAGAAAAAAGCCCCAAGACCCCCTGGTACACAGGCCCGGCGCTGCTCGATTTCCTCGAAACGGTTCCCGTTATCGAAGGCCTCGCCGAACTGCCCGCGCGTTTTCCAGTCCAGTACGTGTTGCGCCCCAATTTGAACTTCCGCGGCTACGCGGGCCAGCTCGCCTCTGGCGTCTTCCACCAGGGCGAGGAAGTCATGGCGCTGCCCGCCCGCCGTCGCTCCCGCATTACGCGAATTGTGACCTACGATGGCGACCTGAAGTCAGCCTACGCCCCTCAATCTGTCGCAATCTGCCTCGCCGACGAAATCGATATCAGCCGGGGCGACCTGCTCGTTCCCGTCGCCCAGGTGCCTCATGTCGGCCGCCGTTTCCGCGCGCATTGCGTGTGGATGAACGCGCAGCCGCTCGAAACCGGCCGCAGCTACTTCATCAAGCACACCTCGCATTCCGTGCGCGGCGTGATCCGCACCGTGAACCACCGCGTGGACGTGAATTCGCTCGAACACGTCAGCGCCACGCGCCTTGAACTGAACGAAATCGGCGAGATCTCCGTCGAAACGCATCACCCATTATTTTTCGATCCGTACTCGCGAAACCGCGTAACAGGCGGCTTCATCGTGATCGATCCGGTTTCGAACGAAACCCTCGCAGCGGGCATGATCATCGATATCGAGGGCAAGGAAGAAACCCGCGGCCTGGTTCTCGAATCCGATCGCACCGCGCGCTTCGGCCATCGTTCCGCAATCGTCTCCGTTGAGGACCACGAATCAGCCGTCCTCCTCGAACGCGAACTGTTCGACCGTGGAGCGGCAGTAGTAGTAGTAGAATCCGCCGACTACGAAACCGCAAAGTTAGCAAAGGCGGCGGGACTGATCGTAATCGTCACTGGCATCGCTCCGCCCAACGCCATCGACGCCGGCAAAATGGCCCCGAACGACGCCCTGCATCTGCTGGAACGCCGCGGCGTTCTGGTCGGCCGCGAAGAACAACTAGGCGCCGGCGAAGGCATCTGAGTAAAGAATCGCCCTTACTACTAGAACCGGGCAATGAAACGCGCCCTTCGAGGCGGCGCTCCTGCGAACCACGCGGTGAGGAGAGCTTGTACGGATTGCCTCTTGCCATGGACAACGGTTCGTGGGCTGATCGGATGCTCCCCGCTTACTGTTTTCTCACAACGACGCTTCCGCCTGCGATGAACGCGTCTTTGTCGCTGACAAGGACCGATCCTTCGGGCACTTCGTGCTGAATCCTGCCGTCCGGCAGAACCTTTCCCGTAGTCAAAAAAGCCGCATCATTCGAACATCGAATTACCGTGTCACCGGGCACTGCGGACCTGTCGTAGTACGTCATAAACTTTACCTCTAAGATCATTGTCTCACTTTTTAAATATCGTTCGGGCGTCACTGCTTGGGTTCCTCGCAGTCGTTTATGAACATTCCACGAGCGTCGCGCGTCATGCCGTCGGTTGTAACAAACAAGCCTTGGTTTGCCGTGTCTATCATGATTTGCCTAACAGCGTATCTGAGCGGATCGTATCGGAGGCCGTCCTCGCGAACAAAATGCTTAAGTGCCAGGGAGATCGTTGCGACTGGCTGAACGACGTCGTTACTGAAGGTGTATTTGAAGGAATTGCTTTCCGCACCACCCTCGAAGAAGGTCGCGGCCAAGTCTTTCCAAGGGAGCTTACCCTTATTTGTGACCGACACAGACTCATCGTTTACTGACACGTCCGCAGTCAGGCACCGGGGTTGCGTGGGGGCAGCTTTTTTGGAGTGCGAATCACACCCTGCCACGATGACCCACGTCAAGATGACAACGACGAATCGTGCAATATGCTCCATTTGTCGAAATTGTAGCGGCTCCTCGGTCACAAAATACTGCGACCGGCGACACCCTACCTCCACCAATGACGTAATCTGAAGAAGGAGCAGCTATGGCAACCTCAACCCTCGACTGGTCAAAATGCCTCTCCGTGGAGAGCATCCCCGGCAAGCGCAGCGGTGCGTGGGTATTCCGCGACACGCGGACGCCGGTTTCCGTTGTCTTTGACAACCTGGAAGTCGGAGCGTCGATCGACGAGATTATGGAATGGTTTCATCTGTCGCGTGAACAAGTGGTAGCGGTGATCGAATTCGCGGCCCGAAGCCTGGACGCGCCCCCGCCCTTCCAGGCAGTGCATGGCCGCAATGCGAATACTCTTCGATAACGGCACCCCCGCCCCGCTTCGCGCCGTCCTCGCAGATCATGTGGTCGTCGAAGCCATCGAGCGGGGATGGGAGCGGCTGGTAAACGGCGAACTGATCGCGGAGGCCGAGGCATCAGGTTTCGACGTCTTGCTAACCACCGACAAGAACATGCGTTATCAGCAGAATCTGACAGGTCGAAGAATCGCATTTATAGTGATAGGCAATCAGCAATGGCCGATCCTGCGTCGCTACGTCGACCGCGTCGTGGCGGCCGTGAACGCGGCAAAGCCGGGCAGCTTTGCCGAGGTGGAAATTCCGTTCAAGTAGAACAGGGGGAAACAGATGCAGAGGAACAACACTGCGCGCTACACGGCCGATGAGCTTAAGCAATAGCTCGCGCGAGGCGAAGACCTCACGAACTGGGAGAAGGCGGACCAGGTCGTCGGCGCAACGCTCGAAGCCTCGATTCTCGCCGACCCCGACGACGTTCACATCGAACCCGATTGGACCCAGGCAATCCGGGGCCTGCCGCCGAACAAGGGCAGCGCCCGAGGCTAACCAACTCGGCACGAACCATGCAACAAGTTGAATTACACACCGTTGTGGCCCTCCTCGAAGACGTACCCGACTCTGAATTAGTACGCGGCCAGGTTGGAACCGTGGTCGAAGATTGGGCAACGGGCATCCACGAAGTCAAATTCAGCGACGACACCGGCATGACTTACGGGCTCGTTGCCCTCAAGGCAGAACAACTGCTGGATCGACGCTACGAACCCATCCGTCAAACCGAGCCAGCCTGATAGTCTACTGCCGCCCAGCCGTCCTGTATCTCACGAGTCAAATCGCGATCACGTGCTGCTGTCTCCCCGAACCGCGCGCGAATCGTTTCCGCATCGGCCCATTTTTCACCAAAATCGTTCATCGCATCCCTCACACAACCGCCGTCCCCAAAAACTCCGGCTTCCGTCTCGCCTTCACCGCCGCCTCAAACCCGCTGGCAATCTTAATCAACAGCCCCTCGCTCCACGCCGCCCCAAAGAACGAAATCCCCACCGGCAATCCCCGCACAAACCCCGCCGGCACCGTGATATTCGGATATCCCGCCACCGCCGCCGGCGTCGAACTTCCGCCAATATCGTGGTCCCCCGTCACCAGATCCGTCAGCCACGCCGGCCCGCCCGCTGGAGCCACAATCGCATCCAACCGGCCCTTCCCTCCGTTCGCCAGCACCGCATCGATCCCCTGCCCCCGCGACATCTGCCGGTTCTTCGCCACCGCATCCAGATAACCCTTCTCCGTCAGCGGACCCTTCTTCTGCGCCTGCAGCAAAATCTCCTGCCCAAAGTACGGCATCTCCCGCGCGCGATTTTTCTCATTGAACGCAAGCAGCGCATCCAGCGACCGCACCTTCACCTGCGCCGCCGTCCCGCTCAAATACCGATTCAGCCCGTCTTTGAACTCATACAGCATCGCCTCGAACTCGCTGTCATCGAACTTCCCGTGCGTCGGCAAATCCGCCGGATCCACCATCACGGCCCCGCGCCGCTTCATCTCCGCAATCGACGATTCCATCAGCGCATCCACATCGCGGCTATATCCGAAAAACTTCCGCGCCACTCCAATCCGCATCCCGCGCAGCCCGTTCGCATCCAAAAACTTCGTGTAATCCTGCGACGCTTTCCCCGCCCCGGCCTGCGTGTATGAATCGTTCGGGTCTACCCCCGCCAGCGCCGTCAACAGCGCCGCGGCATCCGCCACCGTCCGCGCCATCGGACCCGCCGTGTCCTGATTAATCGAAATCGGAATAATTCCCGACCTCCCAATCAACCCCACCGTCGGCTTGATCCCCACCAGCCCGTTCATCGCCGAAGGCGACACAATCGACCCGTCCGTCTCCGTCCCCAGCGCCGCCGCGCACAGATTCGCCGCCACTCCCGCGCCCGAACCCGAACTCGACCCGCTCGTATTCCGGTCCAGCGCGTATGGATTCCGCGTCAGCCCACCGCGACCGCTCCAACCGCTCGTCGAATGCGTCGAACGAAAATTCGCCCACTCACTCAGATTCGTTTTCCCCAGAATCACCGCGCCCGCAGCCCGCAGCCTCTGCGCCACAAATGAATCCCGCTTTGCGATCGAACCTTCCAGCGCCAGCGACCCCGCCGTCGTCATCATCCGGTCCGCCGTATCGATGTTGTCTTTGATAAGGATCGGAATCCCGTGCAACGGCCCGCGCGGGCCCTTCGCCTTGCGCTCCTGATCCAGAGCCTGTGCGGTCGCCATCGCATCCGGATTCGTCTCGATCACCGCGCGCAGCGCAGGGCCGGCCCGATCCACATCCTGAATCCGCGCCAGATATTTCTCCAGCAGCGATTGCGCCGTATACTTGCCCGCTCGCTGCCCCGCCTGCAATTGCGCGATCGTAATCTCATCAAGCTCGAACGCCTTCACTTGCGCCGCCGCCGCGGTAGCAGCAAGGAAACCCCGCCGTGAAAGCTTCACTTCACCCGTTTCGCCACCAGTTCTTCGGTAGCGAACTCCCCAACCTTGCGCGTCAGTCGCAGCTCATCGCCCACAATCTTGCCGGAATATTCAATCCGAATGTTCATTCCCCGGAAGCTCATGTTCTCGACGAAAGCAACGTCGTCCCCACTCACTTTGCCCTCTGTGATTGCCACCGAACCCTGTGGACCCGCCGCCGTCCCCGTCAGCTTCCCCGCAACATCCGCCGCAAAAGTGCAAAGGGCAACCGCCATCAAGACCAAGACTCGTGGAATAGTCATGCAGAAATTGTACAGCCTTTCTGCCCTATCCGCGTGCATCTGCGGCCAAAAGTTTTTGACTTTTCTAAGGTGTCACAGTAACGTACACCGGTGAACTAATCCCGCTCCCCACTATCACCTCCACGGGCTGCTTCCCCAACGGAGCATTCGCTGGAATCGTGAAATTAATCTGCGTCACCCCGATTGACCACGCAGGCACACCAACGAACGTCGTCGCCGCCATCACTCCACCTACGGTCACAATCGCGCTCGTCGGCGCGACACTCAGCGTTCCGGCCGAAGGCACGGCCCCTGTCGTGACTTGTGGCGTCGTGAATAGCCCATCGCCAGTCGCAAACAAATAGACCGTATCGCCCCGCCCCGTGGTCTGATACGGAACCATCAGATTGTTCCCATCCGCGAAAATCTCCGGCGCATTCACCGAAATCGGCATCTGGCTCGTCCCCGTCTGCCCGTTCGACGTCACCTTGACCACAGCCGAAGTATTCCCCGCGATCGAATAAGGTATCTGAAAATTAATCTGCGTCGGTGAAACATAATAGAGCGGCGCCGCGATTCCATTCAAAGTCACCGTCGTCCCGCCCAACTGCGTCGGCAGCGGACTCCCCGGCACCGCAGGCGTGCTCCCCGAAAGATTCGCCCCAAACAACGCCACAATCATTCCCGGTGCATAAGAACGCTGATAAGATGCCGCACTCGTCACGCCGCTGACAGCCAGCGCCGTCGCCGAAAGCACCGTGACAGATGTCGTCGCAGCCGCTCCCGCAAATACCGAATCGCCACTGTATACCGCCGAAACGATCGGCACCAATCCCGCATCGTCGCCATTGGAGGCGGGCTGTGCCAGCGCAGTCGTTTCCGGTGCGCCCGCACTTAATTGCGAACCCGTAACCGTGAGCGCAGCCGACCCCGCCCCGCTCAATGCCGTCGTCCCCAACGCAGTCCCGCCAACCCAAAACGTTACCGATCCCGTCGGAGCATTCCCGCCCACTGCCGTAACCGTCGCCGTCAAAACCGTCGAAGCGGTCGCCGGCAGAGCACTCACGCTGGAAGTCAACTGCACTACAGGAGCAGTCTTGACAGAACTCCCGCCAGCCGACCACGACGCCACAAAGTTAAACGCATCTACCGACCCCAGTCCCGACGCCTGATCGTAGCCCGTTCCTGCGTTGTAACCCACCAGCGTCGCACTGCAGCTCGCAGACCCGCACGCCACTACTTTGTTATTCCCCACCGTGATGTCGTGGAACGCCCCCGGCACATTCTTCGCGAGCGCATATAACTGCGGATTCAGGCTCCCCAGTCCCGCTGTCTTCTGCAACCCGTTCGCCACCAAATATTGATTCAGCAGTCCCGTGATTCCCGCAAATACCGGCGCACCCACTGATGTGCCGCCGTACACCACCAATTCCCCTGCCGAATAAACCATGTAGCCGTCATGGTCCGCCGACCCGGGCATCGCAACATCCGGCACATCGCGAGCCCCGTCGCTCGGTACTCCCTGCCCTGTCTGCCACGTGGGCTTGCCGAATGAAGTACTCGCCCCGCCGCCTCCCGCCGATGGCGTACCGTCCGCCACACTGTCGTTCCACACGTTCTCCGGAATATACGAAAGCGCCGACGCATGGTTGCCGCTGTTCGTCGCATTCCAGTAGTTTCCGATGCCTTCCGTCAGCGTGGTCCCGCCCACTCCCGTCACGTAAGGCACGCTCGCCGGCTCATCCACTGACAATCCATTCGGCACTCGCGATGCTTGCCCAAAGCAATCGTTTGCGCCATTATCACCCGCGGCATTAATCCAGCTAATCCCCTGTGCGCTCGCCTGCTGCGCGTATGAATTCATGGTCGATAGTCCGGCGCTCCCCGCCAGCGCCTCGCACTCCCCGTAGCTCATCGATATCACCGGAGCCAGATTCTGATCAATCGCGTACGCAACCGACGTCACCACATCATTCGAATAAACAAACAGAATCGACGCATCGCGCGCAATCGCCCCCGACCATTCCAAATCCAGATCCGCCTCGCCCAAATCACCGGTGCTGATGCCAGGTGTCCCCGTGTTCGGCACCAAAACCAGCTTCGGATCGTTCGCACTCAAATTGAAATACGTACGGAATTCTTGGATATCCGACAGATTGATCGCCGTCTGCCCCACCACCGCAATCGTCAGCCCCTTCCCCGTATACCCGCTGTTATAAAGCGGTGCGATATCGAAGATCGTAGAAACGTCTTCCGGTGCAAGAAAATGATAACCCGTAGTCAGCGAAGTATAAAGTGGGCTGTTGATAATCGGCTGCAGCGATTTCACCGACCGTGGCTTCAGCTTGAAATCGTCCAGCCCGTGAATCACCCGAATCATCCCGCCAAGCGCAGCCGGCACCGATGGCTCACCCGCATTGGCGAAATGCGTTTCGCCATTCACGCTGTATCGATGGATCTCCGTCCCGAACGCCGCCTCCACATCGCGCACTGCGCCTGTGAAAGCGATAGTGGTCCGGCCGCGTCCCACCGAATCCACTGTCAGATTCCGGCTGGCCAGCCACGAAGTCACCTGCGCAACATCCGCATCCGGCAACCCGAACCGCGCCCCATATTGTTCCGGTGTCAGCCACTGATGGTAGAGAGGCGAAGCTGAATCCTGTTGATCTGCCAGCAATCGCTCAAGATCCGCCTGTTGCGCCGCCGATGGCTGCAACAGCAAGGTGACATGCCGCAACACGAGCGAAGCGTCCACGCGCCCCAAATCGCTCGCAACCGCCAACGCAGGCCGCACATGCCCCGAAAGCACAACACGGGC
>CAIKAS010000344.1 GCA_903825445.1 uncultured Acidobacteriia bacterium
CATCGGTGAGATCATCGGTGAGATCCAGGCGATACAGAAAATCCGGCGAGACCAGCAGGCTGACGATCGAGCCTCGTATCGCCTCTTCATGCGTCAGGTGGCTCTTCTCCCGAAGTTCGCGGTAGTAGGCCAGTATCTCGTCGCGTTCATCTTTCGCAAGCGGTCTGCGATAGGCCCGCGATGCAAATTTCAATAACGCATCCAGATGGCGCGGCTCCGCATCCGTACGCGCCTTTTCCACCCACCGGATCTCGGAGTTAATGCCATCGAAGTGGATTTTCAGCGCCTGCGCCACCGCCGCGTTATCGGGCGGCGCCGTTTGGAGATAGGCATCCCGATAGCTGAAGACAACCTGTTGCGTTGTGGAGTCGTTGAAGGACGGCCGCTCAACGGTAGAGCCGCGGTTCCCGCCTCCGCCGTTGAAAATGAACTGCTGCCACGTCCGAATCGTGTAGTCGGAGATGAAATCGAATTCCTGCCAGAGCGTGTCGAGTTCCTTCTTCCCTGCCTCATCCAGGATGAGATCGCTCAGCGTCGCGTCGTCGCGGAAGTATCCCATCACGTTGTGGAAGCCGGCGCCCAGGTACCGGCCCTGATCGATCGTGGTGATTGGATAGAAGCGGCCACGCTCAGGCAGGGCAAAACCGGTAGGAAACACTGAACTGAAGCGCGCGAATGCGGCTTCATAGCGGGCGCGCTCTCCGGCGGGGACAACCAGATCGGGATCGGTCTGCCGGTCTTTAATATAGTCTGCGATTGCTTTTTTTACCGCAGCCTGTTCGCCGCCGCCGAACGTCGGCCCCTGCGTAACGATGAAGTCGCCCGGCGGCGGTTCATCTTCAACCCGTAGCGCTGTCCGATCGAAATCCCGGCGGTGTGCTGCAATCTCACGGTCTCGCCAGACCACGAAAGGCTGGAAGTTGGCGTTCATCCCGGGGATAGATGGCGGGTTGAACAGTTTTTCGGTGTGGCGGCGAATTTGTTTCACGAAGTCACTCATGTGGACAGCGCCGTCGTGGGCCAGTGCCGGCTGATTGCCCTTCGGCGGCGGCAGTTCCCGCCACATCGCCTGCAACTTCACAAGCGGACCAACGTCCTCTTTCGTCTGCTCCAGCGCCTGCCAGATCATCGGCAGATACCGCGGACTCACCTTCGCCTCCGCTGCGACGCTGGCTAGGGTCGCCGTCGGTTTACCCAGGGCCGACCGGTGTTTGTAGCGCCACGCGGCCTCGAAATAGTCGGCGAAGTTGGTAGGTTGCCGGGCGTAAAAATCGATAATCCGCTGGATGGCATACTTCTCACGATCAGTCTCGACAAGCATGGGGTAGGGAGCGAATGAGAACCCGTCCGGTTTGAGAACCATATGATCTGCGATCTGGCGCGCGGCGTCCAGATACTTGGACATCAGCGCGGGCGACATGGTCAGAGACTCGCCGGAGTTATCGAAGCCCGCCTGATTCGCGGGATCGACGGGAAACTCCTTTGCCGGACGGAGATCTACTCCGGTGAGGTCGCGAATCGTGTAGTCATACTCCGCGTTGCTCAGCCGGCGCGCGAGCACGGGGCCCGGATCGCCGGCGTGCTTCAGCGCCTGATTCTTCAGCATGGCTCCAACCCAATCGATCACCTGTTGCCGCGCGTCGTCCGGTGGTTGGGGCATCCCCGCGGGTGGCATCGCTTTGGCGGAGAGCTTTTCCCGCACGAGCGCCCAATGGGGATAGTCCGTCACCACCGATCCCAGACTGGAAAACTGCAGAAGGTCGAAACTGGCGGCTGGCATTGCGCCGCTATGGCAGGCTGAACAGTATTCAGTCACGAACGGACGCACATTCTGGTCGAACTGTTGTTCCAGCGTGGCATCCTTAGCGGAGGTTGTCGTCGCCGCGACGGCCAGGTACACGTGCATCAACAGGGGTATCGCAACGTACGCGAAACGTGACGTCAAAGCTGCGGCTCCTCCGCACCGGGATCCCTTCCCGGATTGCAGCACCGATTATATACTAGATTTCGGCCTGACATGTCAGCACGGAGGTACAGCAGCGAGGGGATCGGGTGTGAGGCGTTTCATCGGGAATCGCGTCTCAAGACCGGCACGCGGCCCCGCTCATACGTGTGTGAACTTCTTAAGTCGGGTATAAGCTCTTGCATCGGCTGACGGCGCAACCCGAGACATCCACGGTTCGGTTTCGTTATATGATGTTGAGGATCGAAGGAGACTCATGACCCTGAAATTATTGTTCGCCAGGAAGTCCATCCTGCTTCTCGCAGGTGCGCTGGGCGCAGTCAGCCTGTTCGCGCAGAAGCCTGTTTTCACCGAAGATTTTGAATTGGGCAAGCTCGACCCCGCCGTCTGGGATCAGAGGACGCAGGGCGTCGCGACCATATCCGTGCAGCAGGATCAGGTGGCCCACGGCAAGTACGCGCTTCAGGTTCACTATCCGGAAATGGCGCCTTCGAGCTATGCGTTCATCATTAATCCGAAGCTACCCGACGTTGTGAAGACTCATTTGTTCGGACGCGCCTACGTCAAAATCTCCGCCGCGATTCCGCCGAGCCACACTGTGCTGACCCTTGCCGGTGCCGCTGGCTGGCCCATTTCAAAGTTTGAAGAGATCGGCATGCAGAAGGGCACGTTTCAACCTTCCTATCAGGAAAACAAATCGGGGCGCGGCCAAGGACGCGGGGAAGATGTGCGCCATGCGGAGGCGCCTCCCTTCGACAAATGGTTTCTGCTCGAATGGGAGTTCAACGACGATCCGAGCACGCTGACAATCTGGGTGGACGGGCAACTCTCGCATATGATTCAGGGCGATCAGAAGACGGACTTTGCCGAGTTCAAGTGGCCCAAGGGGTCGGACACGAACAAGGAACTGGTGGGCGGCCTTGTGGAAGCCGGATTTGGCGCGCGGGTCTGGGGAGCGGTGCCGCAGGCGTTCGACGTCTTTTACGACGATATCGCCATCGGCACGAGCCGACTCGGACCCGTCAAGTAGAAGCCGCAAACTAACGAGCCACGAGTCGAACCGGTCCGAGCAAGCCGGAACTCACCACCGGCGCGTTGCCTCGTCCACCTGCCCCGGTCGCGGGCGCCGGTGTGCCAGCGGTGGGTGTGCCTGACGATGTCGCGCGCACTTCCAATTCTAAAACGTTAGAGCCCGGCTTCAACAGGTTCGTGACTTCCCAGCGATAAGGCTGCCAGGCCAGCGCGCGCAACTCCGTGCCGTTCACGGTCAGCTTCGCATATTCGTGAACGTCCGATATTTCGAGGAACAGTCGCCTGGCACTGCCACCGGCGGGCGGAACGGCGGGATTCATGAATTGCCTGCGATACTTCGCCGGGCCCGCTGACAAAGCAACGCCAAGCGATTCCCAGGATTTGAGCGGCGTCGTCAGCTGTTTTCCCTCAAGTTCCACGGTCCAATCGCCATCCAGTTCCGCCAGCGTCTGGCCGACTGCCCAGGACGGCTCGGCGGCGGCGACACCGGCAGGCATTGTGCCAACCACGACGACCTTTGCCTCGTACGGTCCCAGGAGCAGCGGAAGAGTCACCGAATCTCCCCCCTGCATTGCCCCACCGATCGCATGGATCTCACCGGTGCCCAGATCCCACGCCTGCGCTTGTCCATGGCCCGCAACGGTAACCGTGCGCGATTCGGACTTGTCACTTTCATTGAAGAAAAAATACATTTCCGCATCGCGCCAGCTGCGGTGTGTATACGTCAGCCGCGGGAAATCGGAATCCACCTTCACGTCGGGTTTCGGCAGGGCGGCAAGAACCCGTGCAGTAATATCGCCGGAAGGTTCGATCAGCGTCGCGAAAGACAAGTCAGGGACTTCCTTTGCGTTCATGAACGTCTTGTCCACAATCAGACCCGGTGCCTTGCCGACAAAGATCGCCTTGCCGCCGGCTGTCACAAAAGCCCGTAGCCGCTCCAGTCCGGTGCGCGTGATCACCGTCATCGAAGGAAACACGATTACCTTGTAGGTCTGTCCGCTGAGATTCCTAAAGCCTCCGCTTTCGATGGTGGCCACTGAACTGAGCGATTGTTCGTCGAAATAATCCCAGTCCACCTGATGCTCGAACAGTTGCCAGCCCAGCTTTGTCGTGCTCCGATCTGCATCCGCATCGCCCATCCAGATGCTGTTGCCAGGATGGTACAAAGCCACCTGCGCAGCGGGTCGCCCTATCGCCATCAGGTAACCGGCCCGATTGGCGTACCACGCCACCATCGCGGCTTGCGGCGGCACGACGGGCGGTATCGCATTGGCATCGCCTCCGCCAGTGCCGCGCAGAATGGGGACACGGAGTTGCAATGCCGTGACGCCCCTCACCAATTGGAAATCCAGCTGGTACTTACCGTCGATTCCCAGGCCGCCACCCTCTTCAGCCCAGACCTTGGGTCTACCGAAGAGATGCGCTGCAGACGACGCCAGCTTGGGGAAGTTGTTGTTCACATTCCATGTGCCGTCCGGCGTGTGAACCAATGAAGGCACCAGCTGGTTCAGGTTATCGATGCCCGGCACTTCCACGTAGCGGTTGTCACGGAAGTAGTCGCCTTCGCTGCGCTCAAGCGCCTGCATGGTTTCCTCATGGTTCAGATGCACAAGGTACTCAACGTTGTACTTCTTGCACCATTCGGCCCGTTCCGCGAAAAAGCTGTTTTGGAAAATGGCGCTCCAGACATCGGCGTAGTCGGCCCGGGCGCGTCGCGTCTCTTCATCCTCCGCGGGGCCGCGCGGCAGGAAGAACGAGGGAATGTAAGGCTTCAGATCGTAACCCTTGCGCGCCTGGAATTCCTCCAGCAATTGCGGAGTCCACGGAATGGAACTGCTGTAGTCCGGCTCGTCTCCAAAGAAACCGAGTACAGTCTTGCCAAACTGATCGCCCACGGCCTGGCGATAGGTTTCGTGCGTGATCCTCAGGAAGGCGCGCGTAGCCTCTGGATCCAGGTAGTCGATCAGCGAATACAGAGCGTCCTTGGCCCGGGTCCCGTCTTCGCGGTTGAAATTTCGCGTGGGTGAACTGACGTAAATATGCCGGACAAAAGTCACTTCCCAGGTAAGACGCGGCTCATTCGGCGTAGAACCTTCCGCCGGCACGGTCCATCGGAGTTGGCCGTTCTCCGGTACCGGAATACGAATGACGCCCTGAATTCTCTGGTCAGTGGAAGTTTTTGTAGCGAAAATGGCCAATGTGTCCGGCGGCGCCGGCATAGTCAGGGTCTGTCCGGGAACCACGTGGACACGGATGTCCGCCACAATGCCCTGCATGCTCAATTCCGGAACCTGTCTGCTGATGTTGCCGCCGGCGAATCCGCTCGGATAATCCGACTCGTCCTGAATCCAGAGCCGCATTCCGCGCTTCGCCGCTTCCTGCACCGTGAACTTCACTTGCTCCATGTGCTCCGGAGAAAGGTACTGCGGAGCGCCGCGGCCCGGTGAAAGGTTCACCACAAAGATTCCGTTCGTAACAAGCCGGTCGAGATCCCGCACGATGCGCGCCCGGACTTCGACGGGGTCTGAACCATTCCAGCTGGCGAACGGCTGGATGGCGCCATATTCGCGTGGCGGCGATTTGAAATTCGCTGCAACCTCATTCAGCGAGGGCAGAGTAAGTTCCTGCCATGCCCGCTGCGCCGGCGCCACCGCCACCAGTAGAGGCAGCATGGCGAAACGAGTAACTATCTTCCTCATCTACGGTTGTTTATTTTATACTTCTTTGGAGTGTTGTGCCACCTGATATTGAAGAGGATATTGAAGAGGCGTCGAGACAAATCGCAAATGTCCCGAGGTGTGCCTGGCATGTCCCGGCGTCTTCCGTGCCATACGCTGAATTTCGCGCGCCACGCTGCAAGAGGAGGTTTAAACCCCCGGCATCCGAAGTCACATTGCCGATAACGGGCTCTTTAGGCAGGGGTTGGGCTGGTGGCCGGAGCGGCGGGCGAAGTGGCGTGTTTCTGTCGTTAAGCATGGCTGGTTTCGGTACCCCCTTTTTGGCAGGCCCTAATTCGGTCCGTTTCCTCTTTGTGGCTCTCCGTATCGCCGCGATGCTGGCGCTCAGTTTCAGGGCGATCTGACGCCAGGAATGGCCTTCCTTGCGAAGCTCCATAACGCGGTCGCGGGAGAGAATCAGACGGGGCGTGCCGATGGGTCTGCCCCTGCGGGTTCCTTTTTCGCGGGCACGGTCCAGCCCGGCGCGGGTGCGTTCGCCGATTCGGACTCTTTCCTGCTTCGCGACGGCGGCGAGGATCGCGATGACGGCCTCACGAAAGATGCCGGTTGAGTCAAGGTATTGCTCTGTGTGGGAGCGCCAGTTGATCCCGTAGGATGTCAGACGCTGGAGGTAGTTGAGGGTTTCGAGAACGCCCTCGCGGGAGAAGCGGTCGAGCGCCCAAAACAACAGAACGTCGAATTTGCGCCGGCGGGCATCCTGCCACATGCGGAGAAAACCGGCGCGGTCGGACTTGGCTCCCGACTCTTCGTCGATGTACTTGTCTACAACCTGCCAGCCCTGATCGTCGCAGAATTGCCGCGACTGGCGGCGCTGGTTGTCCACTTCCTGCCGCTTGCGTTGTTTGGCTGCGTCATCGTCGCGCTTGTCGGCGCGGGTGCTCACTCTGAGATAGAGTGCGGCCTTCAATTTCGCGCACTGTCCCGGTTGGCTTTCGTGCGAGTTCTTCTGCTCCATTACTGCTCCATTAAGAGGAGCGTTGGAACAGGCCATTGAAAATAGACGAGTTGCTATCGCTTTGTATTGACGCCGTAGACGCTATGTGTTGTATTTTCAATCTACGTTCGATTTCCCAAGCTGGACGTCGCGGGTTCGACCCCCGTCTCCCGCTCCGTCTTCCCAATAAACCCAGCATCCCTCGCAGTCTGACGGCTTTCGCTGCGGCTATGTACCGCCGAGCCCAGCGCGGGGTTCTATCGGCCTGAAATTTCAGTTAGGAATCAGCCTCCGCGCGATATACAATTAATTCACCGAAAGGAACAATCAGGATGACTCGACTATTCGCAGTGGCCCTGCTCGCCGCTGCAACTCTTCTGGCGCAACGCCCCCAGGGCGCCTCCGGCCCGGCGCGCGGCGGCGGTAACGGTGGCGTCGGCCCGTATGACAAACAAGTGGTGGATGCCGCCGCTGCGGACCGCGGCCGTACCCTGTATGCCGCTGAATGTGTTGACTGTCACGGCCCCACCGCTCACGGCAGCGAAAAAGGCGCCAATCTGGTGCGATCCGATGTCGTCCTAAAAGACCGCTTCGGTTCCGTGCTCGGCCCGTTTCTTAAGAAAGGCCATCCCCTACAGAGCAAGAAAAGCAGCGCCGATCTTAGCTCTGATCAGGTGGTCGACCTCTCGCACTTCCTGAAACAACGCGTGGACGATGCGCTCAAGCGCTCACCCACAGGCATTAACAAAGTCACCGGCAACGTCGCTGCGGGCAACGCTTACTTCCACGGTGATGGCAAGTGCGCCACCTGCCACGCGCTAACCGCCGGTGCACCCCTGAGTCTGTTCGCGATCAGCACGAAATATCCCGATTCCGTGAATCTGCAGCAGGCCATGCTTTTCCCTGGAGGCGGGGGCCGCGGAGGTGGCCGCGGTGGTGGTGGTGGAGCTTCGGCAAACCCGGTCACCCTGACTGTGACGCCGCCGGATGGACCGGCCGTGACCGGCACGATCGTCCAGTTGGACGATTTCGACGTGCAGGTGCGCGACGCCGATGGTAAAGTGACTCACTGGACCCGAACCCCGGCCCTGAAGCTGGTAAAGCACGATCCGCTGGCTGCTCATCACGAAATGCTCGATCGACTGAAAAGCAGCGACATTCACAACCTTGTGGTTTATCTGGAGACAGTGAAATGATCAGACTCAACGCCATTCTCACTTCTGCCCTTGCTCTCACGCTGGCGGGGGCCGCGCTGTACGCGCAAAAAGGCCCGCTGGCCGAAACGTGGCCGACCTATAACGGCGATTATTCCGGGCGCCGCTTCAGTACGCTGACAAAGATCAACGATAAGAATGTCGGATCGCTGACCGAGGCCTGGACGTTCAGGATAGATTCAGGCGATCCGGGCGGCAACAATCCCAGCGGAACACCGCTGATGGCGGACGGAGTTCTGTATATTTCCACGCAGGACCATGCTTTCGCCATCGACGCCCACACGGGCAAACAGATCTGGCACTACACCTGGCAAAGCAAGGGCGCACGCCACTTCTCGAACCGCGGTATGGGGATGTTCGGCAACTTCGTCTACTTCGAAACTCCGGACTGCAATCTGGTCGCGCTGAACAAGACAGACGGCAAACTCCGCTGGGCGAAAGTCATTGCCGATATCGATCAGATGTATTACTGCTCCGTGGCCCCCGTGGTCGTGGGGAACCACGTGATATCCGGCGTAAGCGGCGACGATCTCGACATCGCCGGCTACATCGAGGCGCACGACCCGGAAACCGGCGCGCTGCAATGGCGCTTCTACACCGTGCCGCAGAAGAAGGGTGACCCCGGGATGGAGACCTGGCCCAATGTGGATATGGCATCGCACGGCGGCGGCATGACATGGCAGCCGATTACGTACGACCCCGATACCGACCTGATTTATGTCACCACGGGCAATCCGCAGCCCGTCATCGCCAATGTGAACCGCAAGGGAGACAATCTCTTCACGGCTTCCGTTGTCGCGGTGCATGCCGCTACCGGGAAGCTGGCGTGGTGGTTCCAGACTTCACCGCACGACACTCACGACTGGGATGCTACGCAGGCGCCCGTGTTGTTCGATGGCACAATCGCGGGTCAGCCCCGCAAACTTCTCGCC
The DNA here is from genome assembly GCA_903825445.1 of uncultured Acidobacteriia bacterium. GTDB lineage: Bacteria > Acidobacteriota > Terriglobia > Bryobacterales > Bryobacteraceae > BOG-234. Next base: position 8,814 of record CAIKAS010000344.1, read on the forward strand.
ATCGCCGCGCGCAACGGTCACTTTTTTGTGCTCGACCGCGTGACCGGCAAAGCTTACGTGCATACCGAATTCGTGAAGACGAACTGGTCACTGGGCTATGACGCGAAAGGCCAGCCGATTCCCAATCCAGATATGTTTCCGTCGATTTCGGGTGCCCTGGTGAGTCCCAATCAGGGCGGAGCGACGAACTGGTATCCGCCGACTTTCAGCCCGCAAACCGGATTGTTTTACGTGAGCGCTAACCACGCCTTCAGCGTTTATTACATCTACGACGATAGCGACAATCCGCAGGGCTGGGGCGGCAACGACCGCGGCGGCTGGTCGGAATCAATGCTCGAAGCAATCGACTACCAGACCGGCAAGATCAAATGGAGCCATCCATGGGAAGGTGGTAACAACTCTGGCCTGCTTTCCACGGCCGGCAATCTGATCTTCACCGGCGCACCTGGTTCTTTCCTGGAGGCTCTCAATGCCACGACCGGCGATGCACTGTGGCACACGAAGTTACAGGCAGCGGTCCGCGTCCCGCCATCCACGTGGGAACTGGACGGCAGCCAATACATTTTAGTTGGCGCAGGCAACACGCTATACGCGTTCACGCTGGCAAAGTAGAGGAACTCTAGGGCGAAGTTGCGTTGCCGCCAATGAGATTCAGTGGATCCGGAAGATCGGCCGATGACGCATCTTTGCGCACCGGCCAATTCCGGATCCTTTCCATGATCTTGTCCGCTTCGGCAGTCTGGCCGGCCTCGGCGAGCGCGTTTGCGAGATGGACCTGAGCCGGGTAATCGTTCGGTGCAAGTTCAGCAGCGCGACGGAAGTAACGCAAGGCATCGCTGAGGCGGTCCAGCGCAAGATAAACCTGTCCCAACCGGTATTGGATCATGGCGCTACCGGGTTGCACGGAAGCGGCGAGTTGGAGGTCCGGCAAAGCAGCTTCGGGCTTGCCTTCCCGGTAATAGACAGCGCCCCGAACCGATCGCGCAGCTGCGAAATCGGGTTGGAGCGCAATTGCTCTATCCAGGCTGGACATTCCAGCGTCCGGGTCCTTCGCGCTCTCCACAACACCTAATTCATACCAGGCTTCCGCATCGTCTGGATGCCGTGCTACGTACCAGCGCAGGTCCACCAGACCAGCGTCGAATTGTCCGATATGAGCGTGGGCGAAACCGCGTTCGCGCCGAGCGGTATCGTCGGTTGCATCGAGTTGCACATAAGCATCCCAGGCAGCGGCGGAAGCCTTGTATTCGCCGAGGTTTCCGGCAGCGATCGCAAGCGCCCTCTGTATATCGGCTCGCCCGGGAGCCAATTGGGCCGCCTGAACCAGCAGATGAAAAGCATCCACGTTCTGTTTGGCAGCGTCACACGTGTAAGCGAGACTGTAGAGCACATCCACATTACGCGGTTGCTGCCGGAGAGCAGCTTCCAACACCTCACGAGAGCGCGTGTAGTGGCCCGTGTGAGACGCTACCACGCCCAAACCGACCAGCAGCGGAAAGCTGGAGGGACTGGCGGCCAGAGCGCTCTCAAGAAGCGTCTCCGCCCCGTTCAGTTCACCTGCATCGGCGAGGGCGCCGCCTGTCGAAGCATTCCACTCAGAGTTATTCCGGAACAATGCGGCCACTGTGTTGGCGTCAGCGTAACGGCCAGTCAGTTCCAGAGCAACCACACGTCGCGACACAACCTCCGGCCGACCTGCCTGCTCGGCCGAGAGACGGTTCAGATACGTCAGAGCCTCGGGTCCGTCTTTGGCCTTGAGCGACATTTCGGCCAGCTGGAGGTTAGCGTAACCGTCCGCCGGGTCCAGCGCGAGGGACTTGAGGAAGGTCGAGCGCGCGCCGGATTCATCCCCTTTGACCAGCAGATGGCTGGCGTATTTATCCAGAATGCTGTTGGATTTCGGTGCGAGTTCGAGCGCGCGGCGATGGAACGCATCAGCTTCCGCGAACTTCTTCTGACTATCGAGCGCGACGCCCAGCAAGCTGAGCGCTTCCACCTCATTCGGATGCGACTGAATCTCCGCTTTGAGCATGCGCTCGGCAGTGGGGAAGTCGCCACGTTTCAGCGCATCCAGGCCGTCGCTGAAAGATGAACCTGCCGCAAACGCAAAGGATGCTGCCAGAGCACAGAGAAGGAGGCGGAGCACCCACGCCCTCTTTACTTACCGGCGGCGCAGTTCTGGCCGCTCTCAGAGAGCGCCCACGCCATCGCATTTCCATAAAGCTGAAGGATGACGGGTTCAGCGTACATCATGCCTCCATGCCCGAGCGCGGAATAGAATACGTGCCCTTTGCCGACGCAATGCCACCAGGCGAGAGGATGGTCGGCGCCCATGGTGGAGCGGCCCGGGTTATAACTCTTCTCATCCGCCGTTACGAGAATGTGGAAGCCCGGCAGACTGCGTGGGTTCGAGGCGAACGAGTACCATTCATCGTAACGATGAATAATCGCGGGCAAGCCTTTCGTTAACGGACTCTTCGTATCTTCCACGTGAGCGTCACCGAACTGTTGTGGCGAATGGCTGGTGAATTGAGCTCCGAGGAGCGTCTCGATATACCAGGGCCAATCGGCGAGCGAACTACGGCCGTTAGGAGGGTCGTATTTGGGATCCCCACCGGCGCCGTGAGTGCCGACGTAGGAACCGCCGTTTTCTAACCAGGTCTTGAAAGCTTCCCGCTGATCGGCCGTAAGGGTATCACCGCTGTTATTGTTCCAGACCACAACCTTAAACTTCGCCAGTTGTTCTTTGTTCATAACGGCGCCGTTTTCGGTCACGAAGTAGGGCCAGCCCCGTTCGTGAGCGATGGCCGCAAGTGCGGTATCCGACGCCTGAAGGGCCGCCTCTTCGCGGAAGCCATTGGTTTTCGAATAGATCAATACTCCGCCGGGCTTCAGGTCAGCAGGCAGAACCGGCGGTTCCTTGTCGTACGTGGGATTGGGCACGAACCCCGCGCCACCGAAGCCTCCGCCGCCTCCACGTCCACGGCCGCCAGAGCCACCAAATCCACCTGACGGACCACGTCCGCCTCCCGGGGGCTGAGCGAACAGGGTGAGGGTGAGGGCGAGGGCGGCAATTGTCAAGCTACCTGCGGCCAACCACTTGGTGCTTCTGTTCATTGGCGATCTCCTTTTCTACTGGTCGCAGATCTCAATCGCTTTTTCGAGCACTGCGATTGGTTCGTGGCCTGGCCAGGGGCTGTACTCATGGGAGATGTAGCCCGTATAGTTCAGGTCACCGATGGCCTTTGCAATCGCAGAGTAGTTGAGTTCCTGAGTCTCATCGATATCGTGACGACCGGGATTGCCGCCGGTGTGAAAGTGGCCGATCCACTGAAAATTGGTCTGGATGTTGCGGATGATATCGCCATCCATAATCTGCGCGTGATAAATGTCATAGAGGATCTTGACGCGTGGCGAATTCACTCGCTTCATCACGTCGACGCCCCAGGCGATATGGTCGAACATGTAATCCGGATGGTTCACCTTGCTGTTGAGGTACTCCATGCAGATGTTGACACCCTTGTCTTCGGCGTGGGCTTTCACCTTGTTCAGGAACGCCACGCAGTTTTCGGCGCCCTCGGCGTCGGGCATGCCTTTGCGCGTTCCGGAAAATGTGATGATGCTCGGAATCCCGTTGGCGGCGGCCTCGTCGAGGGTCGAATGCATAACGGCCTCGAGGCGGTCATGATTCGCCTTGATGTTGAGACCGTTGCCGATGCCAGCGCCGGCGGGGGGCTGATACATCGTGGGGGTGATTCCGTATTTCTTCAGAATGGCCCACTGCTCGGGAGTGTTAATCAAATCATAGCCTTTGATGCCGAGGCGCGCCGCCTCTCGGCATTGCTCTTCCAGGGTGCCAAGCCGGCCGAATACTCCCCCCGTCACACCTTGCTTAATGCGACCTTTGCGAGGGGCCACTGCAACGGACGACGGAGGAAGCGGCTGAGGCGGGCCACCACGTCCGCCGCCACGGCCTGAACCACCAAAACCGCCGCGGCCTCCGGAACCACCCACAGCGGGCGGTCCGGCGGGCGGCGCCTGTGCCTGAGCCAGCAGAACCGGCGCTGCGGCAACAGCCGGCAGGAAATCTCTACGACGCATGATCTTCTCTCCTTCGTAATTCAATTATTTCGACGGCATGGCAAACGCCTAAATCGTATCACCCCTGACCACAACTCCACGCTGCCTGCCGTTAAACGGAACTGTGGCGGCGAGCAGGCCGCAAGGCCTCGTTCGCCGCCACAGGATTGCCTGCCGACCTCAGAACTCGAAGCGCAGCACGCCCGAACAAATACGCGCTGGTCGTGTGGAACTTGCCGTACCGAAGGTATTGGTGATCTGAACATTGGAAGCGTTATACGTCGCCCCCGTATTCAGGCCACTAAACTCGGCATGGTTGAAGATGTTATAGGCTTCAAAGCGCAACACGAATACACGTTTTTCGCTCCCCACCGGAATCCGCCGGGCGATACTGGCGTCGAAATTCATAAACCCCGGGCCATACAGGGCATTAACGCCCGCATTGCCGAGAGTGCCTACCGGAGCTATCGTAAAAGCCGCAGTATTGAAATACGTGGGCTGGCCAACATTATTCACAGGGTAGTTGGCGCCGGGTCCGCTAGGCTGGGCAGCGCCAATCACCTGAATGCGCGCGCCGAGGCTGGAAGACCCGGTTATGTCTACCGTGGGCGATGTCCCGGCGGACGGCGTAAACGGCGAGCCCGTCTGCATCGTAGTGATCCCGGAGAGGACCCAGTGATCCGTGATAACCCCAAGGTAGTTGTTATGCAGCAGTTTGCCCGGTTGTGGAAGCTGGTACGTGTAGTTGAAGTTCAGTACCCGGCGGCGATCAATGCTGGTCGGCCCGTAATTATATTCTGCATTGTTAGCCACCAGCGGCTGGAAGCTGGTAAGGCCCATGGAACGTGCCCATGTAAAGTTCCCACTGATTTCCACGCCGTGCTGCAGCCTGTGTCGAAGGCTGGTTTGCAGCGAGTTGTAATTGGTGTGTCCGCCCCATGCCTGCTGGGTGAGGTTACCCCATCCAGGATAGAGGGTGCGCTCAAATATCGACGGCAACACCGAACCCGGTTTCGTAGGGTCGGCATTCTTCGCCTGGAAATCCGCGCCCAGCGGGATGGAATTGATGTTATAAGTCCAGGGCTGGTTGACTCCCCATGTACCCACCCAGGAAGCATCCAGCACAGTACTCCAGCCAACGTTCCGCTGGATTCCGAGGCTGGCGTTTCTCTCCGAGTCCCACTGCCCATCGCTGTACCAGCTGACACTGCTGGGTGCGATGTACCCACCACCAGAACCCAGTTGCGTCAGTTGCTGGATGGTGCCGTCATACAGTGTCGCGTTGTATGAGTTGGGCGGGTTACCCGTCATCCCATAGACCGAGTTGCCGTTGACGCGATTATAGAAGACACCGAATCCGCCCCGCAGCGCGGTCTTACCGTCGCCGAAAAGGTCGTAAGCGAAGCCTATGCGCGGCGCAGCCACCACCGGCGGCTTCTGTGTGTAAGAGTCCTGGCCTTTTGCCAGCGGAACCATGCCATCGGCGAAGTTCCCGCTTCCGGGCACGTAGGCTCCGATAGCCCCGGCCGGAGCCAGCCCGCCGGTCGCCGGGTCTTCGGCTACCCGCTGCCCGGTGTTCGTGAGAAACGGAACATAGAGCCGCGGCAGGGTCGCGGGATTGTACTGCGCTGGATTGAATATGGCCCAGGTGCCGTTTTCGTCCACCTGCGGCGTCTGATGGTAGAACCGAATACCCAGATCGAGCGTCAACCGTTTGTTGACCTTCCAGTTGTCCTGCACAAACCACTCGACGTTCCAGTAATCCACAATATTCGTCTCGCGCGCAGTTTGCTCCGTGTAACTGGCGAAGTATCCGAGCAGTGCGTTCGCATAACCATCCTGAGCGCCGAACGTGGTGTTGGCGCTGTCATTACCAAAGTTATAACTGCCCAGGTAGCCCTGGCCATTCGGTTGGTATTTCCAGTCATATTCCATGTAGATGCCGGCCTTGAGAGTATGCTTGCCTTTAATCCAGCTGATGTTATCCACACCTGAATAGTCGTGAACCGGGTTCGGCGCCTCGCGCTGTGTGGAGATGCTGGTCGCGCTCGATGGAATACTTCCAAAGCTCACATTCGGAATGAAGTCATACATGTGAGCAGGGTCGGCCAGACTCTGGACTTGCGCCGGATTCCCAAAGGTTTTCGAGAACAGCAGCGGCGGGCCTCCGGGTGTTTGAGTCGATCCGAAGACGGAGCGGGCCAGATTGGTGGGATCGACGTACGCATAGTTCCAGTCGCTACCCGCCTTGCCGAAGTTGAATTCGTTGACGATGGTCGGTGTCACCGTGTATGTCAGCGCACCCGAATAATTAAACGCGGGCTCGGTGAATAATTGCGTCGAATAGGGGAAAGGGAAGCCCGCAAATGGGTCTACTGTCGTGTCCGTACCTTTCACCATACGGAAATAGCCGTTGAGTTTCGAAGTAATGTTTATATCGGCGCGACCCACATAGTTACGTATCGGGTGTTGTCCGCCGTTCAGGATCTCGAAGTTGTACTTGTTAAAGTTGGGATTCCCTTGAGCCGGGAAATAATTCGGCTGGGGGAAAAAGTTCAGTATCTGCGAACCAATGCCGGTCGGATCGAAGGTGCTGGGGGGAATTATATTACCCGGGTATGCCGTCGCGGTCGTCGGATTCTTGACGACGATCAGAGCGCCGTTCGTGTTGACGCTCTGGGAGAAGTTGCCGCCCCGCTCGAGCAGAGTGGGCATGTTCTGCTGCTCAAGACTGGCGCCCGGATATTGATTGGTAAACTCCTGGGATCCGAACAGGAACAGCTTTTTCTTGTCCTTGTTCCAGTGGCCGGGAATGTAAACCGGGCCGCCAAAACTCCAGCCGGCGACATTATACCGATACTTCGGCTTAGCCGTGCTCGAGAGGTTATTGAAATACGTATTGGCGTTTAAATCTTCGTGACGATGTGTCCACCAGCCGGTACCGTGGAATTGCTGCGTGCCGCTCTTGGTGATCAGCATGATAGTACCGCCGGAATTCCGGCCGTATTCCGCCTCGTAGTTGGAACTCAGGACTTTGACTTCCTGAAGCGCATCCATGTTCGCGTTGCCTTCCACCAGGCAATTGCCGCAGCCTACGTCCATGCCCGTAAGCCCGTCCACGGTCACGTTCATCATGGAGAGGTTCCCGTTCATCGTCAAGCCACCGGCTGAATACGAATTGCTGTAGTTGCGGCTGGTTGCCGAGGTGTCGATAATACCTGGCAGCGTGCCTATATACCCAAAGATGTCTCGGCCTCTCTCGGGCATGTTCTCGATCTCGGTGTCATCTACCTCGCGAGACTTTGCGCTGCTGGACAGCTCGATTGCCGCGACCTCGCCCGTTACAGTGATCTGGTCGGAGACATTTCCCAACTCCATTGCGACGCGTCCCAAATCGCGGGTGTCGCTGCTTTGAACTTCAATATCTTTTTGAACCCGGGTTTTGAATCCTGAAGCCTTAATCGTGAGCGTGTATCTTCCCGCTTCAATATCCACGAAACGAAACAGACCTTCCGCGGAACTCTTCATGTTGCGTGTCTGCGTGTTGGCCTGGTCCGTTATCTGGACTTCAGCTCCCACGATGACGGCGTTCGCCGGATCCTGTACGGTGCCAAGCAGCGTACTAGTAATGGTCTGGCCCAGCAGACATTGGCATGGCGCCGCAAGCAGACAAATGAATGTTGCAACTGCATGGAGTTTCGTCACTCTCATTTTGACCCCCCTCAAGGCCTGACGGTACTAAAGGTACCATCGCGATAGACAGTATCACAGGGAACTCCCGGTGTCAATGACTAGCAACATGACATTTCAGCGTAATTTCAGGACATTTCAGCGTAATTTCAGAAGGATACGCTATCTCTGAGACCTCGGACGCCGGCATTCAACGCCCGTTGGACATCAAATACCGGTGCAGCTTCATCCGCGCGAATGGCTGCGCAAAGGCCGCCGGCACGCTATGCGCCGTCGAACCAGCAGCTTGACGGTAGTACTCAATCGCACGG
>CAIKAS010000345.1 GCA_903825445.1 uncultured Acidobacteriia bacterium
GAAGGAGAGCAGAGGGTGGCGACGGCGCCGAGCGGAGAAAGCCTGGGTACTTCTTCCATCGTCAACTCGGTAGCCGACTCGACAAAAGACACACGTCTCAATGCTGCATTCTATGGGCTCGCGGTCGGCCCTGACGGAATGGTCTGGGGCAGCGTACTGGGTTTCCCCGGCGGGATCGTGCGGCTGAATCCCGGCAGCAATCCGCCGGAGACGGCGCTGGCTGAGTACTACGAGGTGCCTTACAACAATCCGAAAGTTGCCTTTTCCGGTTTCTCGCCGCGGGGTATGGATGTGGATGGCAACGGAGTCGCATGGGTGGTACTGGGCAGCGGCCATTTGGCCAGCTTCGATCGCCGCAAATGTAAAGGTCCGCTGAACGGACCTGCGGCCACAGGTCAGCAGTGCACCGAAGGCTGGACGCTTTACCCGAGCCCGGGGCCGAACTTTGAAGGGGTGAAAGATTCCGGCAGCGCCGACTCGCATTACTACGACTGGGTTGATCAGTTCGATACGCTGGGGCTCGGTAAAAATACGCCGATCGCTACGGGAAACTCTTCGGACTCGCTGCTGGCTCTGGTGAACGGAAAATGGGTTGTGCTGCGCGTGCCTTATCCACTGGGCTTCTTCGCTAAAGGCATGGATGGCCGGATCGACGACCCGAAGGCGGGATGGAAAGGCAAGGGCGTCTGGACAACCTGGGGTACCCGCACGCCTTTCCATAGCGAGACCGGAAAAGGAACGACAAGCAAAGTGGTCCACTTCCAGATTCGACCGAACCCTCTGGCCGATTAGGACGTTTCGGGCGTTCCGAATGTGTGTCGTGGGGTAATGTGGACGATCTGCGAGTCATTACCGAGCCCTGGGAATTGTCCCGATTGCGTGGCACCGTGGGCTATAACCAGTAACGGGATTATTGCTCATGCCGCCCTCGTACATTGAAGGCCGGCGTTCTCGGAAGACAGCTGCACAGGTCTCAAGGCAGCGTCATCAGGAACAACGCCGCACCGGCCAGAGAGATGTCCTTGATGAAGTGCGCAAACTCGCTGAGGCGGGAATACGAGTCGGTCTCATTCCAAAAATGATGCAGAAAGAACGGCGCGGGGAAAATGATACCGGCCAGGAGGGCCGCGCCGATCGTCCTGTGCCAGTCGAAGAGAACGAGAAGCCCGCCTCCCACCATCATCACGACAGTCAGGCCTGTGGCAGCTACCGGCAGCGGGACTCCTTTGCGCCGCAGCAACGCAGAATGTTCGGTGAAGTTCACCAGGTGGCTGCTGCCCATCACGATGAAGTAGATTACGAACATAACCCGGCCCACTTCCGCGAGCAAGGCTAACGTTTGACTTGACATCATTTGACTTGACATGAGTGATTTCACCTTTAGAAAACGATCTTCTGCTTTAGTTCGGGTGCGGCCTGGTCGAGTCGCACGGACAACTCCGCCAAATGACAGGTGGGCACCGCGGGAAACAAATGATGCTCAATGTGACGGAACATATCGAAAGTGATTGCGTTCTTCACGCGGTTTCGCAAGGTTCGCGCCAGATAATGAGTGCGATCGCAATGATGGTGGACTGTCCAAACCGCGAAGAACGCCGTGAGGCAGTGCGCCGCGCCCATCGAAAGCACGTGATAGCGCAGTAAGGCGCTGCCGGAATAGCCGAACACGAACGCGATCCATACCGCGCTCATCGTCAACTGACCTATCACTTTCAGTTTCAGTTGCCGCGTGCCGCGACGCAGCGCTGTCACGTGCAGCAACACCGTGAACGCCGGGCCATACAATAACGCGCGCCACCAGGGCATTTCCGCACTTCGGCCTTCGACGTCTCCATCGCCAAGCATCAGCCGGTGATGTCGCAAATGGTTGAAGCGAACCGCGTCCAGTGAGCCCAGCATGATCAGGCTCATGGCCCAAAGAACCGCTGTGTCTCCCCACCGGGGCAGGCCGAGAGCGTGATGAAAGGCATTATGAACCACACGCAGGCCCGCAAGGAAAAACATGAACGAGAGACCAAGTGCGACGACATACCAACCGAGACAGGCCGCGGTGAGTGAAAGGGAGAGCCACACGGACGGCAGCAGGAGTTCGGCAACGACTTCCCAGCCGCGAACAACAACGAGATCGCGCCAAGGGACCGAACGGATCCGGGGATCTTGAAAGATGGTCGCCTCAGGTTGCAGATCCGCCTCCGTTCTTCCCGCTTTGCGGCCATTCCATACTCTCATGCAAGAGTGGCCTCACTTTGCAAGACTGCGAACGTAGGCGAGCAGATCGTCCACGGCCGGACCGGTAATGCCGGCAACCGGCTTCATTTTGCCTTCGCCCTCAATGTTCACTTTTCTGAGATCGGCATCGGTGCGGGATTGAACTTCTTTCGATTTCAGATCCCACATCTTAACCTTCAGCATCTTCTCGATGGCCGGATTCGGCGTTCCATCGGCTCCGTGGCAGGACTTGCAGGACTTATCGTAAACGATCTTGCCCGCCTTTGGGTCCGCCGCTGAGCCGGCCGTGGAAAGGAGAATCGCCAGAGCCACTGAGACTGCAAAGCTACGCATGATAAATACTCCTTTATGGTTGCGGAGAACCTGCCGCGACGCCGAGGGTCTGAAGGATTTCAGGTGATGCCTCTTCCACTGCCAGCGTCTGATGGCAGATGCTGCAATCCTGCGAGATTGCGGTTTTCACGCCGGCGCCGACAGTCGAGTGGCTGCCATCGTGACATCGGTAGCAGCCTGCATTGCCGGCGTGGCCATTGTTATCGGGGTACGAACCCCACTTGATTCCGAGATCGGGAAAAACGTTGCTGCGATACAGTTCCGCCAGCGCCTTGCCCGCCCGTTCGATGTCGGCGCGCCTTGCGCTGGAAATATCGGGCAAAGACTGGCGGTAGAACGCGGCGAATGCGAGCGGAATATTTGTGAGCGCGTCCTGTTGACTGGGATACGCGGCCTTGAGAACCTGAACAGCGGTCTTGTGAGCGAACGGCAGGGCGGCCGGAATCTGACCAGCGGCCATGGCGCGGTCTACTGCTTCTTCCGGCGTCTCAAACGCGTGGCCTGAGCGGTTGTGGCAATCGGCGCACTCCATCACGACAGACTCTCCGCCAGGATCTTTCGCGCCCTCGGCGAGCCAGGTCTTTGTCTCGCCATTGACGTTTCGCGATTCGATCCACGGGATAACAAGGCGTGGCGCGTCAGAGGCGCGATAGCGGATCTCAACACCGGGCCCCATATGCGCCCCGTGAATCCCCCCGGCGCGCCCGCCGCCGATCTTCATCATCAGCACTGTTTTGACCGCTGTATTGGCCTGATCGTCCTGGAATTTTGAAAGGATGCGCAGGCGAGGCTCACTCACGGCGGTTCGCGAATGACAGACTTCGCAGGTTTCCGCGCTTGGCGCCAGTTTGCCCGAACTCAGCGCGGGAGGCAGAGGTTTCGGGTAGCTATCGAGCACGACCTTCATCATCTGGTGCGTTCCGTTCGCCTTGGCCGCGAGGAAACCAGCCGTACCGGGGATCACATGACACGCGACGCAATCCACATTCGGATGCTGGCTTTGACCCGCGGCGAAAAACTGCGGATTCATCACGTGACAGCTTTGCCCGCAGAACTGGTTGGACTCCATATGGGCCACGGCGCGGTAGCTGACCTGACTCCCGATGATCAGATTCGCCAGCGTCATTAGACTCAAAAAAAGGGCGAGGCGGCGCAATGTAGTTCGCCGATTCGGCTCGACGGCAAGTCCGGCAGCAATGCGGCGTCGTGCGAGAAAAGCGCCCAGGGGAATCAGTGCGAGACCGCCGAAAAAGATGGCGGGGATGGCAAAAAAGATAAGAATCCCGACGTAGGGATTCGACTCGCGCGCACCCAGCTTTGTCACCAGAAGCAGGAACCAGGTGCAGGCGGCGATAGTCACCAGGGCGGAGCCCGCGATGCTGAGCCAGTGACTGGTCAGGATGGCCAGGACCGGTCGCTCCGTCTCGGCACCGTGCGCAGTCCTATCGTCCGGCAAGCGGTCCATTTCAACACCTCCTTAACGCGAGGGTTCAAGGCTGCCCCGCAATAAGAGCCACCCGGAGTAGTGCACATGGTTCACCAAAGTGGCAGCCGGCTTGCACCCCGCAATGGCGTATGCTCAGCCCGCAAAGCACTCTCAGCGATGCATTGATGGCGCGAGGCGTTACGCGCCGTCAGGTGGTGAAGTTCTGCGGGGCGATGCTGGCCACCCTTGCGATGCCTGACCGGTATCTGGGCCGCGCCGTCGCGGCGGTCAGCCAGGCGCAAAAGCCCGTGCTCCTCTGGCTACAGTTTCAGGACTGCACTGGTTGCTCGGAATCCATGCTTCGATCGAATCATCCGGGTGTCGCGGAGATCGTGCTGGAACTGTTGTCCTGGGAATATCACGAACTGGTGATGGCTGGTTCGGGCGATGCTGCCAACAGGACACTGGAGCGAATCGTCAAAGAAGAAAAAGGTAAGTACCTGGTGGTAGTGGAGGGAGCGATTCCCATGGCCGACGACGGCATCTACTGCACCATCGGAGGGCGAACCGCAATTGATATTGCGCGGGAAGTTTGCGGCAACGCCGCCGCCACGATCGCGGTGGGCGCCTGCGCCTTCGATGGCGGGCTGGTTCGTTCCGGCCCCGACCCGACGCACGCGCTGGGAGTGCACGAGGCCATCCCCGGTCTCAAAGTCGTGAATATGGCCGGTTGCCCGCATAACCCCGCGAACACGGCCGCGCTGCTGGTTCACTATCTGACGTTCCACGAGATTCCCGCGCTTGATCCTTATAACCGTCCGCTGTTTGCGTATGGCCGCATCATTCACGATCTGTGCGAACGCCGTGCACACTACGATGCTGGAAGATTCGTAACGGAATGGGGCGACGAAGGACATCGCCAGGGCTGGTGCCTTTACAAGATGGGATGCAAGGGACCTTCGGCCACTTTCAATTGCCCCATCGTCCAGTGGAACGACCACACCAGCTGGCCGGTACGCGCAGGTCACGGTTGTATCGCGTGCGCGTCGCCCCGCTTCTGGGATCACATGTCGCCGTTTTACGATCGACTGCCAGCTATCCCGGGAATCGGACCGAGAATATCAGCCGAGGAACTGGGAATCGGGATGGCTGCGGCCACACTCGCGGGAGTCACGGTACACGGCCTGGTGAGAACGATCATGCCTGCGCCGGCATTGGGCGAGGCGAACGAAAAACGCGGGGAGGACGGAAAATGACGCGAATTGTCGTAGATCCCGTTACCCGCATCGAAGGGCATCTGCGCATCGAAGCGAATCTCGAAGGCGGCAAAATCCTGGATGCGTGGAGCTGTGGAACGATGTTCCGCGGCATCGAACTCGTGCTCAAGGGTCGTGATCCGCGCGAGGCCTGGATTTGGGCGCAGCGAATCTGTGGCGTCTGCACGGTGGTGCACGCGCTGGCGGCCGTACGGGCCGTCGAGAATGCATTGCAGATCGAGGTGCCGGAAAATGCCCGCGTGGTGCGAAATCTAATCGCAGGAGCGCAGATGATCCACGATCACGTGGTCCATTTTTATCATCTGCATGCGCTGGACTGGGTAGATATCGCTTCGGCACTGAAGGCCGACCCGGCCAAAACATCGCAGCTGGCACAATCGATTTCCAATTCCGAAAAATCCAGTGCGAGTTATTTTCGCGGCGTGCAGCAGCGCATTAAAGGTGTCTTCGACAGCGGCCGGCTGAGTCTGTTTGCGAGTGGTTATTGGGGCCATCCAGCTTATCTGCTGCCACCCGAAGCGAATCTGATGGCAGCAGCGCATTACCTGGAAGCGCTTTCCTGGCAGGCCGATTTCATTCGCATTCAGGCGGTGCTGGGCGGTAAGAATCCGCATCCGCAGTCGTTTCTGGTGGGGGGCATGACGACAGCCATGGACGCCAATGAGCCGGGCGCTGTGATCAATCCGGAAACGATTCCGCTGATGCGCGATCTGATTCGCGGAGCGCGCAATTTCGTGGAAGAGTACTATCTGCCGGATGTGCTGGCCATCGGGTCGTTTTATCGGGACTGGTTCACGCGAGGCGAAGGACCTGGCAATTTCCTTTGTTACGGCGATTATTCTTCCCCGGACCATGACGACCCCGCGACGTATCTGTTTCCGCGCGGCATCGTGCGAGGCCGCGATCTGAACACGGTGTTGCCTGTGGATACTGCTAAGATCACCGAATCCGTCGCACGTGCGTGGTACGAAGATCCGGCAGGCCCGGCAAAGAGCCTGCACCCCTCGATTGGCGAGACCAATCCAAGATACGCCGGACCGAAGGCGCCTTACGATCATCTGGACGTGGACGCAAAATACTCATGGATCAAAGCTCCGCGCTACGACGGCTTGCCGATGGAGGTGGGTCCGCTGGCGCGTATGGTGACAGGCTACGCGGCCGGTTCGGGAGAAATCCGCGATGCGGTGGATGGCGCACTGAAGACTCTCAATGCCCCGCCCGCGTTCCTGTTCTCTACGATGGGGCGCATCGCGGCGCGCGCTGTGGAAGCGAAAGTCATGGCGGCGCAGCTCGATGGCTGGGTCGATCGCCTGGACGATAATCTTGCGCGCGGAAAGACAACGATCTTCAACCCCGCTCATTGGGACCCGGCTTCATGGCCCGCTTCGGCGAGCGGATTTGGTTTGCACGAAGCTCCACGGGGCGCGCTGGGCCACTGGGTGGAAATCGAAAACAAGACTATTCGTAACTACCAGGCGGTGGTCCCGACCACGTGGAACGCGGGGCCGCGCGATGCCAAGGGACAACGCGGCGCGTATGAGGCGGCACTTCTGAATACGCCCGTGGCGTTTCCGGACCGTCCGCTGGAAATCCTGCGCACGGTGCATTCCTTCGACCCGTGCATCGCCTGCGCCGTGCACGTCATCGACGCGAAGGGTCGCGAATACACGATTCCCGCAAAGGCGTGAGAGAGGAGAAACGTATGCCGGCCGCGGAAACAGCGAAGATGGGCCGAAAGGAACGTGAGCGGCTTCCGCACGAGCGCAACGGCCCCGCCATGGTCGTTTATGTCTGGCAATACGGATTGCGCCTTGCACACTGGGGCCTTTTCGTTTCGATGATCGTGCTCGGCTACACGGGATATTACATCCACAATCCTTTCATTCCGGGACGGACGGATATTCCATTTTTGATGGGCTGGTTCCGGTTGGTTCACGAATACGCGGCGGTCGTCTTTACCGCGCTCTGCCTGCTGCGCTTCTGGCTGTTTTTCCGAGGCAACTACTGGGCAGGCTGGAGGCAGATCGTGCCACTCAAGCCGAGCCAGTTTCGCGAAATGACGGAGATCATGATGTTCTATGCTTTCCTGCGGCCCAGGTCCATCCCCAGAGTGGGGCACAACGCGGCGGCTGCAGCATCTTACATCGCAGTCTATGGAATGGCATTCCTTGAAATCGTGACCGGACTCGTACTGTACAACTGGCAGTTCCACAGCGCGGTTTTGAATCCGCTGGTCGGCTGGATTCCGCTCGTCGTGAACATACAGTACATCCGGCTTATCCATTTCCTGATGACGTTCGCGTTCATTGCGTACGGCATTGTCCATGTACATCTTTGCCTGATCAACGCGAAGCTGGAAAAATGCGGTCTGATGGACAGCATCTTCACCGGGTATAAAGTGATCCCCGTGGAGGAGATCAATAAAGAGGACAGAGAAGCCATCGAAAGACTGCAGGAAGGCCGCACGCCGTGAGGACAGTGGTACTGGGACTGGGCAACCTGGTTCATTCCGACGATGGCGCGGGGGTTCGCGCGATAGAAGCTCTGCAAACAGACGCCCGCGTTCCAAGCGGCGTGACATTGGTGGACGGCGGAACACAGGGTCTATCGCTCTTCCCCCACATTTCCGGAGTGCCGAGGCTGATCGTCATCGACGCCATCGATGTTGCGCAAACGCCGGGAACTGTGCTGCGTTTCGAAGGAGCCGCGCTCGCAGGCCTGCCTGGCAAGGCCACTGTACATCAGTTGGGATTTGCCGATCTGATGGTCGCGCTGGAACTAACGGATAAATCCCCGGGTGAGACCGTGGTCCTGGGGGTGCAGCCGGGATCTACGGAATGGGGGACTGAATTAACCGGACCTGTGCAGCGCGCGATGCCTTCGCTGGTCGATTGTGTCGTCGCTCAGCTTGAGCGTTGGTGTGATCCAGGAGCCTGAGCCCAGGCCCGTATAAAAGCGAAGAGGTGGCGCCATTCTGCAATATGACGCCACCTCCCCCCCGTTCGGTTGTTGCCTCCAGCTTAGAAGCCGATGCGGACCTCAAACTGAATATTGCGACTTCCAAGGGCGCCGGTGGCGGCGCCAAAGCCTGCGTTCTGCGGCAGCGACTTGCCCGCGAGTATGGAACCCGTGGAACTGAACTCAGGGTTTTCCAAAGTCATGCTCGTCGGATTGTTGAACGTAGCCGTTGTACTCCGGGACGTGATCATCGCGGCGTTGAGCGCGTTGAAGATGTCCGTCCGGAACTGGAAGGTTCTTTGCTCCTTGAATTTCCAGAAGTGGAACTTTCGCACGACGGCCGTATCGACCTGTGCGACGGGGCAGCCTCGTATGTCATTGTTGCGTCCCGATTCCATGTCCGTGCTGCCGTAGGTCGGCCCCGTTATAGCCGCGGTATTGAACTGGCTAAACTGGTTGCCTGAACATCCGCTGCCAAGGTTGCCGTTAATAACCACACCGCCGCCAAAGTCCGGAGAACCGGTTATATTGACGTTGGATCCGGCGGATTGGTAGGAGTAGCCAGGAAGATAGGAGCCTCCCGAGTACGCCGTAAACACGCCGGAAATCTGCCAGTCGCTCGTGGCCACGTGAACGACGTGGTCAAGGAAACCATTGCCTGACGGTCTGAAACCCGGGGCGTTCCACGTAGTATTCATCTTCAGGAAATTGGGTGTCGGATCCTGGAAACTATTCAGGGCCTCCCACGCCGCCTCACCGGACCAGAGTGAGAGCGCGCCGTTCGCCGCATACACGTAGCGTTGTTGCAGCCCGTTGTTGCCCCTGAGCGAGAGCCCGGCTGTATAGTTTGCGCCGAGAGCGAAGCCATGGCTAAATCGCCGGTTCACGCTCAGCTGGAGCGAGTGATACGTGCTGTGGAAGATCGGGTCATTCATCCCGATTGTGCCGAGACCCGGGTACGGCCGGAGCAGATTCGACGAATAGGCGTCCGCGCCCGGAATGGTGGACGGGGCGAGCGTCGGGTTCTGATACTGCGGCAGATAGGCCGTGCCGAAGGGTATCTGGTTCAGGAGCTGTGTGCTTCCGCCCTGCGTCGCACCCAGCTGGTTATACGCGTGGTTGCCCACATAAGAGAAATCCACGAGCATCCCGCCGGGCAGCGTTTTCTGGACGCCGACCTGCCACTGCCAGGTCGCCGGGATCTGCGCGTTGTACTCGTAGGTGACCATTCCTGGCACAGGCTGCGGGCTCAGGCCCCCCTGGCCGACCGTCTGCAACTGCCCATAGTACAGGTTCTGGGCCGTCGCGACCGGTGGATTACCTGGTGTGGAGAATACGGTGTTCCCGTCGGGGCGTTCGAAGAACAGGCCGGCACCGCCGCGGATCACGAAGGTTCCTTTCCCGCTCACGTCGTACGCTGCCCCGACTCGGGGCCCGAACTTCAGACCCGGCCAGACGGTGTTCGTGTTCTTGATCCCGTTACCCGCCTGAACGATCCCGTTCAGCGGATTGCCAACGCCCGGAATCGGCGTTCCGATCAACACCTGCGTGTTCGCGCCGCCAGCCGTTATAATTTGCCCGGTGAGCGGATTCTTTGCGTCGTAGGTGTTGCCCGAACAGGTGGTGGCGCCATTGCTGCACCCACCCACGTAGAGCACCTCCGAGTTTGCCGGATTCCACGCATTGGGCCCGCTTCCCGCCGGGAAGAAGTTCGACATCTGGTTCAACTGGTCGTATTGGGGCGTCTCATGTGTGAACCGCATCCCGTAATCAAGCGTCAGGCGCCTGTTCACTTTCCAGTTGTCCTGCAGGTAGAACTCCAGGTTGTAGTAGACAAAGTCGCCTTCGACGTACTTCGACTGCTGCAGGTACTGATCGAAGACGCCCAGCTCGGCGTTCGCAAAACCGAATCCGGTGTCGAGGGGGTTATTCGTGTCATTGGCGAAGCTCACGTTACCCTGCGGCGACGCGCCGAGACCGCCTGCGCCGGTGTTCTGCGCTTTGTAACTGTGGTTGAGGTAGGCCCCGGCCTTGATGGTATGCTGGCCCCAGATCTTCGTCATGCTCACCGCGTAGTCGTTCGTGTGATTGATGTTCAGGTAGCCGAAC
>CAIKAS010000346.1 GCA_903825445.1 uncultured Acidobacteriia bacterium
CTGCCCATTCCAGAAAATCCCAAGCGTGATGAAGCTCATCAGATACGGAATCAACTGATGCGCCATCGCGCCCAGCGCCTGCAGCAGTGCGCCCTCGCTGTGGATTAACTCCCCCGCCGGAGTCTTCAGGTCGATCACCAGCAGCGTCATCGCGAACGCAAACACACCATCGCTGATCGCCGCCAGCCGCTCCATGCTCTGCCCCGCCAGCCGGTTGTAGGTGGTCTCCATCTTTTCCGTACCCACCAGTGTTCCACAACAAGCGATAATAAGGAATATGCCTTATCCTGAAATGCTCATTGCACCCATGAGAGAAGACCTGACAAAGTTCGGTCTCGAAGAAGCGCGTACGCCGGCCGACGTGGATCGCATCCTCGCCGCCCCTGGTACCACCCTGATGGTTGTCAATTCCGTCTGTGGTTGCGCAGCCGGACGTGCGCGCCCCGGTATCGGTATGGCGCTTCAGCACTCCGTGAAACCCGATCGCGCTGCTACTGTCTTCGCTGGCGGCGATGAGGCTGCCGTAGCGCATCTCCGCAACATCCTCGCGGATTTCCCGCCCTCGTCGCCCTCCATCGCGCTTTTCAAAGACGGCAAGCCGGTTTACATGGTTCACCGCCGCGACATCGAACCCCGTCAGGCTCCGGAAATCGCACATTTGCTGACCACGGCATTTGACGAGTTCTGCGCCAGTTAGTCTGACGCCCGGCGCAAATTCATTCATGGAATCCAGCGCCGGCAAGAACCGAATTCTTCTCTTATTCGCGGCAATACTCTTCTCAACCGGGGGCGCTGCCATCAAACTGGCGGCGCTCACCGGGTGGCAAATTGCGAGTTATCGCGCCGGCGTCGCTGCTGTCTTCCTCTGGCTCGTTCTTCCTGCCGCCCGTCGCAACTGGACATGGCGTACTCTCGCCGGGGGCATTGTCTACGCGGCGATGGTCGTCCTGTTCGTTCTTTCGAATAAACTCACGACGGCCGCGAACGCCATCCTGCTCCAGTCCACGTATCCTCTCTATTTGCTATTGCTGGGTCCGCTGTTTCTGAAAGAAAAGCTGCGCACCATCGACGTCGCGGTTGTCGCGGGCGTCATCCTGGGAGCCGCAATTTTGTTTTCCGGATCGGAACACGTGGTTGCTTCAGCACCAGATCCTGCAAGGGGCAACATCGTCGCCCTGGCTTCTGGAATCGCCTGGGCATTGACTATCGCCGCCATGCGCTGGTTGGGTAAGCGCAATCCTCAGGCAGAATCAGCCGGTTCCGTTGCGATAGCGGGCAATGCCATTGCCTTTGTGGCCTGCCTGCCCCTGGCCATCGGAGGCCCGGCTATGCATCTTCCCGCCGCTGCCGTCATCGCATGGCTCGGGCTGTTTCAGGTGGGGCTTGGCTACGTCTGCCTCACGCGCTCCATCCGGCATGTCCCGGCCGTAGATGCCGCGACTCTGCTCTTGATCGAGCCTGTTCTGAATCCAGTATGGGCGTGGCTCGTCCACGGTGAAGTACCGAGCGGCTTGGCGCTGATCGGTGGTGCCATCATCATGTCGGCGGCATTTGCCGGCTCTTGGTGGCAGGCGCGTCAGGCCTGACGTTGGCCTACTTCGCGTCTGTCGGCGGTGCAGTCTTTTCCACGACGACCGTGAACTTCGCCGCCATCGCCGCGATCGCTCCCACTGCAGCCACAACCGGTGCCAAGACGGCACCCACCGCCGCCACCGTCACAGGAATCTCGACGAACGTGTTCCCTTTTTCGTCCTTGATAATGATCCTGTTCACATTTCCTTCGTGAATCAGGCTCTTCACCTTGTCGGCCAGTTCGTGACTCAGGACTTTTACTTCTTCGATCATCGTGTTCAGGTTTTCCATCGCTTATATTCCTCTCACAACGCGGGCGGGCAGCGTAAACAGCGCGCCAATCAGCAACATCACCGAACCAACGGCGATTCCAGCAATTCGAAATGGCAATAGAATCAGCCAGATCAGAGGATAAAGGACCAGCGCCACAAGCGCCAGCGGCCAGCAAATCGCCAGCAGGATGCACCACAGCAGGAACTTCACCATAACCTACTTTACGAATGGTCGCATGCGAAAGTTCATCCATCGATCTGGTCGGGCACTCCCGTTAACGGATATCAGGGAATCGGCCGATACTCCTCTCTGGAGGACAGTGAAAAATATGTCGCTCACGGAGAACACGGGCGACTACCCGGGTCTTGGCGCCCAGGTCGACATCGATAATCTCAACAAGGAACTCACGAAAGCACAGCGGGAGATAGCCAGGCAAAACGCTGAACTGCAGTGCCTTCGGGAAGAAGCAGTCAAAGCGCAGTTGCGGGTCACGCAAACTGAGGAAACGCTGCAACTGGCCCTCAAATCCACAGGAACTTGCGTATGGAGTCGAAATCCGGGGACAAATAGCATTGAGATCTCGGAAAACGGCGCTCAGCTGCTTGGCCTTCCTCCCGGCCAGTTCCCCTGGGGTTTCGACGAGTACACAGCGAAGATCCACCCCGATGACCGTGAACGTGTCGTACGGGAAAGGGTCGCTTTGGTGGAGACGGGCGTGGACTTCGACACCGAATACCGAGTCGAAGGGCTCGATGGTGCCTTCCGGTCTATAGCCGTCCGTGGAAAGCGTCTGAGGGATGCCGACGGAAAGCACTGGCACATTACTGGTGTGGCTTGGGACGTCACGGAACGTCGCCAAACAGAAGCCGCATTGCGCGTCGCTTCCATGCAACTGGTTGCGGAAGGGAAGTTCCGGGAACTGCTGGACGCTGCCCCCGATGCGGTCGTCGTCATCAATGCGGCGGGAGAAATTACCCTTGTTAACGGACAGGTCGAGAAGCTCTTTGGATACCCGCGAGAGCAACTCCTCGGCAAGGGGGTTGAGATCCTGGTGCCGGAACGCTTCCGTGGCGGGCACGCACACCACCGTAGTGGCTTCTTCCTGGATCCCCGCACGCGGGCCATGGGGGCCGGGACTAGTCTTTACGCTCTGCGCAGCGATGGCGCCGAATTCCCGGTTGAAATCAGCCTCAGCCCACTGGAGACTGAAACGGGTACGCTGGTTTCGGCAGCCATTCGCGACATCACGGAGCGCAAACGCGCCGAGCAACACATCCTTGACCTGAATCAGCAGCTGGAGGGCGCTGTGATCCAGGCCCAGGCCGCCAGCCGCGCGAAGAGCACCTTCCTGTCCACAATGTCCCACGAAATCCGCACTCCCATGAATGCGGTGCTTGGATACGCGCATCTAATGTCGAGGGATGTGGAACTCGGAGAAAGTGCCCGGTCCAATCTCCGGATCATCGTTCGGAGTGGTGAACATCTGCTCGCTTTAATCAACGATATTCTCGACATGTCGAAGATAGAGGCGGGCTGCGTCGAACTGCATCCCACCGTCTTCGACCTGGAGGCGCTGCTCAACGAACTGGCTGCAATGTTCCAGCTTCGCGCCAGAGAGAAGGGTTTGGAATTCGACATGTCGCTGGACAGCGATTCCGCAGCTTTTGTCGTGGCCGACGAATCTAAGATTCGTCAGTCGCTCATCAACCTCCTCGGCAACGCCATTAAATTTACATCCAGGGGAAGTATTGCCCTGCGTGTCACCCTGGAACAACGAGCCGACGGCCAGCTCTGGCTATCAGCGCGGGTAGAAGATACCGGCCCTGGCATGACCAATGAAGAACAGGCCAGATTATTCGTGCCGTTCAGCCAGACGAAGCGCGGCCTTCAAAGTCAGGAGGGCACTGGTCTGGGGCTCGCGATCACGCGTCAGTTCGCCCAGCTCATGGGTGGCGACGTCACTCTCGAAAGTACGCCGGGCAGGGGCTCCACATTTTGCTTTGAGATCATGATCGAACTGGCCGATACAACTGTCGTCCCCGGCGAAGATTTCCGTGCCGGGAAGTTACGCATCCCGGTCGGCATTTCCCGAACGCTGGTTTCCGAAATCGGAATCGTCGAATTTGAAGCACCCAAAATACTGGTTGTCGACGACACGTTTGAGAACCGGGACTGGCTGGTCCGGCTCCTGACCTCCCTTAGCTTCTCCGTTCGCAGTGCCAATGATGGCGAGGCCGCCATTCGTGAATGGGAACATTGGAGGCCGCATCTGATCCTGATGGACATCCATATGCCGATAATGGACGGCCTTGCCGCGACCCGGAGGATCAAAGATGATCCGCGCGGAAAGCAGACTGCCATCGTTGCCGTTACCGCCAGCACGCTGGAAGACGAACGTAAACGGGTTGAAGAAAGCGGTGCCGACGGTTTCCTCGGCAAGCCGCTACATGAAGACGAACTGTTCGAGAAGATTGGCGCCCTGCTTAATATCTCTTACGACTACGGCGAAGCCCCTGACTCCGGGCCACGGCCAGCCTTGGAGCTTCCGACGCTGCACCCCGCCGCTTTCAGTCGCCTCGGCCGGGGCCTGATCCAGGAAATCCTGAAGGCGACCCGCGCGGGAAACAAGGCGCTTCTGAACAGGCTTATCCGCAAAGTCCGCGAAGGCGGAGAGAGCGAATCCGCCGTGGTGTTGGAGCAATGCGCTGACCGGTACGACTACGATGGCCTGATATTCCTGCTGGAAGGCGCTCAGGCACTGGTCTAACCGGGCTCTCGGCCCTGACCCGGACTTCGTGTCAAACAACTCCTACTCGGGTCGATAAAGCAATAGAGGACCAATTGCGATGAGTGCGACTATGACTGCGGACGTGCCGCCGCCCGCTCAGACCCTGACGGAAACCAAAGGCCTGGTCATGGTGGTGGACGACAACGCCACCAATCTGACCCTGCTCGAAGATATCCTTCAGCCGTGGGGTTACGAAGTGCGCTCCTTCCCACGTGGCAGGATGGCGCTCATGGCGGCCAGCGAGAAAATCCCGGACTTGATTCTGCTGGACGTCAATATGCCGGAAATGTCTGGCTATGAAGTGTGCCGCCGGCTGAAGTCGGATCCGCAGCTTGCGGAAATCCCCGTCATCTTCTTAAGCGCAATGAACGGCACTGCGGACCGGCTCAGAGGCTTCCGCTCAGGTGGCATCGATTACATCGGCAAGCCATTTGAGATGGAAGAGGTGAAGGCGCGTGTGGACACTCACGTGAGGCTTCGGCGTTTCCAGCAGCAGATGCATGCCGATAATGGACGCCTGGAAGAGTTGGTGCAGACACAGGTTCGAAAAACGACCGCCGCCCACATGGAAACCATCTTTGCCCTGGCCAAACTTGCGGAGGCTCGCGATGACGATACGGGGAAGCACGTCGAACGTGTCCAGACGATGTGCCGGCTTCTGGCAGTGGGTCTGAGCGAACATCCGAAACACCGGTGCATCGTTGACAACGAATGGATTACCAATATTTTCCAGGCAAGTCCCCTGCATGACATTGGAAAAGTCGCCATACCGGACCTGATCCTGCTCAAACCGGGCCCGCTGACGTCCGAAGAACTCGCGATCATGCAGAGCCACGCCTCCCTCGGTGCCCAGACTCTCAGAGAGGTCCATGCCAAGTTCCCGGACAATCACTCTATCGAAATGGGCATTGACATCGCGCAATCGCATCATGAGCGCTGGGACGGGGCCGGATATCCACAGGGGTTGGCAGGCGAACATATCCCCTTGGCGGCACGCATTCTGGCTGTTGCCGACTGTTACGATGCGATCCGTTCCCGGCGTTGTTACAAGCCGGCTATTCCACATGACGAGACAGTTGCAATGATCCTCCGCGACAGCGGAACGCACTTTGACCCCGTCGTCGTTGACACTTTCAGTCAACTCGCGGCGACGTTGAACGATACATGGAACCGCATCAGCGCCGGTCCGGATCCGCTCCAAACCGCTGGTTTGGGGGATACGGACCTGAAGGCACTAGCCCTCGCCCTGGCTGTTCCGTATTGACACAAATACTGCAACTATCTGCAATAAAACCACTTATCGAGATATTGGGTTCATTTTTTCGAATTGCTTTCTCAGCCCCGGAATCGCTCGCCGAGCTCCTGTACGGCCTAACCCCGTCCGCCAATCACCATCTGTCAAACTAGAAATTGCGGTTCAGGCCTGCGCCCTACCGCGCTGCCTCACATTTCAGAACGAGTAATCCGTGCATAACACTAATGACACGCGGAGTCCCCGCGCCCTGACCCTGTCCTTCGGTTTCGCCTTCGAGGACCTCTATAACCGCGACGCCCTCGTCCGGCTCGACGCGGTCTTTCTCACCCACCTTCAGGAATCCGCGCCCGATCTGCATGCGCAGCTCCTCGCCGCGCGCGAAAACCCCTCGGCTCTCGCCCGCAAGCAGTCCTCCGAACTCATCATCGCCGTCGCGCCCCACCTCGAAGACTTCATCGGCCGCCTGTTTGGCATCGAAAAGTCCCTACACGACCTGCAGGCAAAACATAACGAACTAGCGCCGCTCTACGCCGTGAAGCGCAAGTTTATCCAGAAGAAAGCACTTACCGGCCAGACTCCCGAAAAGGCCGCGCTTATCGATGGTTTCGCCATCGCTGCGGAACTCGAGGCCTTCACGCTCGAACCGTTGAACGAGCGCAGCTTCGCCGATCACGTCGCGCGCTGGATGGAGAATGAATCCGAACACGTCGAAGCTCTTCGGCTTGCCGCGCTTTATGCCGTTTGGGCGGTTCTTACACCGGAAGGCAGGAAGCTGCACCACAACGGCGTTCTTTTCCGTCAGCCGCACAAGCTCGATATGCTCCACCTGGTCCCGTCAACCGCCGTTGAGACCAACGGCCTCGTCCAGTTGCAGTTCCGCAAAGACCAGTGGCGCACCCGCGAGGGCTTCCAGCTGACCGACGCCGGCACGGATCTTACCGGCGCGCTCGACCAGGCCAACTACTGCATTAAGTGCCACAATCAGGGCAAAGATTCCTGCTCTCATGGTCTAAAAGAGAAAGACGGATCCTTCAAGGCAAGCGTCTTCGGCGTGAAGCTCGCTGGTTGCCCGCTCGAAGAGAAGATCTCCGAGATGAATCTGCTCAAGGGCGATGGCGTTCCTATCGGCGCGCTGGCGGTTGTCACCATCGATAACCCGATGACCGCTGCCACCGGGCATCGCATTTGCAACGACTGCATGAAGTCCTGCATCTTCCAGAAGCAGGAGCCGGTTGATATCCCGCAGGTGGAAACGCGCACGCTGAAAGACGTGCTCGAACTGCCGTGGGGCTTCGAGATCTACGGCTTGCTCACGCGCTGGAATCCGCTCAATTTCGATCGCCCTTTCCCGCGCGAAGCAACCGGCAAGAAGGTGCTGGTGGTTGGCCTTGGCCCATCCGGCTTCACGCTTTCCCATCATTTGATGAATGACGGCCACACGGTTTTTGCCGTCGACGGACTCAAGATCGAGCCGCTGCCTTCCGATATATCCGGCGTCGATCCACACGGCCTTCGCGTGCCCTTCCGCCCATTGCGCGACGTTTCCGATATCTACGAACGCCTTGATGAGCGCGTGATGGCGGGTTTCGGTGGGGTGGCCGAATACGGCATCACCGTTCGCTGGAACAAGAACTTCCTCAAGGTCGTGCGACTTCTGATCGAGCGCCGCAATGAATTCCATATGTATGGTGGCGTTCGCTTCGGCGGCACGATCACCGTGGACACTGCCTTCGAAATGGGCTTCGATCACATCGCGCTATGCGCCGGCGCTGGTCGACCGACTGTCATTCCAATGAAGAACGGCCTCGTGCGCGGCGTGCGCCAGGCTTCCGACTTCCTGATGGCTTTGCAACTTACCGGTGCCGCGAAACCTGATTCTCTCGCGAATCTTCAGGTACGTTTGCCCATCGTGGTCATCGGTGGCGGCTTGACCGCCATCGATACTGCTACTGAGTCCCTGGCCTACTACGTTGTGCAGGTGGAAAAGTTCCTCAAGCGGCACGAGATTTTGTCAGCCGAAATTGGCGAGGCGAAACTACGCGCGCAATGGACGCCCGAAGAAGCGGAAATCGCGAGCGAGTTCCTGACCCATGCCCGCGCAATCCGTGCTGAGCGCACGGCCGCTGCCCGTGAAGGCCGCCGCCCCCGCTTCATCGAGCTGCTGAACTCGTGGGGCGGCGTCACGCTGGCTTATCGTCGCCGACTGATTGACGCGCCCAGCTATACGCTGAATCACGAAGAAGTCGCCAAAGCCTTCGAAGAAGGCGTGCGCTTCGCTGAATCGCTCACGCCCGAAGAAGTGGAAGTCGATGCCGCCGGCGCCGCGAATGCTCTGCGTTTCCGCCAGCAGAATGGCGAGACCATAACACTGCCAGCTAAGACAATTCTTGTCGCCGCCGGTACGCAACCCAACACTGTGCTCGCGCGGGAAGACGAACACAACGTCGAACTCGACGGTCGTTACTTCCAGGCTTATGGCGAAGACGGTCACAAGGTTAGGCCGGAAAAGCTCTGTAAGCCCGGGGTGGTCTACGTTCTCATGTCAGTCCGCCCCGATGGTCGTTCCATCAGCTTCTTTGGCGATCTTCATCCGTCATTCTCAGGCAATGTCGTGAAGGCCATGTCGAGCGCCAAGCAGGGATACCCGGTGGTTTCCCGCATGCTCTCGCACATCCCGGCTTCCGAGCCTGCGGTCGACGCCCTCGCGGCGAAACTCGATGACGAACTTCGGCCTGTGGTGGAAGACGTGATCCGCCTGACACCGAACATCGTCGAAGTCGTTGTGCGCGCGCCCATCGCTGCCCGCGCCTTCCAGCCGGGTCAGTTCTATCGACTGCAGAATTACGAATCACTTGCTCCGCGCACGAAAGACACTGTGCTCGGTATGGAAGGCCTCGCACTCACCGGAGCATCCGTGGACCTCGAAAAGGGTCTGCTCTCCACCATCGTTCTCGAAATGGGCGGATCCTCCGATCTCTGTGTGCTGTTGAAGAAGGGCGAACCCGTGATCCTCATGGGACCGACCGGAACGCCGAGCGAAACTCCGGCGAAAGAGACCGCCCTGCTGGTTGGCGGCGGACTCGGCAACGCTGTCCTGTTCTCTATCGGACAGAAACTGCGCGCCGAAGGTTCGCGCGTCATCTACTTCGCCGGCTACAAGAAAATCATTGATCGGTATAAGGTCGATGAGATCGAACGTGCGGCAGACGTTATAGTGTGGTGCTGCGACGAGGCTCCGGGTTTCACGCCCGGCCGCCCGCAGGACGCCGCCTTCGTAGGCAATATTGTCGCCGCGATGGCGGCCTACGGCAGCGGTGCGCTTGGCAAGGTCATTATCCCGCTCAACACTGTGGATCGCATCCTGGCGATTGGTTCCGATGGGATGATGCGCGCGGTGCAGCAGGCAAGGCACGGCGTGCTCGCCGAGTTCCTGAAGCCCGGTCACGAAGCAATCGGCAGTATCAACTCGCCGATGCAGTGCATGATGAAAGAAATCTGCGCCCAGTGCCTCCAGATGCACCGCGATCCCGTCACAGGCGAAGAAACGGTAGTGTTTTCTTGCTTTAACCAGGATCAGCCACTGGATAAGGTCGACTTCGCAAATCTCCGCACGCGCCTCACGCAGAACGGCGCACAGGAAAAGCTAACGAAGCTCTGGATCGATCGCTGTATGCACCAAATCGGCGCACGTCAGTAGCTGGCTTTAGTTGCTGACGCGTGCCGGAGCTGTCGACGTCACCGACGACACTGGCACCAGTTGGCCTTCGCGAATGAAGTAATCCGCGCCGCGCCATCGGATGCTGTTTCGGGTGAAACTGGTGAGCCACAGCGCGCACGCCACCGCATCCCATACCGGAATGAGAGGCAGATCCTTCCACAACCCACGCTGCCGCAAGCCACTACTGCCTATGCTGAGCGCCATCGCCATCCGCAGACACATATAAGTGCCGAGAAATGCGACCGCAACGTCCATAGTCGGATGAACGGCCACCGCCGCCAGCGACCACAGCAGGCCCTGTGTCAGCAATAGTCCAAAATGTCCCCACGGACGCATGTTGCGCATCACCACGATCCACCGCAGCCGCTTGTGAAGAAGCTCGCTGAAGGAGTTGTAATCGCAAACGGTCTCGATCGTGTAGCGCAGCAATTTCACTTCACAGCCTTGCGCTTCGATTAAACGCCCCACCAGCAAATCGTCGGCCGGACGATTTTCCAGTTCCTCGTATCCGCCAAACCCCCTGAGCCGCGTCTTCGTGGTCGCGATGGACGGCCCAAGCGCAAACTTGATACCCTCCAGTTGCCAGTCGACCAATACGCCGGCGTAGAAGTCGGACATCATCCCCATGGTCTGAATGCGATCCGTAAGCGTGCCCACCTCGTTCGGGACATAAAGGCAGGTTGTGGCGCCTACCTTCGAATTACGCAGCGGCGCGATCACCTGACGCAGATAATCCGGTCGCACGCGCACGTCGCTGTCGCTGATCACCAAGTGCTCGTACGCCGCCTCACTCGTGAGACGCACCAGCTTGGCGACTTTGTCGTTCGCCGCCAAACGCCCCGAACCATGCAGAACCCGGATATTGCATTCCGGAAAATCGTTGCGCAGTCGCGTGATCACCCCAAGTACAGCGGGATCGTCAGCGTCAACGCAGAACAGCATTTCGTATTTCGGATAATCCAAACGGCAAAAACTCGCCAGGTTTTCGTAGGCACCCTGATCGAGCCCTTTGACGGGCTTCAGAATGCTGACCGGGGGTGTGAACGATTCGTCCAGCGCGACCTTCGGCTGCCTGAAATATCGCCAGGAACTGAATAGTGCGATGAAGTAGTAAATGAACGGTATCGCCGCTATTGCGAGGAAGACCTCGCTGGCGTTGGACATATGCAACCAGTCTATCGGGAACAACCCGCAATTACCTCAAAAAGTTGCTAAAACATGTCCACAAACACACACTACCGCCAGAAGATAAAGAACTAGTAAATTTTTAGTGGCAGTTGTAAATGCCAAGTAAAGAAAAGTGCCTCACTCACTGGGCAGAGGAAGATTGGTCAGCAGGATCTTCCCGCCACTTTGTGCGGCAATGGTGAGTAATTTTGGGTCCACCAGCTTTCCCAGTCGCTCTGCGGCCTGTTGCGTGATTACGAGATAGCAGCGTTCGGGTTGCTGCCAAAGGTGCGCCCATTGCATGTCGTCAAGGAACACATTTGGTGCGCCAGGAGCATAGGAACCGTACACCAGATTATTGAAGCGACCGTTCAGCAGCAGGGCATCCCGATTTGTGTAGAAGAACACGGACGAGAACGTGTAGTAGTGGTGATCGATGATCAGTTTTCCCGTCGGGGAATGTAGTAACTTTTCGGCGAGCGGTCGCGACGACAGGTACGGATCGAAATCTGCCATAGCAATGCGGGCAGCCTGAAAAAACACAACCGACATTACGGTGATTGCGATGAAAGCCCGCTGGCCGTTGGCGCGAAATGTCCCCACCGCTCCTGCGAGAAAGGCAAAGGCTGCAAGCAATAACGGTGGACGCAGATACGCGAAGGATGCGATGGTGAGGTCCTGCATGTGGCCGAGCGAAAGCTTGTAGGCACCGGGATTCGCAGTGAGCGCCACTGAAATATCGCCAGGCGTGGGGAGATTGCGCGACATCATAAACAGCGCGACCACCGCCGCACCGGCGATGAGGAACACGCCGCACAACACGCGGGTGCCGTAACGAACCCGATCACCTCCTATCGCCATTGCCGAACCCAGAAGCAACGCAAGCGCTGGGTAGCAGGGCATGGAGTAGTATTCCTGAGTTGTGGAAAATGTGAAAAATACCAGGATGAAGCCCGCCCAGCAAAGCGCCAGCAGGCGCGTCTTGCCGGCTCGGTCGACAGGCTTAAAACTCAGCCCCGTCACGGCAGGCAGATAAGCACTCCACGGAAACAGCCAGAGCAGGTGAAAGAGCCAGAAGTAAAGGCGCGGCACGGTATCATAGTCGCGCGGGTAACGCATATTCAGGAAGCGGAGCACCTGCTCATTCATGAAATAAAACCAGAAGAAGCCGTGGTATTCACCGGGCGCGCTTCTCATGGTGAATTCGAAATACGGCGGATTACGCAGGGTCGCCAGCACATGCCACGGAGCGGCAATTAGCAGCGCGACCAGCAGGCCCGACCAGAGATGTAAAGACCGGCGAACCCGCGCATCGAACAGCTGACGTGTGATGCCGAGATAGATCAATGCTGCGGCGATCGGAAAGACGACGCCGATCAGACTCTTGAACAGCAAGCTGGCGCCAAGGCTCGCTGCCATTACAAACGCCCACCAGCGCGTTCTGGGCTCATTCTCGTCGATGGCGCGCAGGAACGCCCACATGGAAAGGGCGATGCAGCCAGTGAGCATCACGTCAGGAATCAGAATTCGCGTAAACAGGAAGAGGCCGAAACAGGTCGAGATGCAAAGTCCGGCATAGAGTCCTGCTCGCCGCCCGAACGCCCACAACCCAAACGCCGCAGTTACCCACGCCAGCGCAAGTCCGGCGAGAACCACCGGAATGCGGGCAGCCCAATCAGTTGCGCCAAACACCCGGAACGATCCCGCGATCAGCCAGTAGATGAGTGGAGATTTCTCAAGATAGGGAACGCCGTCAAGCCGGGCAGTGACCCAATCGCCCGAAGTCAGCATGTTGCGGGCGATCTGCGCCTGTACCGCGTCCACATCGTCCATAAGAGACGGCGGCGATATCATACAGCCGGCAAACACCGCAGCTGCAACCAGGAGAATAATTACATAGAGTCGAACATTGTTCGCACTGCCGGTAGGGTCTCCGGTAACCACGTTCTGCTTTAAATTCGACATTATGCCCGTAGGCCCCGACTCACACTCCCCGCGGGCGCTCCCTCTAATCTAACTCCCCGCCGCGTCCCAGGGAAAAGAGTGCAAAATAGAAGCGTGAAGCTCTATCGCGCAATTCGGGCAGCCACTCTGGCCGGCCTGCTCTTGCCTCTGGTGCCTGCTGATGCGCAGTCCATGCGGGTCGAGGATCTTGCACAGGGCAAGATTCTGGTCGCGCCAAGGGAATCGACCGACCCGAATTTCATGAACAGCGTGATCGTGCTGGCTCAGTATGGGCAATCGGGCGCGCTCGGACTGATGATTCAATACCGGAGCGAGCTGCCGATTCGCAAGGCGCTCAGCAGCGTGAAGGGATCCGAGATGCGTGGCGATCCGATCTTCATCGGTGGACCGGTGGAACTACCTGTCGTGCTGGGCCTGCTCCGGGGTCCTTCACCGCCCGCCGGGGCGAAGCCCGTCACAGCGAGGCTTTACCTCATGACGTCGAGACTAAGCATTGGCGATGCGATGGCCGCGGGACGACCAGCCTCCGATTTTCGGGTCTTTCTGGGATATTCGGGATGGGGAGCAGGCCAATTAGAAAGGGAAGTCCGCAGATCGGGATGGTACATCTTCGACTACGACGAGAGTCTTGTCTTCGACGCGCATCCGGAAACGCTTTGGGACCGTCTGATCGCACGAACCGGCAGGCAACTGGCGATGCTGGACGGATCTCCCGGCAAATAACGCAGGCGCGACCTTCAAGCCTGTGCGTTAACCGACTCCCGGTACCGCAGGAACTCATCGGGAGGCAGCGGTACAGAGTACAGGTATCCTTGCCCCTCGTCGCATGACATCGACCGCAGCACCTCGGCCTGATTCTCATCGTCGATACCCTCGGCAATACTCAACATGTCGAGACTCTTCGCCATGTTCACTATATTCTCAATCACTGAGGGGCAACGAGTCGGCCCACTCAGACCCCGGACAAACGACTGATCGATCTTCAGACGGTGAAACGGAAGCTCCTGCAAATATGACAGCGAAGAGCGCCCGGTGCCGAAATCGTCGAGCGCCAGGGTTACACCGAGTGCACGGAGCTTCAGGAGAGTATCCCGCGCGCGACCGTAGTCGCCCACAAACACGCTTTCCGTCAATTCGAGCTCGATATACTCCGCGGGATAGCCTGAGTCAGCGAGAGCCCTCTCCACTTCCGCGACGTAGCCGGGATGCCTGACCTGCAACGCCGAGACATTCGCGCCGATTCGAACGGGAATGCCCGTCTCATCCAGCCATCGCTTGCCCTGGGCGCAGGCTTCGCGCAGTGCCCAGCGGCCGAAATCGACAATCAATCCCGTTTCTTCCAGAATAGGAATGATCGCACCCGGTGAAATAATTCCGACACCAGACGGGTTCCATCGAAGCAGCGCCTCCGCGCCAGCCACTCGCCCCGTCGCCAGATCGATTTGCGGCTGATAATACAACAGCATTTCATTGCGGGCGATTGCCGATCGAAGGCATTTTTCCATTTCCAGTCGCTCCGGCGGAGTTGCGGCCATGGAAGGGTCGAAGTGTAACGCCCTGGCCTTGCCGTCCTTCTTCGCGTGATATAGCGCGACGTACGCTTCACGTTGCAGCGAGTGGGCTGTGCTGCCTGGATGGGAGCATGCGATTCCGATAGATGCGCTGATAAATACCTGATGGCCATCGACGGAAAGTGGCGAGGTGAGCGAATGCAGGAGGTGCGTTGCCATAGCGGACGCATGTTCCGCAGTGCCCGGATTCAGTAACAGGGCAAACTCGTCTCCGCCGGGTCTGGCAATCAGGTCAGCCTGGTGTGTGCACGAACTGAAGCGCTGTCCGATGAATCTGAGAATTCGATTCCCAAGCGCTCGCCCCAGGACATCGTTCACCAGCCGGAAGCGGTCGAGGTTCACGTGCAGGATCGCGACCGGCGAGGAAACATGCTGCAAATGGGCCCCAAGTGTACGTTCCAAAAATGCCTGGGTATAAAGCCCGGTTATCGAATCGTGGTTGCCCTGCCAGTTCAGTTCCTCGCGCAAGTTCCACTGCTCAATGGCGACGATAGTGAGCCGGCAGATTGCGTCGATTCGCAACGCCCGACGCCCTCTGGGTACGAATGGTCCAGGGGCAAAGCAGACCAACAAAGCAAGTATCTCGCCGATTCCGGAGTAGAGATGACGAGCCCAGCCATCCTCAAACGCCACTCCGTCGCGTACGTCCAATGTGGGGCCGGGTTCCAATTCGTCCTGCTCCGATTCTTGCGCCTCATCAGGACCAGACTGGAGTACTGCCGTTTGCCCCGCCTCGGCGAATCCGGAATGAGGATCAGAAGGCCGGTGTGACGCGGTGGGATTATCCCCCAGCAGCAGACCTGAAACATACTCGGGCATCAGACCAAACAAAGTCTCGCGTGATTGCCGGTTGAGGTCACCTGTTGCAGCCAACGTCCAAAGGTCGCCTTCCAGAGTAAACATCGCGACCTGGCGCTCCTGATCGTTCCTGCCCACCTGCTCACAGAGCGCGCGTAAGACCTCTGTCGGCTCGCATTGCCGCGAAATCATGTCAAGGATAAGGCCGATCGCCACCTCGAGGTCCAACGCCTGGTCGGGGATCGGCCGGGGGCCGCAAGGGGGTGAGTCAACCAGCGGAGTCATTCTGACTCCGTGAACCCGGTGAAACCGTCAATCTCCGCAATGAACCGGTTGAGGCACGAATCCGCGGACAACGTCTGGAGCCCTGTTGCCACGCTGTGTGGTTCTTTTCCGGGCGAACCCGTGAAGTGCACGGCCATATGAGACAGGCCGACTCGAAGCACAGCAGTTCTATTACCCAGCGACACCCGGCAGACCAGGGGCGTTCGGTTGAGGCCCGCCATCCCGGATCGGATCTCCTCCGGATCTCGTTCAAGCTGTGCGATGGCAACGATAGCCGATTCGGTCCACCGAAACGCGGTATTGGACGGAGCGAGGGGCTGTAGGCGCTCACGGATCAACTGAAGAAACAGATCGTCCACCGCTTCCGGGCCATAGCGCTGAGTGATCGCCTTCAACTGGTCGAAAACGAAGACCAGCGCCCAGATGCGCCTACCGGGCATCTGTGTGGCAACGGAATCCGAAATAGCGCGGATTCCTTCCTCGCGGTTCTGGAGTCTGCGATTGGGATTTCCTGCCAGGAGTTCGCGAAACCGAACGACCTGAGTCTCAATTCCTTCGCGTTCGCGAGCGCTGCTTTGCCTTTCCTTCGAGGACTCTTCGCCAATGAGTTGGACCGCTTCGCGCAGGGAAGCCCGCAACGCGGATATGTCCTGGATGGTCGACGCCCGATGGAGGGTATCCTGAATCCTCCGCAACCGTGAAACCGATCGCTCACTGCCACTGGAGAGCACCGTCAGCGCGTGGCCGAGCACTCCTACCATCTGTTGCATCTCGATGGCTGTATTTTGCAGGGTCTCCTGCGCTGTCCGGTTATAATCTGAAAGCGACGCGCGAACGGACTCGTCGATTTCAGCTGCCTCCGGCATCGTCAGGTCCGGATGAATGCGGCTCTTAGGGGGTTGTAGCTGGAGGCGAAGGCCGGTGAACTCGCCGGCAAACACATAAACGCCAATATAGTCGAGAATGCTCGCGAAGAGATCCACGAGGACGTGTGAAGGCGCCGGACCCGTGGCATCCGTGGGCAGACTTCCGAATTCCTGAATATATCGGCGTATGGAGATCATACTCTCGTTGTCTTATCGGCCGACATGCGCCCTGATTTGAACAAGTTCTGCGGCAAGCGTGGGATCGAGCGATTCCAGACGCAAAATGCAGGAACCTTTTGCCGTGCTCTGTCGCCTATAGGACAACGGGGTCCGTTTAAACTTGTTATTCAGCATGTTTTCTCAAAAGAATTGCCGACAGCGGCTCGAAGTGTGGCTTTTTTACGGACTTGCCGTCGCGGCGGCTTCGCTGGCCACGATTGCGTTTGGGGCTGATCCGGTGGCGGACCCGGTTTTCGCACGGGTTCGAGCCGGTGTTTTAGCCGATATTACCGATTCGCGGGGTATCGCCTGCATGGAATCGGTAGAACGAACGCGGTATTTGGCGCGGAAGGTAAATCGGGGAAGCAGTTGCTCCGACTGGATCGCGGCAGCATCCAATGCGCCTCACGGCGCCGTAGAATGGCACGAACGGCTCCGGCTGGACGTGACTGCGGCCCCGGAGGGCGAAGAGTTCGCGCCGACGGGCGCCAGCCGATTTGAAGCGAAGGATACGGCGGGCATTCTTCGATCCGCGTCCGCGGGCCAGGGCGAATTCAGCACGTTTTTGCGCAACCTTTTTGCGGGAGATGGCGAGTCCTTTCAATCCCGCGGAATCCAGCAAACACCCCTCGGAAAGCTGTTGGAGTTCGGATTCTCAGTGCCGGCCGCGAAGAGTCATTTCGTGTACAGCGGTCCCGACGGAAATGCCGCTGCCACGCCTTCCGGATACCGCGGTACGATTTACGCCCTTCCCGATTCGAGTGATTTGAAGCGTTTGACGCTGGAAGCGGACGACGCAGGTGAAGCATGCCGTGTGCAGTATGCCATCGACTACCGCGACACAAGAATCGGCGAGCACACAGTCATATTGCCGCAGAGTTCCGTCATGGACGTTGTTTACCGTGATGGCAGAGAGTTGCATAGCGAAACCTACTATTCGAGTTGCCGTCGGCCGGTGGCAGATCCGCCGGTTGCGATGAAGGCAGAGCCGAAACCGATGCCGCCCGGTATTCGACTGCGAGTGCGCTTTCAGGTTCCAATAGACGGGGAAACAGCGGCGAGCGGCGACCCGATTATCGGCGTCGTTCGTACCACGGTGAAGGACAAACAGAACGGCATGATCGTTCATGCGGGAGACCGTCTGCACGGCAGGATCGTCAGGATTGAGCAGCAGTTGCTGCCTGAGCCGATGTGGAATGTCGCGATCGTTTTCCAAACCATAGAGCGTGGCGTGGGCGATCACGGCATCGATCAGGGGGTGGAGCAACCCGTTTCGCTCGTGCCGCTGGACGATGGAGACCGGGAGCCGCACGATGAGGCCATGGGTCCGGCGGAACTCCAGCGGCTGCGGCCACCGGGCGGGGCGTATTTCGTGTTTCACGGTGGGAGTGCCGTAGTGGATAAGTCGTTTGAGACGGAGTGGGAGACGCGTTAGAAGAACTTCAGAACCAGCCTGGAAGATCTTTTTTCGTATCGCGCAGAATGGCAATGATGGCGTTCCGGTCGGCTTCCGACAAAATGCGATACCGGGTATCTGCCATCTCACCGGAAAGAATCTTCCGCATTCGCCGGTAAACAGCGTCTTTCGTGGCCGCCGGAAGTCCGTCGAACGCATCCGTGTAGATCATATAGCTGCACGGGTAACGCATCAGCCGGTGGTCCAGATCGAAGTCACGAAGACTGCGGCCCAGGTGATCGCGGGGACCCTGTGCGGAAAACTGTTCCGCAAAGCCAGAGTTTCCGCGAATCGGCCCCGGCAGAGTCGCTTCATCGACGAATAGAAGTGCATCGGCCAGTTCCTCCGCGTTATCGGGATGCGCGAGCAGATTCATGATACGGGTCTGGTGTGCGAAGACCGTCAACGCGACGATGTCGCTTGTAGATGCCAGGGAAAACATCGGATCGAATGCGGGCCGGAGCTCGCGCCGTTCGCCGTTAGCGAAAACCGCATTGCCCGCATGGCTCGCAGGCGGAAAACTTCCGGTCACAAACCAGCCGCCCCAGAGCCTGGCCAACGGCGTCCGGTTGTCCACCTCAATCTGGCCGGAGGGAATTCCGTCGGGCGTAGAGACTACGCTGGTCAGTCTTGTATTGGCGGATTTGTGGCAGTTGAGGCAGTCTTCACGAGGCGTCAGCAGCTCATTCGGCCGCTGCATCAGAACGTAAAACCGGATCCCGTGTCCAGGATCCTGCGCAGCCAGTTCGATGAAGCCCGTACGCACCCAGCCGACTGCGACGGAATCGTTGAAAAACAAAATGCGCGGATTGGCAGGCTCGATGCGCAGCGACTGAATGCTGGTTTTCGAAAAGACGGCCATCTGTGACTCGACGGGTACGTGAAGCGCATTGAGCAGCGCGGGCAGGTAGCCGTACGGACCCTCAAAGGGGAGGTGAACCTCACCTTTCCCGATGCGGTGGCTGAGCGCCGCGACCGGGTCTTCGCCGAAGGCCAGTGCCGCCGCGAAGGCCGTTAGTGCGAGGCTGCGGAAGAAAGCCACTTGCGTCCCAGGCCGCGCCGCACGATACCGCGGAACGCGACAAATGCCAGCAGGCCCGCAAACAGCAACCGTGCTGGCGAAGGTTCGGGAATAACCACTTCGACGCTTTCGGAAAGCGTCGAAGTGACGTTAGTGTCCAGGTTTGTGAAATCGATATAAACTGTCGCCTGATAGATGCCATCTGGCGTGCCCGTCGGGATATCCACGCCAAAGATCGGCCCGGTGTAGATGTCTTGCGGATTGCCGTCGCCTGTGAGGCCATCGCCATCGCCGGCATTCGGATCACCGCTCATGAGGCCTACCGGCGCAGTGTAGTCGAAAGTCAGCGGTCCCGAGAAAATCGTCGGGTCGGAATTCAGAGTGTAGGCGACGCTCACCAGATCGTAAGAATAATACCCGCTGCCTCCGATGTTGTCGGTCAAAGGATCGCCATAGTCGGTTATAGTGCCGGTGAAGAGCACGCAGTTAGGCGCCATGCAGGGCGGACCGGGCTCTGGATTTAAGCCAGTTGGTGCACCGTATCCATTATTCGAATCAAGGGTCAGGGTGACAATCGGATCGGCATGCGCCACGGCGGTCAGCACCAGTGCGGCGAGGAAAATGGAGTTCAGGAATGTTCGCATTTGATTAATTCCCCACCGCGAACAAAATCGCGTCGTTGACTGCGTAAATGGTGCCATCCGGGCCGATGGCCGTTGGAGTATAAGCTTCGCCCCGTCCAGACGTCAGGCTGAGGCCCTGCAAGAGCGAATTCGTCGTAAAGTCCCAGCGATAAACCGTGCCATCTTCGCTGTTGATGATGGCGGCTTTCGTATAGGGATCGATAGCCGCTGAATTGATACACCACTCCTTCACCGAGGGCAAAGAGCCGTTCGGAGTAACTCCGTTAACAGTTATAACCTCATGCATCACGGTGACGGATGAAGTGGAATACTCGTCCTGTTGGGTTGCGTTGGGGTCCAGAATGCCAACCTTGTTGACGCCATTGCCAGTCCCGGCACCTATGTAGTTGTTGTACTTGGTGAGTATCAGGTAAGACGACGTGCCGGTGTAGGAAGGCACAGCACTGGAGGGGACCACGGAGGCGGTGTCGTCCCAGCCAAAAGAGCCCGGCGTTTTGGTCACATCGAGGGTCGAATCGAAGTGCAGCAGCCAGCCGCGGTCGTTGTGCGAGGTGCAGCAGGGAGATTCGAGGACGCCATAGTAGACGTCGCCGTCCGGGCCGACCATTGGCGCCGCAGTGCTGTCGGAGGATACTGTTGCCAGTACCGTTGTCGGATTGCGGGGATCGTACAGAGCAGCCGAAGATATCTTCTTCATGGTGGAAGCGCTTATGGATACCAGGTGACCTGTGTCGAATTCGCCACCATTCGAAGTTGCGACGTAAATCGTCGTCTGCGGATTGCTTAGAGCGGGAGCGCAATTCAATGCGATCTGGCTGTCGCCAGAGAGTGCCGTCGCCGCGATCCAGTTACCCGTGCCTGCGAATGAGACTTTGGCGATTCCGCTGCTGAGCCCCAGCGGAGTGGATCCCGTCACGATAAAGCCGAAATACACGTTGCCTGATCGATCCGTCGTCAAGGGCGTTGAGATTTGCACATTGCTGTTGTAGGTGGCGGCATTATTCGTATAGCCGTTGGCTCCGGTCATTCCGTAAAAAGCGAATTGTCCGGTCTTGCCCGACTGCCCGTTCGGCCCCGTTGCGGAGTTCGGCAGGTCTCGATAGTAGATTGTTCCGCCGGCGCCGGCATAGAAAAGCCTCGTGCCCAGTGCGAGCGCTGGGCCGTACGGCGGTGTCCAGTCGTGCCCCGGCAGTGTGTAGTCGGAGGTGAGCGTGTAAATCGGTGCTCCTGTACCTCCATTGAAGGCCTTTAGCTGGAAACCGGCACCATTGTTACCTACAGGAACGATGACTGTGTTACCGGCGGTAATGACGGGCGAACCATAATGTACGAACAGGTCGCCGGTGCCACCGCCCGGGGGATTCAGATCCACGGGAGTCTGCCAGTGGATATTGCTGAGAGCCTGAGCCGGTGTGACTGATACTGCAGTGTGTTGCGGATCATGTCCGTATCCTGTCCATGGGATGCTCGTCGATTGTGCTGGAACAAGGCACGGGGTGGTCAGAAGGAGAGCGAGAGG
Organism: uncultured Acidobacteriia bacterium; assembly: GCA_903825445.1. Classification (GTDB taxonomy): domain Bacteria; phylum Acidobacteriota; class Terriglobia; order Bryobacterales; family Bryobacteraceae; genus BOG-234. The sequence continues at coordinate 21,118 of CAIKAS010000346.1, forward strand.
GAGGAACTGTTTCAGCCGCGAGACTCCGATTTCGCAGTGCGGGCCCCCGCCGACGATATCATCGGACGCCTGTGAATAGAGCAGCCCAGGACTTGTTGAGAGGGCGATTACGGTCAGCAACCGGTTCATGTACAAATGCCTCCGTGACCGGGCGGTCGATGCCGCAAGGTGCATGGAGCTATCTTATCGCGCAAGCAGAGTATTCGGCCGTGCGGAGATGTGGGCAAGAGTACATCCCCGCATGGCGGCGCGGCTATCGGTTGACATAGATGGTTTTGCCGCCGGCGCTGCTGACCGGGTGGAGCGCCTGCATTCCTACCAAACCACGCAGATGGTTGAGCTTTTCGTCGTCGGAGGCGACGTACCAGCGATCGGAGCTGCGCCACTTTTCGACAAAGTCGGCGTCACCAATGAACATCCGGGGAGCGTCGGGGGCGTAGGATCCATATTCCAGATTATTGACCCGTCCGTTCAGAAGAAAACCGGTGCGGTTTCCATAGTAGAAAACTGAGGAAAACTCGTAGTAGGGGTCATCGACAATCAGGCCACCGGGTGGAGCATGGTTGAGCGCCAGGGCCAGAGGATACGAACCGAGGTAGGGGTCAAAAGCGACCAGCGCCACGCGAGCGGCCTGGAAGAAGAGAACCATCATGAGCGCCAGCGCGAGGGCGGCATGCCGCCTGCTGCGGGCGAAAGCGCCTGCCGATCCCACCAGCGTGGCAACGGCGGCGATCGCCAGAGGAAAGCGCAAATAGGCCAAAGACGCGGCCGTGAGATCGCCCATGTGGCCCAGCGAAAGCGTATAGTCGTCCGGATGGTGGGTAAGGGCCTGGGCGATGTCTCCCGGCGTCGGAATTCCCCAGCTGATTCTTAGCGCACCAGCAATCGCCAGGCAGGCACAAGCGGCGACAACGCCCACAGTGCGCATACACCAGTGCCACGCCTTCTCTCCGGACTCCGACATCGCGCTTCCAATCAGGATTGCGAACGCCGGATAAGCGGGCATTGAATAATACTCCTCCGTCGGAACGAAGGCCAGGAAGCCGATGACGACACCGATCCAGCAGAGTGCAAGAAGATGCATCCGGGAGGCAGGTCTTCGATCCCGATATCGAAGCCGCGTCGCACGTATCAGGAACATACTCCAGGGAAACAGCCACGCGAGATGCAAAAGCCAGAACCACGGTAACCTGACGTTGGAAAAATCGTGAGGATAGCGGCGGCCCAGAAACCGCAGAATCTGCTCATTGAAAAAGTGATACCAGAAGAAACCGCGGTAGATGCCCGGCGTGCTGTGCATCGAAAAATCGAGGACCGGCGGATTTTTCAGTGCTGCCAGCACGTACCAGGGTGCGGCAATGATCAGCGAAAGCAGTATGCCGCGGACCGGCATTAAACTTCGCCGTACGTCGCGCGACCGCCAGAGGCCAGTGACGAGCAAGTAGATGAGTATCGGGCCAATTGAGAAGACGACGGCGATCCGGCCTTTAAGCAGGAATCCGGCGGCCATCGCGACCCAGCCGCACAGCGCCCAGTGGCGGCGTCGTGTTTCATCGCCAATAGCTCGGAAGAACCCACTGATGGCTACCGTGACGGCGAAGCTGAGCGCGACATCGGGGATCAGTATTCGGGTAAACAGCCAGAGTCCGCAACAAGTGGCCAGGCACAGACCGGCATAGAGCCCGGCTCTCTCTCCGATGGAGTCGCGGGCCATTCTGGCAACGAGCCAGCACAACAGGACCGAACAGAGAAAAGTGGGCAGGCGGGCAGACGTTTCGATGTCGCCAAAGATTTCCATGGACGCCGCTACCATCCAGTACATGAGAGGCGGTTTCTAAAAGTAACGAACGCCATTGAGTCGCGGCGTCACCCAGTCGCCGGACTGGATCATGTTGCGGGAAATTTGCGCCCGGGCGGCGTCTTCATCGTCCATCAGATGCGGTGGGCTGAAAAGGGAGGGCAGGAAGACTAAGAGTGCAAACAGAATGACAATGAGTTCCGCGCGTCGCGGCCAGCGAAGAGAAGAACCAGGCGGGTTGCCGTGTCCGTGGAGAGATGTCTCTGTTGTTGTGCTCACTGCGGGCATGAATCCAGCAATTGTACCGCTCTTCGAACCGTACATGCTGCAGAGAACCGGCCGGAGGCGAACGCGGGGTCCCTGTCAGTTCCAACTGAAACGAAACCGGCGACTGTTACTTTTCCGTGCCTTCGAACGTGATGTTGGATTCCGCCCCGTATTTCTTGTAATTGCGGAAATCGGTCGTGTTGCGGGTACAGTCCGACGTACCGCGGACACAACTCAGCGATTCGGCGTGTGTGGGCAGCAGAACCTTTTGATCGCTGATGGACACGAAGTCGTAGTCGATTGACGATTCGGCGGTATCGAGCGGGAAGGTTCGGGGCAGATTGCGCGCGGCAATTTCAATTCTCAGGACTCGGTAGGTTGCCTTGTCGACCCAGATTGCTCCGGTGTAAGACGGCTTGTAGGTTTGCCCATCGGCATGCAGGGTCCACGTGGAACGCGGCTGCTCCACCGTGTAATCGTAACGCCATGCCGTACGGTTCGAGTAGGTCACACTGCGCTGGTTGCGGAAATCGGCGTCGGTGCCCGGCGCAAGGATCGCCTGCAGCATACTGGCAAACTCACCCTCCGACCAGGATCCGGTCTGCTCGATATACTTCGTCGGCTTGCCGTTCACCATAACGTTGGTGTAACGCTCTTTGCCATCCTCATAAATCAGGTCAGTGGTAACGATGTCCAGCGGTTGCCACGTTGTGTTTCCACCGCGGGCCGCTCCTGTTTGGTAGCGGTTCGTGTACTGCTTCACCACGTAATTCGGCAGTGTCTCACTGAAAGAAAAAGCTTCTTCGCGAGCCTGATCGATCACCTCATCGGCGCCGGTTACGCTGGGGCGCGCGGCACTGCGGTTCGCTTCAGGGTCAGGTGTCGATCGATCCGATGAGCTCTGTGAGGCCTGATTCACGACGGGCACACGTGTTACACCCGCCACGTCGTCGGCAGACAAGCCCGGCCTTTCGGTACTGGCGACCTGCGTCGGCTGGTTCGGATTCGGTGCCGAAGAGGATGCGGGGGCACCGCGCCGGAGTACGGGAGGCCCGGAATCGTCGCTCGAAGCAGAAGGCGAGGAGACCGGCTGGGAAACGGCAGGACGACTGGTTGGGGAAGAACTGGAATCGCCGGAGCTGGTGTTGGCGGAACCACCGCGTGAAGCTGACCCACCGGAGGCAGAGGTACTTTGGGCAGTTGCCGAATCGCTTTGATCGGAATTGGAACGATGGAGGCGCGGCCGATCCGGGTCCGAGTCCGGAGTGTCGGGTCCACTGCCGGAGTGCGACGCCGAATCCGCAGCCTTCATGGCGGCCGCCTTATCTTCGGCGGTGCCTTTTTTGTTCATCGTGACGGTTTTAGAATAATAGTGGTCGTTATCGTCTCGTGTCGCTTCTACCGTGACGTGATCGCCCGGCTCAAAGTCCGACGCCTTCACTTTTCCCATAGTGGAAAGATACTTCGTGCCGTTTTGGACCTGCACCAGGACGATGCGGTCGTCACCCGCGTCAATGACTAGTTCGGTATTAGAGACTTCGCGCAGACTGCCGGTGAGCGTCTCGGTAGGGCCATACACTCTGGGTGTGTTCTGCGACGGACCCTGCTGCCCGCCAGGATACCTGTTACCGCCGGGAAGGCGGATCCCGCCAAATTGTGCAACGGCCGGGGAGACCAAGAGCGCGGTGGCGCACAGCGCGGGGATGAACCAGCGGGGCATACGATATTGAGACGCCCGGAAAGACATGATGGTTGCGCGACTTCCTAACGCAGAGTGTCTGTTCCATTATCGCTCAGATGGGATGTTACCCGAGGTTCTTCAACAGCGAGAGGACGGCCTGCGGAGCGGAGTTGGCCTGCGAGAGCGCCGCGAGCGAAGTCTGCTGCAATACCTGCGCTTTGGTCAGATTTGCCGCCGCAGCGGCGACATCGGCATCGCGGATACCGGATTCGGCAGCCGAGATGTTCGTAATCTGCGATTGCGCCAGGTTCGTCGCGTACTGCAGCTTGTTTTCGCCAGCGCCGACGACGCCCTGTACAAGCCCCAGGCTGCTGATGGCAGTGGTCAGCGCGGTGAGAGCCGCCAGCGCATTTCCGGTTGTGGAGGAACCGGCGGTGGGCGCGGTGACGACCTGTGAACCGAGCGCGGTAAAAGCACCGCCGCTGGTGCCTGCGAGGGCGGTTTCATTGACACTGAACGAACTGCCGCTCTGGAAACTGATGTCGGTTCCGTCTGGTGCCTGAACCGCGAAAATGCCGGATCCGGTCAGTTGGTTATTGATGGCCGTCAGCGCGAGCGGCGTCGTTGCCGTTTGCGCCGGACTGAGACTTACGTTATACGACCCGCCGGAATTTTGGATAGTGAAGGCTTCGTTGGTACCTATAACCGCGGCGAACGCCGTGCTGGTGAGGTTGTAATCCGCAGTGTTCACCGCCAGGCCTGTAGTGGAGACCGGACCAGTACCCGCGGCAGTTGTATTTACGCTGAATGGGGTGGAACCGCCGAACTGTAGTGTGCCGGCGCTCCCGATAGAAGCAGTGATACCGTAAGCCTGCAACTGATTGTTGAGGCTGCCAACGACCTGTGCGCCACTCAATCCGGCGACGCCTCCGACAACGTTGACTGTAACGGCCTGATTGCCAGAGCCTGTATTCAGATTGAACGTGAAGCTCTGACTTGTACCGGTCAAAAACGTTGTCGCCGTGCCGTTCAGGTTGATGTTGTTGCCGCCAATCCCAGTGCCGCCGCCAGCCACACTGGTGGCGCCGATGCCCAGAGCCGTTGCGTCGACAGCGTTGTTCGTGCCGCTCAGGTCAACTGAGATCTGCGAGTTAGCCTGACTGCTGCCGCCTCCCGTGTAAACCGTGAGGTTTGTATTATTCACGCCGCCGGTATCCAGGCCAATGTTGGCCGCCTGGCGATTGACTTCGGCCAGCAGCCCCTGGTACTCGTTGTTGACGGTTGCACGATTGCCCTGGAATGTCCCGGAAGCCGCCTCCGATGCCAGCGTCTGGAGACGGCCAAGGATCTGTGAAATGTTGCTGAGACCGCCATCGGCGATCTGCAGAGTGCTCACTCCGTCGGTCGCATTCTGCACACCGGCCGTGAGCTGGGTGATCTCGCCCGCATACTCATTGGCGACCGCCAAACCGGCCGGATCATCGGCCGAGGAATTGATTTTGTAGCCAGACGATAATTGCTCAATAGCCGTATTCTGAAAGGTCTGATTCTGGCTGATGAAATATTGCGCGTTCAACGCTGCGACGTTGGTCTGAATGGATATCGACATTGTTTCGTCCTTATTCGCAATCTGTCCGGCATCGTACCGGAGGCGGGAAACTGCGGGCTTTCCCTCAGCGACTCCCTGTTAGCGCTTCAGGAACCTTTGGACGGCAAACAGTCCAGCCAGTTGACCCAAAACCCACGCGGTTGTGAATAGCAGCCCAACAGCCAACCGGCTGAAGTAATAGTCTCAACGAGTTATCCCGCGCAGAGGCGCCAGAATCCCGTCGCAGGAGGGCTTGGAGCCAGGATTTTGCCGCTGGTTCTTGCCATGCTTGCTGCGCCCGTGCGTGGCGGTATCATGAGTCTTCATTCAGAGAAAGCCGCCCGTGATATCCACTCACATAGTCAAGAAGCGACGAACCCGGGTTGGCGCCCTGTTGGCACTGATCATTTGCGCAGCCATCGTGTCGCGTCTGGTTCCGGCGCAGGTGCGTCAGGGCGTTGCCGGACAGTTCGATTATTATCTTCTTTCACTCGCATGGGCTCCGGAATTCTGTGCGCAGCCGGACGAAGCGGCGCGCAATCCGCAGGAGTGTGTTTCAGGACGGAACATTGGCTTTATCGTGCACGGACTGTGGCCGGAAGCGGAACAAGGTAACGGCCCGGAATCGTGCGGGCAGGCGAGAAGCGTTTCAAAGGGAATCGTCAACTCGATGCTCGGAGCGATGCTGAGTCCGGGCCTGATCCAGCATGAGTGGGCGACCCACGGTACATGCAGCGGCCTCAACGTATCCAGTTACTTCACTACCGTGCTGCTGGCGCGCGCGGCGGTGCAAATTCCCGTGCAGATCTCTTCGCTAACGGAACAGGTCACTGAGAGTCCGAGCCAGATCGAAGGACAATTCGTCGGAACCAACCCGGCGTTTCCGAAAGACGGATTTCGCATTGCATGCCGCAATGGCGCGTTGACCGAAGTACGTGCCTGCTTCGACAAGAATCTGAAGCCTCGACAGTGCAGCTCTGCTGCCGGAGAATGCAGAACGGCGTCGATCGCGATCCGGCCGCCGCGCTAGTCGCCTCCTGTCCTAAAACGGTCCACCCGGCCAGATCCGCATGATTCCGCATCTGACCAGGCGACCTTACGGCTCTGATTAATTCTTTGTCACCGTCAGACCGGTAACCATCACGTCGGTGTTGTGTGCAAACCGAACGCCATAAACCCCGTCAGTCGATTTAAGCTTGCCATCCCCCACCAGCGTCGCCTTGTCATAGCTCGCGACCACCGTGCCGTTGATCGAACATTCCACCGTACCGCCCTTCACCGAAAGCGCCACTTCCTGGGTCACCGGCTGGCCCACACCCGCGGCCTTGTGCACCGCATCGTTCGCGGCCCCGCGACCGTTCAAATTGAACACAGCCGGTCCGAATCCGCGCACAATAAACGTGCCATTGCCATAAGCCGCGCAGTATAGTTGCGATTGATCCGCCGTTCCCATGCCGTTGCCGCCGATGAACACGCCATAAGGATGCGGATGGGTATTGAGGTTCATGTACTTCGGTTCAGTGAACGTCGCCTTCACCGTGTAATTTCCGGACGCCTTGGCATCGTTCTTCCAGTAAGTCGTCGCCGGACCGGTGGTCACATGCAGTGCATCGCCTTCCTGCGCCAGTTTCGCATCGTCGATGGTCATGCCGGCCTTCTCTTCCCCCGCATCGATTTTCCCGGACCACCCGGCAATCTTGATGCCGCCATCGGTCACCGCTCGCGAACCGTCCGCAGTCGGGCTGCCCGGGCCGCCAATCATCGGCCCTCTCCCGCGTCCGCCGCCGCGACCGGAACCACCCATGCCGCCGCCCGGACCACCAGGTCCACCGGGGCCCCCACCAGCCGGGGGCTGGGCCAATACAACCATCGTTGTCGCAACGAGCACTGCTGCAACTGCAAGAACGGAACCTTTTACGAGACGCATGAAATCACCTTTCATAGTGAGAGATCAAATAAAACTCTTTTCGCCGGACGGGATTCTCCCGGGCGTGGAATATTCAGTCACGGAATAACCCTCCATAGAGTGTAGCCAGAATTTCCGTCTGGGGTGTATACGTTCGTCACGGCGCAGGCATTCCTTGTGGTGCCTTACTTCCAGGCCCCCGCCGCAAGTTCCGCAAACTTCCGGAATGCCAGCGGCTTCCGCTCCGTGACCGTCTCTATGCCCGGCGTCACACCCGCCGCGTAACCCGCGCGCACCACTCCGTACAGTACGCCAAGCTCAAAGCTCAAACTCATCGCACTCCACCTCCCGAATTCGAATGCATTCGGCACAGCGGAACCGACGCACACAAGCTGAACCGGGTCCCTTGCCCTTTACACTGGAAAGAGTGCCCATCCAGATCCTCCCTTATGGGGCAAGCCATATCCCTGCGGTTAAACGTTTCAATGCCCGGTTCGACGCGGCAAAGGTAGATTCCTTCCGAATTGGCGAGACTGCACCTGAAACCTCCACGCAGACTGCTGCGGACGCCTTCCGCAGCTACCTCGCCGTCGACGAAACTGGCGAAGTTCGCGGCGGCTATTTTCTCCGGGTGCAGGAAATGCTGGTGCGCGGCAGCGTCCGGAACGTGGGGCAATACCGGGCACCACTCTCTGAAGGTATTGCGGACAAACGCTACACGGCCGTCGGTCCGATGATGCTGGCTCACGCCATAAGAACGCAACCGCTTCTCTATTCCTCCGGCATGGGCGGCCTCGCACTGCCTCTCCCACGGATGATGAAGAGCATAGGCTGGCACGTCATGGAAGCGCCGTTCTGGTTCCGTGTGCTCCACGGCGCTCGCTTTCTCCGCAACATCGGCCCGCTGCGCAAGGATCCCGTCCGGAGAGTGGCGAGCGATATCCTGGCCTTTACCGGACTCGGCGGTGCGGGTATTGCAATCGCTCAATTCTTGCGCGCCAGGATCGAAGCGCCAGCGCTGCGCGTGGAGCCGCTGCTCTCCTTCGACGACCGCGCCGCACGAGTCTGGCAACAGTCTGCGGTGGATTATTCGTTCAGCGCGCTGCGAACCGGCCAATATTTGCAGTCCAATTACCCAACACTCAGCACACCCTACACGACGCTCGGATTGAGTCGCGGCATTGAGTTAGCCGGCTGGGTCAATCTGTTGGATTGCAAACCGTGGAATGCCGCTTTCTTCGGCAACATGAAAGTCGCGGCGATCATCGACGGAGTTGCGCCGCGCGAGAACGTCCCCGAACTGGTGCGGGCGGCCGTTCAGGCCGCGAAGGATAACGGCTCCGACATGATCTTCACCAACCAGACCCATCAGGCGTGGAACGATGCCTTGCGTAATGCCGGATTTTGGCAAGGCCCGTCCAACTACCTGTTGGCGTTTTCGAAAGAATTGCTGAAATTGCTCGAACCCCTGGATGAGACCATCCCGCATATTCACTTCAACCGCGGCGATGGTGATGGACGGGTTAACCTCCTGCCTCCGGACGCCACGCAGCCGGCTTGACCTGCGGCCTTACGTACGTCCCTCGACCATCGCTTTGACAGCGTCATACGAAGTGAGCTTATCCACCGCCTCCCAATCCGTCTCCGTCTGAAACTCCTCGGAGATCACGTTCAGCAGATTGATCATGGTCACTGAATCCCACGCTTGTAGAGTGTCCGCCGACGCACCGCGGATCTCATCCGGGCTCAGGCCTGGAAACACCGCCTGAAAGCACCGGATCAGTTTTTCGTCTTCGTTCATTCGTTCGACCTCACTACAGTATGGAACAACGGCGGACAACGGCTGTCAAAATCCTCGCGCCGGATGCGAACCGGGCCATCGGCCAAATCCGAACCGCTCAACGCGGCCAATAACCCGGTGGTGGGGCCATTACGCGCTGTCTGTCGATACTCCAGCTCAATCTCTTCAGCGCCGGACCACTCAAACAATTCCCGCACACACTGGTGTTCGATGTGCCGCGCAAACGCGCGACAGCTCATCACCCATGAGGTTACCGACAGCCGTTCCGCCTCGCGCCGCCCCGTCACCACAGCGATCTTTCCCAGCGGGCCGAACTTGTCTTTGTATGACACCACCAGGAGGAAACTCCGCGGATCCGCCAGATGGCTGCGCCACTGCCCTTCCTCGATTCTCCTACCGTTCAGGTTGAACTGATTCGTCTTGTTTAGCAATTCGAGAGCACGTGCATCAGCTGCCTGCGGACTGCGATCGAATGTGATCTCCGCGTTCAGTTCGGCAATAAAATCGTCAGCGTCCGGGCCGCCATCGACGGGTGCCTCCTCGAATCCGGCCTGAATGCGCAGGCTGGCCGCGCGTATACGATCTTCGTCCAGCACCTGCGGCTTTCCGAATAAATCCTGGAGTTCCAGCAGCAGATTCCATAATCCCTGCGGATCGTTCACTGGGAACCGGAAGGTCTGTACCATGGGGTGGGCGGTTCTCACTTCTTCGAGTTCCATGGGGCTGTCGTCCACGAAGACCACGCTGTCAATACCGATATTCCAGGTACGAATCACGCGCGCCACGGCGTCGGATTTCGGCCCCCAGCCGGCCTCGATTGGAAACAGCAAATCTCTGCCAACCAGCAGATCTTTGCGCTCTTCAAATGCCTGCGCGACCAGTTTCGGATCGTTTTTGGATACGACTCCCACCAGCACGCCGCGCTGCGCGAGTGCCGCCAAATACTGCTGGTACAGTCCGTGGAATGCGGCCTTGTTAGCCAGATCCCATGACACTCCTTCGATGCCCGCATCGCCAAGAATTCCACGCCAGAGCGTGTCGTCAAGATCGGTGATGATGCCCTTTTTCGGCGGAGCGTTGCGAATCGCTTTGGCGAGAAGTTCCGCCACGGCATCGGCGTGGCCGTTGGTGTAAGGAAAACCGGCGTCCAGTTCCGAACGGACATCAAACCGTCCGCCGCCGGCAGCCTCCACAGGAAATGCCGCGCACGAAACAACGCGGACATTACTCCGCTCCGCCAACTCGGCGAGGAACGTACTCACGGCCGCGCGAATCCGCAATTCCGAAGGCCCGGCCTGCCATCCGGCCTCATTCGAGAACGGCGGCAACGGCAACGTGGGCGGACATACGGCGACGGTTGAGATCGCGGACAGGTCCAGCAATTCCTTCTGCAACCGGGCGAGAGATCGCGGCACGTTCGCGACAATTCCGGCGGAAATCTCCGGACTCCATCCGCCCAGTTGCCGCACACCGAGCCGGGGGTCCAAATCCGTCCACTCGATCACCACCGCCGCGGCATTGGGCTTCAATTCCCTCAGGCGCTTCAAATTGCCGGAAAGATCGCCGTATAGTGCGGGTCCGGTGAACGTGACCTTGCGATCCGGGAACTGCTGCCGGATTCGCGCGTGGAGAAAGGTCGCCAGATGCAAAGGCGTGAAACCACAGGCGAGGGTGAGCTCAAACGGTGCGTCAATCCCCTCCGGCTGCGGACGATTCGCGATTTCCAACGCCTCAATAAGTCGCAAACCCAAGGATATCTCAGCAGCCAAAAAACGCCGGGCCCGTGCGTGTGCTTCATAATCGAAGTTCCACGCTATGGTTTGCTTCACTGCCGCCGATCTGACCCTCTTCGCGGAGGCCACACACGACCGCAACCCGCTGCACAATTCACCATCGTACGCGCGCAAAACGCCGTTTGGGCAGCCCGTGGTCTTCGGCGCTCTTGGCGCTCTCGCGTGTTGGACCAAACTGCAACCGCCGGCCGAAAAGCGCATTTCAAGGTTGACGATTGAGTTCTCCCGCCCTTTGTTTCTCGACGTCCCGTACCAACTGGAAGAGAGTGACGGCGTGGTGCGCATCCTCGACGGATCCACTCAGATTCTGAGGGCGCAGGCGGAATACGAAGAAGGCGAATCGAGGCCAGTGCTTTTCGGAACAGCGGAAATTCCTGCGAGGGAATACGCGGCCACCCATGCCGACGCCGACATTCGCCCCGGCCTCAGCGCGGCGGGCACCTATCAGCCTGCACGCGGCGCCCTGGCTGCGCTGCTGGAGCGCATGGGCATCCACGACGCGGGCCTTCCCCTGATTGCGCTCTTGTGGTCCAGCTATCTGGCCGGAATGGAACTTCCTGGCGAGCGAGCACTATACTTCAAACTCGCCATACAGTTTCCACCGATTGACGCAAGCGAGATGCCGCTTTTCTGGACCGCGAAACTCCTGTCGCGGAATCCGATTAATCAGTTACGCATGGCTTTTTCGCTGTCCACGGGAAGAGGGCTGGTTGCCGAGGGCAGCGTCGAGGCATTTCTGCGGCCCCTGCCCATCGCCGCGATCTACGCATACAAACGATCGCAGGAGTTGGCGGGCAAGACGGCCGTGGTGACGGGGGCAAGTCGCGGACTTGGGGCAGCCATCACCCGCGCGCTGGTGCGGCGTGGCGCTACTGTCATTGCGAACTATCAGTCCAGCCGGAATGAGGCCGAAGAACTCGCCGCATCGCTCGACGGCGAATTCGGGAACATCATTCTGCGGCAGGGTGATGCGGCTGACCCGGCATGGGCGTTGTCACTTCTTGAGGAGTTCGGCAGTCCGGACTTCCTGATCCTCAATGCCTGTCCCTCGGTTCCGCGGATCTGGATCGAAGCGGCGACCGTCGCGCGCGTCAACGAATATGTAGCGCGGGCGTTCGCCATGGTATCGACGCCGCTTGCGGTGTTCGCTCCGTCCATGCGGGAATGGGTGGTTCTGATCTCCTCGATATACACAGAAACGCTCCCAAAAGAGTTTCCGCACTACGTGGCGGTCAAAGCGGCCGTGGAGGGCTTGCTGTGCGTCACGGCCCAACAGCACAGAAAACCCGCTTATCTTATCGTTCGACCTCCGAAACTGTTAACCGATATGACTAATAGCCCCTATGGCGTCAAGGATGCACTTGACCCGGGCGTGATCGCGTCCGCTCTGGTGGAAAGACTGCTCACGCCACCTCCGGAACCCGGTACGGCGGAAGTACTGCCATTCAAAACCTGTTGATATTACCGTTCGTACTTCGGGATCAGGCTTTCCGTACTCAAACTCTCAGCCGCGGAGCAGATATCCCCCCAGTGTTTTCGCCTGGGATCAGTCAGGTCACAGTGGGCCGGGCTGAACAGCGTAGAGCCAGGCCAGTCGGAGACCGCGTTGTCATCAAGTAGCCCGCAGCTACCGGCCGGCCCAATTTCCCGCGAGGCACCGAAAGGTACATGGGGCGCGCGGAATTCCATTCCGTTTTCTCCTGCCAGTTCGGTGGAAGTTTGATTTCTCCGGGACGATACCCCGTGCCTGGGTACTCGCGGAAAGGAGGAAGCTCAACGGCCACCAGCGAACCGGCGAAGGCGATACCTTCCACCGACCCGAGTTTCGCAAGAGAGCGCATGGGTTGTTACAAATGAGCAAAGCGGGCGAACAATGCTGCCAGTGAAGCGCCGATTAACGGCCCAAGAATCGGGATCGGAGCGTATCCCCAATCGGATCCCCCTTTCCTCGAAATGGGCAGAATTGCGTGGGCGATGCGCGGACCAAGGTCACGCGCCGGATTGATCGCATATCCCGTTGTTCCTCCCAGGCCCAGGCCGATACCCCAGACCACGCTGCCTGCAAGCCACGGACCGAGACCCGCTACCGGACCGCTGGCTGACATCGCTTTAGAAGCGATGGAGTCACCCACCAGGATAAGAACGAACGTGCCAATGATCTCGCTCACCAGATTGGCCATTGGGCTACGGATGGCGGGCGAAGTAGCGAAGCACGCAAATTTCAGATCGGCCTCGGGCGTCTCGCGCCAGTGAGGCAGGTAGTGCAGCCAGACGAGACAGGCCCCCGCACAAGCGCCGGCCATTTGCGCGCCCGTGAACCAGGCGACCTTGCTGAAGTCGCCTGAGACGATAGCGGCTCCCAGGGTGACCGCCGGATTCAGGTGGGCCGGGCTCCCGCACGCTAAGGCCACAAAGACACCCGCCATAACAGCGAGTGCCCATCCGGTGGCGATCACCATCCAGCCCGAACCCTCACCCTTCGATTTCTTCAGCAGCACGTTGGCAACCACACCGTTCCCCAGAAGGATCAGCACCATGGTCCCCATGAACTCGCCAAATACGCCTTGTACCATTCGTCGTTTTCCTTTGCGCCTGCTTAGGCGACACTACTCGGGCGGCATTACTCGGGCAACCAGTCAAATGTACGCGTAACCGCTTTCTTCCAGTACGAATACATCTGCTCGCGTCGATCCACGTCCATGCGCGGCTCCCAGGTCTGATCTACTCTCCATTGCGAGCGCAGATCATCGAGGCCCGAATAGAACCCGGTGGCCAGGCCAGCGGCGTAAGCGGCACCTAGTGCAGTGGTCTCCTTTGCCGCGGGGCGGACAACCGCGCGACCCAGAATATCGGCCTGGAACTGCATCAGCAGCTCGTTCTCCACCATCCCGCCGTCGGTTCGAAGCACGCCGGCGGGAACACCGGAATCTTTCTCCATCGCTTCCACGACTTCGCGTGTCTGAAAGGCCGCAGCTTCCAGGACCGCGCGCGCCAAATGGCTCTTATTTGAATATCGTGTCAATCCGGCAATGACGCCTCTTGCATTGTGCTTCCAATAAGGCGCGTAAAGGCCGGAAAATGCCGGGACGATGTAGACGCCACCATTATCGGCGACCTCGCGCGCGAGGGGTTCGATGTCGGAACTTTTGGCGATGAGCCCGAAGTTATCGCGGAGCCACTGCACGAGTGCGCCTGTAATCGCCACGCTTCCTTCGAGCGCGTAGTGCGCGGGTTCGCCTTTGAACTTAAAAGCAACGGTGGTGAGCAACCCGTGTCTGGATTGCACGATGTCGTGCCCCGTATTCATCAACAGGAAACAACCAGTTCCGTACGTATTTTTCGCGCCGCCTGCTTCGAAACAGGTCTGGCCGACAAGGGCAGCCTGTTGGTCTCCCAGGATTCCGGCAATCGGAACGCCCTTCACGGCGGACATGTTCGCAGTTCCGTAGATCTCGCTGCTCGAACGAATCTCCGGAAGTATTTGCGCTGGTATGGCGAAGGACTCCAGCAGTTCCGGGTCCCAGCTGAGGGTTTTCAGGTTCATCAACTGAGTGCGGCTGGCATTAGTGCAATCCGTCAGGTGCAGTCCTGTGAGATGCCATAGCAGAAAACTGTCGATGGTGCCGAAAAGGATCTCGCCGGCTTCCGCACGCAGACGGGCGCCAGGCATGTGATCCAGCAGCCATCGAATCTTCAACGCGCTGAAGTACGTCGCCAGCGGCAAGCCTGTCTTTTCGCGAAAACGGTCAAGGCCACCGTCGCGGGAGAACTCAGGAATGTAATCATCTACGCGCGTATCCTGCCAGACAAGCGCGTTATACAGCGGCTTGCCAGTAGCGCGGTCCCATAAAACCGTCGTTTCGCGCTGATTAGTAATGCCGATAGCCGCAAGATCGCGGGGCTGCAGCCCGCCTTGCTCCATCGCGTTTGAAATCACTTCGCGGGTGCGGAGCCAGATTTCCTCTGGGTCGTGTTCCACCCAGCCGGGCTGCGGATAAATCTGCCGGTGTTCTTTCTGGGAAGAGGCAACAATTTGTCCGGACCGGTCAAAAACCAGAAATCGCGTGCTTGTCGTACCTTGGTCGATAGCTCCGATGAAGTCTGCCATGTTTCGCTCCGCTTGAGTAGCCCCCGGCCGGGATCCACGATTTTGGAATTCTCCAGTCTATCGCTACGAAGGCCGGTCGCGATGCATTGGTGCAGCACCGGGTTTTAAACTCCGGACGCACACCGCTTTCGGTATCATTTGTCTTGCGGGACAACAGCCCGAGCCAAAACGCCCTCTCCCCTCAACCCATGTCCAGCATCCACCATCCGAAAGCACCGCGACTTCGCAGTACCGAGGGAGACGGCTTTGGCCTCCTCCAACGCTGACCGGTTCATCGCAGATCC
Organism: uncultured Acidobacteriia bacterium; assembly: GCA_903825445.1. GTDB lineage: Bacteria > Acidobacteriota > Terriglobia > Bryobacterales > Bryobacteraceae > BOG-234. The sequence continues at coordinate 36,344 of CAIKAS010000346.1, forward strand.
CAATGCCGCCTGGAATCCGCCCGCCATCCGCTGGCCGGATGGCAAGCGATTCGCCTTTACGGTTTTCGACGACCCCGATTTTCAGACCGTCGACTACGGCCGACCGGTATACGATCTCCTGGCGGAGATGGGATTTCGGACAACCAGGGGCATTTTCCCCGGTCTCGATAACGCTCCTGCCGGTGACAGGGCGGCCACGTGCGAAGATCCCGAACATTTGCGGTGGGTGCTCAGTCTGAAGGACCGGGGCTTTGAAATGGGCTGGCACGGCGCTTCGCCCGGGACCTCAAATCGGGAACAAACCAAACAAGGCCTGGATAGATTTCGACGTTTTTTCGGAACCTGGCCGGTAACAGCGTCCCAGCATTATGAGTGCCGGGAGAATATCTATTGGGGGGACGAACGATTGTCGTCGTCCACCAACAGGCTCATCTACAACATTCTCACCAGGGGACGAAATCATAAGGCTTTCCATGGCGGCGATCCCGGCCATGAACTTTTCTGGAGCGACTTATGCCGGGAGAGAATCCGCTACGTCCGCAACTTTGTCTTTGCAGAAATCAATACCTTGAAGGCGTGTCCGTTTATGCCGTATCGCGATAACGACCGCCCTGATGTCAATCTTTGGTACTCTTCCACGGACGGACACAACGCCGCGACGTTCCTCAAAACACTTTCCGAAGAGAACCAGGATCGTCTTGAAGCTGAGGGCGGCGCCTGCATCATGTACACCCATTTTGCGTATCAGTTTCTGAAGGATGGGCAGCTGAACAGCGAGTTCAGGAGGCTGCTGAGGCGGCTAAGCCAGAAGAATGGATGGTTCGTCCCGGTGGGTACACTGCTGGATTACATTGCGAAAGAAAGGGGCCCGGTAATGTTGAGCCCAGCGCAGCGTCTTCGCGTTGAACGCCGCTGGCTGCTTCACAAGGCGCGGTTCGGCACGGCTTAGGTATAACGCATTGCGGGAGTGAGAGTCTCCGGCTTCGCGTTCCTCTTCTGCTCGCCCACCGGCAGCACGGACTGGACAATCCGATTTAATTCGCTGGCCCTTGCTGCCCAGGAAAATTGTTCAAACAATATTCTCCTTGCTTCTTCCAGCCTCGCGGTCCAGGCCGCGGGGTCGTCGAGAAAGCTGCTGATTTCTCCAGCCATCTCGGCGGGGTCGTCCCGAACTGTGATCAGGTCGCGAAGGGGTGAACCGAAGAATTCCACTGCCAGGGTTGTACCAATGACCCATGTCCCACTCGCAATCGCTTCCACTACCTTGTTCTTGAAGCCGCTGCCGCTTCGCATGGGGGCCACGCATAAAGCGCTCTGTGCGATAGCCAGATTCATATCGGGAACGAACCCTGTAATCTTTACGTTGGTCGCGGCACGAGCCAGCAGCGCAGCGGTTGGGTTTCCGCCGGCTATTACGAACACAGCTTCCGGGTGGGTCTTGAGCACCAAAGGGAAGACGCAATCCAGAAACCATAATGCGCTATCGTAATTTGGCGGGAAGCTCATCGTTCCGGAGAAAATCAGCTGCCCTGGAACCTTGGCCGAAACCAGAGGCGCCGCTTCAAAACGGACTCCATTGCTGAGCAAACGATTCCTTTCCGGCTGTCGGCTCAACACGTCGAACACGCGTTTATCGACCGGCGATGCGAAAATGTTGGCGTCATACTTTCGGCAAACGTAAATCTCCCGGAAGAACGAAATCAGCAGACTGGCAGAACGCCTGGCGGCTTCCACGAATCGTCGGCGACGCAGGATCGCCTTCACGTCACGCCAGAAAAACAATGTGCAGGAATCGCAAAAATCGCCGATCCGGGCGCATCCGTTGGAAATAGGAGCGAAGTAGATGAATCGATCACTGGACACCAGAACAACATCCGCCGTGTAACGCTTCCTGAGGACATCGATCGCCTGCGATGCGAGAGCGCGGAACTCGGCGACTGCCAGACCATGTAGTCCAAGGGGCAGAAGAAGCGTTGCGCCCCTGTTCCACGCCGGCGCATCCACCGTTAGTTCGCAGAAATCCGAAAATGCGTCCTCCGTGCGAAGCGACTCCATCCACTTGAGCGCGGGTTCGCGATCGTCTTCGATTACGGCCGCAAACGTAACTTTGTGACCCTGTGCCAGAAGCTCGCGCGAGAAATTAAAGTAGCGCAGGAGGCCGCCACTAACAAAGCGGGACCGAAAGGGTAAGTCGATTATCCAAAGATACGAGCATGCTGCCGTGTCTCGGTGTGGCGGGGGCAAGTTCCTTCCCTGCCGTTTTGGGCCGCGAAACACAGCCCAATGCTCTCGCAGATCATGTTTAGCAGCCCCTTCTCTGAAGTACCGGAACTTCCGGAAGAGGTCTCTCGCGAGGTGTCCCGAGATCCGTGCGGCGATTGGGTTTCCGGCTTTCCCCGGCGGGTTGGGGATGGGTATCTGGTGTGGAGTCGAATTCAACAAACCGTGACCTGCGGCATTCAGGCGGCGTTCCACGAGGTAGTAGCTGGCTCCGGCAAAAATGGCAATTCCCGTCAGCCGTAACGGAAGTTGCCAATGCGGTGCGGCGTTGGGATGCAGGAAGAGTTGCTGCCACAAATAGATACTGTAGGACATTCTTCCAATACCCTGTAATAGCGGGCGCTCAAACAGGCGCGACACCAGGCACCCGGGAAGAGATACAGTCCCGGCGAGGAGAAAACATACCAGAATCGCCTGGATAAAATCGGCGGCGCCACTCAGTTTGTCGTTCCACAAATCAACGACGAAGAAGCATATCGCGACAGCCGGAAACACCACCGCCGGAACCCTGGCCACCGCCCGGGACACGCCAGACCAGGACAGCGCCATGACTGATCCGCAAAGAATTGCGTCGAGACGCATATCAGTGTGGAAGTACGCTAAGCCCTCCAATGGCCAATTTGCATGCCGCCAGACTACGATCGCCAGAATGATACTAACGCCGATTGCCCGGGAAAGCCTTATACCCGAAACAGCTAACACAATAGGCCAGGCCAGGTAGAATTGCTCCTCAATTGACAGCGACCAAAAGTGGCCGGTGAACCAGGCATTCCTGTCGAGAGAATTCCGGTAGAACAACAGAGAAGCGACGACCTCCCGCGAACTTACAGGAAGAACACCACAAGCGCCCAAGGCGGCCACCAATGTCAGGTACAAAAAAGCCGCAGGGAGGATACGGAAGGCGCGGCGCACATAGAATTGCCGGAGTTTCAAGCCGTCGTCGATGAGGCGACGAGTGATCAGGAAGCCGCTAAGGCAGAAGAACACACCCACACCGGCGCGCCCTGAGCGCGCTATATGGACGCCAATTCCCGGATAGTGCAAAACGCGCGCCAGACGATCTGTTCCAAGCCCAAGCCACATCCATGTGTGGGAAAACAGCACCAGGCAGATTGCCATGCACCGCCAACCGTCGAGGGTCGGTATGTAACGCGTCATTGGGACAGTTGAGGTCAAGAGTTCGGCGTAATCTGCGCGGTTCGGGTCGCAGCAAATAACGAGATTTCGTAAGGAAGCAAAGTGACCTCGCGGCAGGAGCACCGGCGTCACAAAACGTGTTAGTGCCAGGATATGGGAAAACTCTCAGAATAATTTGAGCCGTTGTTGCGCTTTCAGACACAAATGCGCCGTTGGGCCGCGATATAGATCCCAAAACACAGACAGGCACGGGGAGGTGGGAACCGGGGTGCCACGGCCTCCACGGACCGGTTCAACACGTCCTGCGACGCGGGCGCAGGCATCCGGCATCAATTGACGTCAGATCGCAAATCGGCAAATCCATCCGAACGATATAGCAGCGCTTAATACTTGTTATGCTTATGTCTAATGCTTTTGAAACGAGCTGCTCGCGTGCTCCTGCATTCCATGGGTGGGCTGGCGGTTCTCACGGGAGTGCGGCGACGGTCCTCCCGCGTCCTGATGTTCCATTCGTTTCGCGACGAAGATAAGGCAAATCTGGATTCCATTTGCAGTGACATCGCGCGTCGGTTTCATCCGGTTTCGCTGGCTGATATCGTCGAGGCCGCAGACGGAAGAAAAAGCTTGCCAGACTACGCGGTCACCGTTACCGTGGACGATGCCTATCGTAGTTATCTTGATCATGGCCATGCGGTCTTCAGGCGCCACCGGATTCCTGTCACCCTCTTTGCCGTCTCGGATTTCTCGGACGGCAGATTGTGGCTGTGGCCGGATCAGATACAGTTTGCCCTCGAACGCACCAGCAGTTTATCTCTACGTGCGGAACTCGAGCCTGGACGTACCATAGAACTCGATTTGTCGTCCCCGGAAAAGAAGCTGCATGCGGTCCACAGCCTGACGGAAGCCTTGAAACTCGCGCAGGACGATAAAAGACTGGCCTTCATGTCTCGCGTGGGTATTTTGACGGGTGTTGAAATTCCGGACTCCGTACCCCCGAATTTCGCACCGATGGACTGGCGGGATCTCCGTGCCGTCGCCTCCGAGGGCGTTGAGGTAGGGTGCCACACGGCCACACACCCGATTCTTTCGAAGGTTACGTCGCGGACGAAACTGGAGCGGGAAATCCGCGGAGCCAAAGATATTCTTGAATCCCGCCTGGGGCGGCCCGTCCGCCATTTTTGCTATCCCAACGGACGCGCTATCGACATTGGTCCTGACGCGGCCGCGCTGGTGCGCGATGCAGGTTTCCTTTCCGCGACTACCACTACATGGGGACTGAACGACGTTCCCTTCGATCCCATGGCGATTAGACGCCTGCCGTTTTCCAGCGATACTGACGTTCCTTATGCAGCCGAACTACTGGCCGGATTGCATTTGCCTCCCAATGAGATTTTGGCAGCCGCCTGAACCGCTGAAATCGCCATGCGTCCGCAAATACCTTCCGACGTTAACACGCAGAAACCCCGGCCGGAGTGGCCATCCGTTGTAATTACGGGTGCGTATCAAACGGGCGTGGTTCTCATGCGGGATTTACGCCGACGGGGACTCAAAGTATGTGCCGTCGATTGTAATCCGCAACAGCCTGGTTTCAAGACGGTTTATGGAAAAACGTACCTCTGTCCGAATCCGGACGACGATCCTTCCGGATGGCTGCAATTCATGATTGGGTTGGGCGAGCGACTGGGCGGCAAGCCCGTCCTTATCGCCAGCGCCGACCAGTTCGTCTCCGCCATTGCAGCCGACGCCGCGAAACTGCGCGACCACTTCGTCTTCTGCGACGCCGGCGTCTCGATCCAGGCTCTTCTTGCAACCAAGAGGCGACAATACTCTATTGCCGAGGACCACGGTCTTCCTGTACCCAGAACAAGTTTTGTCGGGTCACTCGACGATGTGAAGGCCTTCGCTGCGGCAGCAACTTTTCCTAGCCTGCTCAAGCCGATTCATTTCCGGGACTGGCAAAAGGTTGCGCCGAGTCACCCGTTGTATGGGGAGAAACTAACCCTGGCGAGCTCGGCGGATGAACTATTGGCAAAGTACAGCCTGGCGGCAGAGATCAATCCGGAAATGGTGGCCCAGGAAATTATTCAGGGCCCTGACACCGCGAAGCTCGTCTATCTTTCCTGCTACAGTCGCGACGGCCGGCGTCTGGGTAATTGTATGTTGCGCCAGGTCCGCACGATGCCGATAGATTTCGGCTCGGCGAGCATCGTGGAGCCGGTTGACGATCCGGAAGCGGATGCCGTCGCCGATTCCTTCCTCCGAGGAGTCGGCTACCAGGGTATCTGCGAATTGGAACTTAAGCGCGACACACGCGACGGCGTAGTCAGGCTTATTGAAGCCAACCCGCGTTATAGTGTGACTTCCGACGCAGCCACGTATGCCGGCGTTGAGCTGGGCTGGCTGCATTATCTCGACCTGATCGGTGAAAAAGTCGTCCCGGTCGGTCCGGGTCCTAAGGAATTCCGTCACATCGTGCTCTCCCGGGACTTCGGCTGCATAAAGCAATACAGGAAGGCCGGCTTGCTCACCTGGGGAGAATTGCTAAGGTCTTACCGCCCTCCGGTTGGTTTCTTTGACTTCGATATCCACGACTGGCGCGTGACGCTGGACACTGTAATCGGGTTGACTAAGAGCCTGCTCTATCCCGTCTACCGCGCGATCTTCCGCCGGAGTGGCCAATAATGAATAAGTGCGATTTGAGGGCCGCATTCCCGAAAGCGCCAGTCGTCCAATGGGCAGGTCTGCCGAACGCGGCATGAGCTTCACGTGGAGATCGGCGTTTCTGCTGGCATCTTCGTCTCGGTTTTGAGTGCCGGTTCCAACAGACTGCGTCCCACCGCGATCATGGGGAGTTCCACAACATAGTAGCTTATCGCAGCAAAGACAACGATACCTACAAGGCGCAGCGGCAGTTGCCAGCGCGCACCCGTTGCAAATCCTGGGCGCAGAAATACTTGTTGCCACAAGTAGACACTGTACGACATTTTTCCTGCCTGACGCACCAAGCGATTCTCCAGAAGTCGCGAAAACAAACGTTCGGGCGTCGCCACGTTAGAAGCGATCAGAAAGCACACGAGTATTGCTTGGATAGTGTCGGCATATCCCTGAAGTTCGCCGCTCCAAACGTCGGTGACGAAGAAGCAAACTACCCCGGCGGGGAACAACATCACGGGCAACTTGGGAATAACGCGTGATAGCGTCGGCCAGGACAACGCCATCACCGATCCGCAAAAAATGGCGTCAAGGCGCATATCGGTGTGGAAGTAGACTAGACCTTCAACCGGCCAATTTGCCTGCCGCCAGATCACGGTCGCAACAATTGCAATTAATCCGATCATGCGGGAAAGTCGACCACCCGCAACAGCCAATATGGCGGGCCAGACCAGATAGTACTGCTCTTCAACAGACAGAGACCAAAAGTGGCCAGTGAACCATGCATTCCTTCCGAGAAAATTCCTAAAAAAAAGAAGAGCGGCGATAATTTCCTGTGAACTGACCGGAAGAACGCCGCTAGCGCCCAATGCCCCGACGAAGGCTAGGTAGACAAGTGCAGCTGGAAGGATGCGGAAAGCCCGACGCACGTAGAAATGCCGGAGGTCCAAACCTTCGTCTATAAGTCGGCGCGTGATCAAAAAACCGCTCAGGCAAAAGAA
>CAIKAS010000347.1 GCA_903825445.1 uncultured Acidobacteriia bacterium
CCAAAGATGAAGGACCCCAGCACGTGAACGCCGTGTTCCTTGAACTTACTCAGCCGGGCCACCAGGTCGCCGCCCGCCGACTTGAAGTTCTTGAACACAGACTTTAGGCCTTCTTCAGTGACCGATTCCACACCCACCAGTGCGCCCTTTATCCGCGCCTTGCGCATCGCATCCAGAAACTGCGTATCCTCGCCCGCTTCCATCGTGATCTGTGTGAAGAAGATCATGTCATCAGGCAGCTTGGCCAGTTTTTCCATCAGCTCGAAGCGTTCCGCCCGAATCGCCTTTAATTCGGCTACTCGCGCCGCGTTGTCCTGCTTCTCGGCCAGTTCAATATCTGTCAGCGTCACTGGATAGAAATTGTCATCGGCCAGCGCAATGAACCGGTAACCCAAGCGGCGCAGCTGCACGATCTCTCCGATCACCACATCCGATGTCCTCTGCCGCGGCTTCTGCCCGTCCGTGCGCCACACAGAGCAGAACGAGCAGTGCTTCGGGCATCCGCGCACCGTCTGTACCGAAGCCCACATGTAACTCGCCCGCGGCGCCAGATCCCAGCGCGCCGCCACAAACTGCTCGCCGGAAATGCGGCCTCCGTCGTAAACCATCTGTGCCGTGCCCGCAATCAGGTCTGAAATGACCTTGCTCCAGATCACGTCGCCGTCGCCTTTTACCACCACGTGGGCGCCGCCCAGATCGCGCGCTTCATCCGGATAAAGTGTGGCGTGGATGCCGCCATACACCACCTGCGCCCCTTTGGCCCGAGCGGCGCGCCCCACTTCCATGCCGCGCAGCGCGTTCCCTGTATGGATACCGATACCCACAATGTCTCCGGGCGCTATCGAGTCGAAGTTCATCTGCTCCAGCGTCTCGTCGGTAATTATCGGATCGCCGCAAGACAGCGGTGTCGCCGCAGCCAGTACATAAAGCCATCGCGGGGTGATCACGCCGATGCCGAAGGATGTGTCGCTGGGGTTTACAAGATGTACGCGCATCGGTGGGTATTTTTGAGAACGGTCCTTATTTTGGAAGCCTTGCAGAGGAAAGCGCTGTGGAAAACGGGAAGCTTGAGCATAGCAGGGTCAAACGCTCGGCTTTTCCCCATCGTCCCGCCAGCCCCGGTATAGTACCGCTGGAACCACGCCCGCGACCCAGATTCCGCTGCTCCGTGCTACGCTTTGAACAGTCGCCATGTATAAGGCGTTTTTTGGCTTAACCAGCAATCCGTTTAATCTCAGCCCTGACCCCTCGTTTCTCTACAAGAGTCCGTTCCACGAGGAAGCGCTGGCGAATCTCATTTACGGCGTCACCAGCCGTAAGGGCTTCATCATGCTCACGGGCGAGGTCGGCACCGGCAAGACCACGATGCTCGAGTGTCTGCGCGACTACCTGACTTCTCACCACACGCCCTTTGGTTTTATCTTCAATTCGCGCCTCACTCCACAGCAGTTCTTCGAAATGGTGGCCTACGATTTCGATTTGCAGTGTGACCGCTCCTCGAAGACCGAAGTGCTGTTTTCCCTGAACAATCTGCTGCTCGAACGGGCCAACCAGAATCTCACGACCGCGCTGATCGTCGACGAAGCCCAGAATCTCGATTGGGAAGTCCTCGAAGAAATTCGTATGCTGGGCAACCTCGAAAACCGCCGCGGCAAGATGATTCAGGTCATTTTGTCAGGGCAACCTGAATTGGATAAAAAGCTCGAAGAACCAAATTACCGACAGCTCCGTCAGCGGATTGGTCTACGTTGCCGTCTGCGCCCTTTTAGTGCCGCGGAAACGGCCGAATACATCGCTTCCCGCCTGGCGCGCGCCGGCATGCGCGAACAGAACGCGTTTCCCCCGGATGTGCTGCTGGAAATCCACAAGCGCACCCAGGGAATTCCCCGCCTCATCAACCTGGTTTCCGATAATCTCCTTCTCACCGCTTTTGCCATGGAGAGTCGTCAGGCAACAATCCAGATGCTGGACGAAGTAACGCGGGATATGCTGCTCGATTGGCCAGGCAGTCCCAATCGTTTCCCCGAGACCCAGTCTGCCACCCAACCCGCCAACGCGGCTTAAGTTCAGCGCTGAACAGTCCCGCTAACGGCCAGCGCTTTCTGCTGTTCCTGTCGGGCATGCCGCGCCGTCCATTCAGCTCCCGCCAGCACGATAAACGACGCCACCATACTAAAGAGGATTACTTCCACCGAGTGCTTGAAAACGTTGTATTCGTTCTGCAGTTTCCGGTCCAGCCACGGCCCCAGCCATAATCCGACATATTTAAGGGCCTCAAGCCCGCCGCCCACTACCACCGACACCCGTATCAGCGGACGAATCGGTACATGGCAGTTGGGCAAAACCCAATATGTGAAAAACAGCGCCAGCATAGTCAGCGGAATGGCGCCGAGTTTGAACAGCACCAGCGGCACCCAGTTCCACAGGTCCTTACCGAAATGGTTCTGCACAAATTCCTGATTTACCGCCGTGAGCATCGCTGAAGCAATCACCATCCCGCCGCAAAAAATAATCAGGGCAAAACTCAGCAGCTGATTCTTCAGATAGCTCCGGTTGGCGTGCGCCCCCCATGCCCGGTTCAGGGCGACCTCTAGAGGTTCGAAAACGCCATTGGCGGTCACCATCAGCAGTAAGAGTGAGACCAGTTGGAATCTTGCATGTCCTGGCTTGCCCAGGTTCGGCCTGAGATTCTTGTCAATGAAATCGCCCAGTTCACCGGGAAAGAAATCGTGAACAGCGCTCCATAGTGCCTCCACGCCCAGCTTGTTTTTCACCACGTCGCGAAGCAACGTGAACATGACGGTGAGAAACGGATAAAGACTCAGCAGCACACTCGCCGCTATCGACAGCGCATACACGTGCACTTCCGTCTGCGCCAGATATCGCAGCGTAGGATGCCACCGGCGCGTGCGATCGAGAATCGGATCGATCACCTGCGCTTCAATGTGTTCGTTAATAATGTGCACGCCGGGCCTTGCTGAAACTACGAGACGAGTGACCTGAAAGTTTCCCTAATCTCTATAGTATTTCGGGTGCGATGCTGAGATGAGTGACCTGCAGCAAGTGTAAAGTGCCAATGAAGGAAGTGAAGGGACACATCTACCACAAACAGCGGAAGTGGACCTGCCCCCGCTGCACGAAAATCCGCATGCAAAAACAGCGCTAAAGGGAGGGCGGGCAATCCTGCCCGCGGCCCCAAATGTTGGGCAGATTGGTAATCTGCCCATTTCCGATGCAAGCAGTCCCCCGCCGCCCTCTAATACCAATCTTCCGCCTTCAACCCCGGCACCCTCTCAAACTCCCGCAGATTGTGCGTAACAAGCCTGGCGCCATTGGCAAGCGCCGTACCTGCAATCAAAACATCCATCGGCCCGATAGACTTCCCGGCCTGCTCCAGTTGGAAACGCAAATCCGCCGCATGCTCCGCGCAGGCCTCATCGAAAGGCAACACTCTGACAGCTTCCAGCAGACGCTCAAGATCCCGTCGTCGCCCAGCCGGGTTCCCGGAGCGTAACGCACCAAACTTCAGCTCGTACGCCACTACTGCCGGAATGGTAATCTGATCCGGACTCACCCGCGCAAGCTTAGCGGCGACATTCCCCATTCCCTTCATGGCGTGAATCACCACGTTCGAATCGAGCGCGTAAATCAAAGCGCTTCCCGCTTCGCATCCTTGCCATAGCCCCGGCGCAGTTCAGCGGCATCGGGAAAATCGTCCGCTTTCCAGCTTCCCAGCATCTCCAGAACGTCAGGCGGCCACTCACTCGCCACCCGGCGTCGCACCGCCTCGCTAACCCACCGGCTCGCCGATTCCCCGGACTTTCGGACATGCCGCTTCAGCAAACTCTCGGTCTGTTCGTCGAGGTAGATTGTCACCTGTCCCATATACTTGCCATTATACTTGTTTCGTCGCAGTTCATCGGAGCACCCGCCGGGCCCCACCCACAAAATGCCACAACAACCAGGCCTTCCAAAATCTGAACTATAATTGGCGCAGGGAGCTCGTCCATGCTCAAGCCCATCCTGCTGGCCGCTCTAACCCTAACCGCCACCGTCTCCACCGCCGCACCCACCCGCGCCACCCTCACCGGAAAAGTAACCGACACCACCGGCAAGCTCCTCCCAAACGCCACCGTAATGATCTACGAAGCCGGCGTGAAGCAGGGCTACAGCACCTTCTGCCCCAGCTGCTACATCGATTGCGGCAAGCGCGCCACCACCGATCGCACCGGCGCCTTCACCTTCACCAACCTCGACCCCGATCTCTGGTTCAAACTCCTGGTCATCCGCGACGGCTACACCGCCACCGTCCTGAACAAGGTGAACCCCGCCCAGCAACCAGTCGCCACAGCGGCTCTTTCCCGCCGTGCCCCGGTGAATGACCCCGGCCGTCTCGTCCGCGGCCGCGTAGTCGACCCAACTGGCAGGCCCCTCCCCGCAGCCGTCGTGATGCCCAAAGGCGTCTCGACCGCCGAAGGCAGCACCTACGGCACCCTCGACGGTCTCGAGCCAATCGCCGTAACCAACGAACGAGGAGAGTTCGAACTCGCCAATAGCGACCCGGCCACAGGCATACTGGTCGAAGTACAGGCCCGCGGGATGGCGACGAAGCTGATCGCCCTGCCCACCGGAGGTGACCGCAAAACCATAACCGTCTCGGACGGCGCCATAGTTCGCGGGCGTCTCGTAAATCACGGCAAACCAGTAGCCGGAGCCGAAATTGGCCTGATCGCGCGCGAAAGAGGCGGCTTCGGCGCCAACCTCAAAATAATCGGCAACCCCTATGACGAAATCCGCATCGGCACCCAGTCGGATGGCTCGTTTGTCATAACCAACGTGCCGGCCTCCGTCGACTGGTACGCCTACGGCAAGATGGAATCCATCGCGTCGCTCGGCGCCACCCAACGCTTAGAGTTCTCCACCGGGCGCGAGGGGTTGACACAGAAAGAAGCTGTGAACCTCGGCGATCTCGATATTCGTCCCGGCCATCGCCTCGCAGGTAAGGTCACGCTCAGCGACGGAGCCCCGATCCCGGACGGCATGCGCATCACCCTGGGGTCGAGGGAGGCATGGGACAGCCAGATCGTTATGATCGGCCGCGACGGTCGCTTCGCGTTCCTCGGAATCCCGCCCGGGAGCTACGACATCACCCCGTCCGTTCGCGGCTACAGCGTGCAGGGCAACGACGATCTGATCGCTATGACCGTCGACCGCGACAGAGACGATCTCGCCATCACGCTCGCTCCTTCTGCTCGCAGGTAGACGAAGTTCCCGGCGCAGAACGCTCCTGCACCCGGTAAACGGCTGTCCGTAATCCTAATTCTGGCCCGAATATCCCTGCCAGACATATTCAAGCGCCTGGGGCAAGGTGTGGTTGATCACCTTCCTTTGCGTATGGCCAGCGCCCTTGGTGTACACGAATTGATAGTGATAGCCCTTATCCTTGAGAATCTTCGCCAGCCGCGAGTTCGCAGTAACCCAATTCCTCCGATTCGCTGAAGGGGTCTTGGCGCCATTGTCGTTCTCCGATACCTGGATCCACAGGCGCAGGGGTTTCTTCGCCTCGTTAGGAAACAGGTGCTCGATGTATTCATAAGCGCCCAGCGGAGCCTCCGGGCTGCTGCGCAGGTTGACGAATGTTCCCGAATACGTCAGCACACGGTGGTAAAGATCCGGCCGGAACCACGCCATGGTCAGGGCCGCCGCACCGCCGGAACTGCCACCCAGCGTCATCCGGGCCTCGGGGTCTTTCGACAGCTTCACGCCCGCCTCTTTCTCCGCGCGCGGCAGCACTTCCTCCTCCACGAATTGAACGTACTTGTCGGAAACCGTGTCGTATTCCATGCTGCGCTCCGCTCCGCCGTTGTCGATCATAACGGCGACCATCACCGGCAGCCGCTGGTCGTAAATCATATTGTCCAGAATGGTCGGCAGGTTGTACCGCATCCCATACGCGTCGGCGGCTACGATGACCGGTGCGGCGGTACCCGCAACGTACTCTGCGGGAACATAAACGCACACGTGCCGTTGAAAGCCGCCGTTGGTGCCGGGGTAAAACTTGCTGTCGGCGGAGCTCATCACGAACTCGATCACCTTGCCCTCGGGGACGCCCGTGCGCCTCGCAAGTTCCGGCGCCGTTGGATAACCCGGGCCCGTTGAATAGTCGCCGTCGACGGCAGCGGGTGTCCATGCCGGAAGCTCCATGAGTTTCGCGATCTCCGCGATATCTTCGGCCGCCTGCGGCGCCTGAGCGCGAGGAGCTCCGGGACCCCGCCCCGGCCCGTTCGCGGGTGCCTGCGGGGCGGCAGCCGGTGGGCTTGGCGGCGGTATGCAGGGAACAGATGGCAGCGGCGTCTGCGCCACCGCGAATTGCGCAAGAAACAAAATCCCGAACCAGAGTTTCAAACGGATATCCTCCCGACTTCAGCAATTCTACAGCACATCGGCCTCGGCCGACTCGCCGCCGAATTGTCTTAACTTAAACAAATGCCGATGTGGATGCGTAACATAAATGACGTGAAGCAATCGCTCAACAACACAACTTCGTTCGCTCCTGGACCGTCAGTAGCGGAGCCGCAGTACTCGGCGATGGTCCTGGGCGCGACCGGAAACGTTGGCGGACGCATCGTGCAGCTTCTGGTCAAAAATCCCCTGTGCAGCAAGATTGTGCTGGTGACGCGCCGCAAGACCGACGCCTTCATTGACCCCAAGGTCTCCGAGGTGGTTATCAATATGGACCGCCTCGAGCAGGAACTCTCCCCGCACGCACAGGGAATCAACATCGCGCTCGCCGCGTTCGGAGTAGGCAAGGGTAGCGCAAAAATGCCTGAGGATGACGTGCGCAGGATCGAAGTCACGTACCCACAGGCCTTTTGTCGCGCCGCTAAGGCTGGAGGCGCTCAAGTGTGCGGGGTCATGACGGCAACAGGCGCGGACCCCAGGTCCAGGATGAAGTACGCCAAGATCATCGGCGAGAAGGAGAAGGCCGTCGAGTCCGTCGGGTTCGACTTCCTGGGCCTCTACCGCCCCGCCATGATCCTCGGCAACACCAACACACCGCGCGCCCTCGGCTACCTCATGCCGCTACTGCACTGGGCCATGCCGTCCAGGTACCACTCAATTCACAAGAACGACCTCGCCCGCGCCATGGTGGCGCAGTCGGAGCAGGCGTTTCTCGCAATCGCGCAGGGCAACGTTCCGAAGCAGCCAACCGTGAAAATCCTGGAGTACAAAGAAATGAAGCCCTTCTTCGTCAAAGGCGAGAGCGACGAGCCATGAGCAGCGGCAAGTCAACCCGCAAAATCCGAGTCTGACTTTGCGGTAGAATCAAGTCAAGTGCCTACTGCCCTCCGAGGAACGTTGAAGCATCCGAAGCACGAGCCGCTTCTGGAAGGTGCCGCTGAGCGTATCCACGCCGCCGTGCGTGAGCTCAAGAAACTCGGGATTGTCGACGAGAAAGGGAACCGCGTTCGCACGGACCTCCCTGACGACATGAAGGAAGGCGCCGACCGCAATTTCGGCGGGTAGGTGCGTCCCAGGATGTATATCGTTGCCGGCCCTCCAGGTGGCGGCAAGTGCGCCGTATTCCCTCTCCGGTTTCGGCATGCAGTTTTTTAAACGTCGATGATCTCGCGGCAGAGCTGAAGGACGGAACGTACCGGGCATTCCCGCAAAGCACTCGCGATCAGGTGAAGCGTTTGACGTATGCAGAGTTGGCCGGGAAAGGGGCAGGGCCAGAGGACGCTTCTATGCTGGAAGAAAAGCGGTAACGACACGGGAAGGGTGACAAGAGGTAAAATTGGGGGTCGCGGGGTTTTGCAAGAACCCTGCGACCAGATTTGGTTTAGGTAAACCGTCTCTTTTAGTATCACACGAGGAGCGGAGTATGGTCATAGATAAACGTAGGTTTACTGTATTGACGGCTAACGTACATTCTCGGTTTATGACTGGTGCGGATCGCCGCACGTTACCGGTGTATTCCATTGAGGAGGCATCTGGCTATTTGGGTATACCGGTCGGTACACTTCGGAGTTGGTCTACGGGACGATCCAAGCAGGACCACAGCGGGGACTCTTACCGTCCAGTACTTATAGGTGTCGATCAACATTTCCGCCGTCTGTCGTTTTTTGACCTTGTCGAAGCCCATATTCTGCGCGCCGCCGTCGAGAAGGATGTCCCTATGCAGCACATCAAACGGGGTATGAACTATGTCCGCTCTCGATACCCGGGTGACCTGCATCCGCTTCTCAGCTTAAGCTTCAAGACAGACGGAAAATATCTCCTGATCGGGGGAATGCTCGGCTCTGATGAGAAAGATCAAGAGGCGCTTGTAAACGCCTCCCGTGACGGCCAGTTGGAAATGACGGCGGTCATCGAGGATTATTTGCAATTGGTAGGAAGGGCGGCCGATGGCCTGCCCGATACCTTATTCCCCAAGGACGGTAACCGCGTTGTATCGATAACCTCTGGAATTCTCTCTGGGAGACCCGTGATTGAGGGCACAAGAATTTCCACGGCAATCGTTGCCCAAAGGTTCCTAGCTGGAGAAAACATCGCGAAATTGGCGAACGACTACCAACTCCCAAAGGAAAAGATTGAAGCGGCGATCAAATACGAAAAAGCCGCATGACCCGCATTCTTTCTATTTGGATGAGGGGCTGAGTAGCCCCGACATTGCCAAGCTGATGAAGGATGCGGGGATGTCTGTATTTCAGTATGAACTGCTCTTCGCGCGCAATCAAAAAATTCCCGATGACGTAGTGATAGAAAAAGCCCACACATCGCGGCTTATCCTCACGACCAAGGATGAGGCTATGGAGCGGGAATGGATAGGCACCGTCATAGCCACCAAGGCCAGAATGGTTTTACTCACGGATGGAACGGGGGGAATAACCAATCTCGCTGCTGCGCTTATCTGCGCGCATCCGGCAATCGAAAGGATACTACTCGATACCCCGGACGGTCCTCTGATCATCAAGGTAAATCGATCTGGCGATGTGACCAAGATTCGCGGAGAGGTCGAACTGCAGGAGAGATGGAAGCATCTTTTTCAGGCCGCGATGGTCCGATCCAAGAGACATGGAACCCCGGCGCCTAGGCCAATAAAAGCCAAAAAGCAGAGCAAAGATAGATCAGACTACCTTCCGCTGTTGGAGGCTAAGGAAGCGAAGTCATGATCGATTGCTCTCGGATTGTTGTACGGTATCCGTAGTGGGGCCCAAAACCGTCATCCCCTGGCCCCCAAATTTGATGGCGACAACAGTCTTCGGGGCTGGGCGTTCATCTCATGGGCGCATTTCGGCACCAGCACGCAAACGGCGCAAGACCACGAAACCGTAAAATGCGCCGCAGACGCAATGACCTGTTCTCGGGCAAGCCGAAACTTATAGATACACTAGAGCCGGAACGGTACCCGCCAAGCTTGCAGACAATCGATCACAAGTGTTTCGAGCTTGAATCCTTCCGAAGTCACCTGCCAGAAATGTAGGAGCATCATAGCCGTACGACGCGATTCCGAGCCGACACCCACACGCGTAATATCTGCCTGTATTAGTTAAGTATGCCTTCACCCGCACCAAGCATTCTGTACAAGCTAGCTATCGGTTCAGAGAAAAGATGCCGGCGAACAGCCTGTGAAGCGGAACCATCACCGCGGATAGGCCCTTCTCATCTGGACATCCACACCGGTCATACGCAGCCGCCACCCGCAGAGCGATTCGCTCACTCCGTAGTACGTGGCGATCTCCGTTGCGGGCGTTCGGCTGGCGCGCAGTTGCGCCAACCCATCACGTGGAAGCAAGATGGCCGCTCCTAGCCAGTCTGCCTCTTGCTCTTGTTCATCGGAGAAGTCGCTGAGGAGAAGCAGTCCCGTATCGGAAACTTCAACGCGAGCGGGCACGTGACGCAACTCGACGTGGGCTAGCTCATGCATCAGGTTACTGCGTTGACGCGTAAGTGCGTGGGAGGAATTAATCACAATTGCGAATCTATCGTCATTCTGTATCGTCATAGCCGACCAACTCTCCCCGTCCACGGCCGTTAGCTGCCGCATCGCCTTATCGGGCAGACCGAGCTTGGCGAGCTCAAGGACAATCACATTGAGGTGATTCGCATAGGCCCAAGGATTGAGCGGCGCATTGGGGCGCAATCCAAGTGCAATCCGAGCCACAGCGGCACGTCGTTCCGCCTCAGCCTTGAATCCCCGTCGCAATGGTCAGCGACCAACCAGATCTTCAGCAGCTTGGACTGCCCGCTGCGCCGCAAGAATAAGTTCGGCCAGCGCTCTCGCTGTTTCCATCTGAACTGTCTTGTTCTTTTTGAAATGAACAACAGCCGCTGGCTGCCCCGACGTCAATTGGCTCGTCTCCATCCCTAAAAACTCGCGCGGGTCGCGACCGAGCCACTTGCAAAGGCTCGCGAAAGTCTGCAAGTCCGGCATATGGCCGTTCTCAACACGCGACAAAGTAGCCGGACTAACTCCCGCATCCAGCGCGGCGGCCCTGATGCCACGGCTCGCTCGCTTGGCCGCGAGTAGGCGTCCAAAATCGCCGATCGTCAAAGCCATAGCGGACCCGCAGATAGGCAGCGGCACGAACTTGACCGCCAGGGGGGACTTGAGGTATGATTCACACGTGAGACACTTTGTTTCATTGGTAGCACATCAAAGGTATCAAAGTTAAAGATAATTGTCTCGCGAAGAAAGGAGATTCGCAATGTCCGAAGAGAAATTTCATACTGTGACCGTCGATCCCTTGGAAACGGCAGTCCACGACCTTGAAAAGGCGGAAGCCAGTTTGGCGAGAGCTTGCGCGGAGCAGGCGGCCGCAGAACAAGACGTCGTGGATGCCATCAAAGAGATCAGAGATGCGGAGCGCGCCTGCGACGGGGTGACCGTGCATGTGGTCCACGTCAACGAAGTCGAAAAGACATCGTTCGAAGAAAAGCTGACGGCGACGCTTCAACAGGTGTGGGATAAGGCCTATGTTGAGCTCAAGATTCCACACAAACCGAAGGACGTGTTCCAGACGGCAGGCGAACAACCCAAGTCGCTGATGAGCCATCTAGGATTGACACTTGAACAGGCACATAAGCAACGGGTCATTGAGGACTTCTGCTTCGGCATCGCGTCGGAGACCGGGGGAGCCTAGGCATGGCGCGGGCGAACGAGCAGCCGACGCTGGACATCCAGGCCGGCGCTGCCGCGATAGACGAAGACATTCCGCGGGTTCTGAGGATTCTTGGGGCCTCGTCTCTTGAACAGCTGGGGTGGTCGCGGCCCAACAGGCTGTCGCTCTTGGTACCAATGGTAGGGATCCATCAGGGCATAAAGGACGAATACCTTCTGCGCCTTGGATTTCAGGCATACCGCAAATGGCCGCCGAGTGCGCAGTTCGTCAACCCGGAAACCTTGTCTTACGTCGTCCCACAGGATCAGCACTTCGTGCCGAAGTTGACAAGTCCAGAGTGCCATACCCATACTGCATATCAACGAACTCCCCAGGGCAGCAAGGCCCAACTGATCTGTTGCTCGGCAACGCTCGAGTTTTATCAAGAGTTGCACTCCGTAGAGGCCCACCATTTGTGGCGCGAGACGGATACTTTCTTTACGACCCTGGTGGCGATTAAAAAAGCACTTGCGGCACACTACGAAGGGCGGTTTCCAGCCTATGGACGTTGAGGACGATCTCCTTCGGCCGCCGCCGAAGCGAGCCTACCAGTACGCGGATATCAAGTTACATGTTCCATTTAGCGCGCTGACCGCCACGTTTGACCTGTTGTCCCGAGTTGGCCGCCGCGAAAGCGGCCTCTTTTGGTACGGCCCCAGAGACAGCTCCGGCAATGGCACTGTAGCTTATGTCGTTGCGCCGCGTCAGAGGATGTCATGGGGCAATTATGGAATATCGGCTGAGGCCTTGGCCGAAGTCGTCCATCGTCTGGCGGACGATTGGAAACCACTGGCACAGGTGCACAGCCACCCTGGTTCGCGAGTGGAGCATTCTAATTATGACGATCGGATGGTGAGCAGCCGCCGAGCACTGTCGTTAGTGTTCCCATTCTACGGACGTGTGCGGCAGCCCTTTCCCACTGGGATCGGCATACATGAATGGCAGAGCGATTATTGGCACCTGCTTGACCAGGCATCGGCAGCGCTGCGCGTCCTCATCATCAATGGCGCGGCGCAGGTGGACGATCTGCGATGACTATAAGGGACCAAATTGCCCAACGCCACCTCCTGCCGGCCGCTGGCCTTGAGCCGACGATTAAATCCCCGGCGCAGTATGTCAGGATAATCGTTTCCGAACATTGGGCAGCCTCGACGTCGGGCCAGCTCATCACGTCCTGCCTCGTAAACTTGTTGTGCCGACAGGCCAAATTGGTCCGTCATATCGAGATAGTTGTTCCGCAGGCGCGGAACTTAGTTAGATTGCCGAGCGGGGATTCGGCAAAGCCCTTCCCGGATTGTTTGCGAGACTTGGCAGAATGGGCGGTGGGCGGGACTGTAACAGTTTCCACCATCCAGACCACAGCAACCGCAGACCACACGTTATTCGTCGGTGGCCAACCGTGCGCGCAAGCTCTAAATCAAGAACACGCTCTTACTCTGGTCGCCGACGGGTGGCGAGCGTGGGTTGGCGATCCATCTCGCGCCCCGCGATCAATCTCACCGACATCCACAGTACCGCTTGGTCCCTTTCTGGCCGCCGCACTGGCAGCGGGCGAGATATTCAAACGCAGTCGCGGAATCTTGAGGGGGAAATTCCTTTCCGGGGACGGCTATTCCCTGTGGACTGGGGCATCATCGCCCGATTGGTATACCCTTGAAGACGGTCCCACAACTACAGGAATCTACTTGCCGCCCACCCACCTCGTTGGAACTGGTGCGGTTGGCAATGCGCTCGCTTACATCATAGCCAGCCTGGGACTGACTGACGGTTACGTCGTCGCCATCGACGACGACAGATACGATGAAACAAACTTAAATCGTTGTCCTCTCGCTGGCTGGCTGGATGTAGGCGATTGCAAAGTGAACCCGATAGCGCGTACGCTTCGAGCCGCGAACGTCGGAGTTTTTCATTTCGCCGGGGATATTAAATCCTACGTCGCTGATGGGCGGACCGGGCTATCAACGAACGTTGCGCGCCAAGTTGACGATCTCACTTTCGAGGTTGTAGCGTCGTGCGTCGATAAGGGAATATCGCGGCACGATATTCAGGGGCTTCGTCCCCGACTGCTGTGCGGTGGAAGCACCCTAGATCTCCAGGCGAAAAGCAA
This sequence comes from uncultured Acidobacteriia bacterium, assembly GCA_903825445.1. Classification (GTDB taxonomy): domain Bacteria; phylum Acidobacteriota; class Terriglobia; order Bryobacterales; family Bryobacteraceae; genus BOG-234. The sequence goes on from CAIKAS010000347.1 coordinate 13,273, forward strand.
CTTATACACAGGACGGCGGGGTTCGGCGTGCTTGGCCTGCTTTAATCCGGCCGAACAGCATGGTGAAAAGATCCGCGCTCTTGAGAGCCAGCTTCGCAAGGCGCCGGCGGATGAGCGCGGTCGATTCCTCAGAGAGCACGGATTCGACGTGCCAGCCGTGGAAGGCTACCTTTCGGGTGCGCGGTGCGGCAACCTCGGGGAGGCTGCCCTCAAGGATTTCGCAACTCGGCCTGCGCCAGAGTTTTCGACCGGATTCGTATCTCTCGGGGCCGGCTTATTGCTCGCTGCCGCTCTCCTCAGAAACACCGCATTTTTGTCGGCCGCCCCGCGACGCCCGGACATGGCCAGCCTTAATTTCCTAAATGGCGGATTTGGCGACTCTAACCTCGGTGCCGATGACGCTTGCGAACTTAGGTGCCAGGAGCGCCTTGCAGCCTTCACCGCGTAAAGGCGGCAGAAACTTAACGGGCCGGGGTCTTCCGTCAGCAACCCTGGGCGCTCGGTAGCGAAGCGACACGCAAGCGGCACCCGCGATGTCCTGTGTCAAGTGCTCCCCAAAAACCCGTTCCCGTCGATTTTCAACTTTTATCTATCTTCCCTGTCAACAACATACGAATTTGGCCACATTTTCCCGCACCCCGCGCATGCTCTGCTGATACTGAGGACACCCCCATGGCATCAGACGCTCAACACGCAGCAAACATCGAAAACGCCAAGAAATCTAC
>CAIKAS010000348.1 GCA_903825445.1 uncultured Acidobacteriia bacterium
ACTCCCAAAGGTCGTGCAGGTTGAGTCGTGTAAAGCGCCCGGAGGGACGCAAATAGACGACCGGATGTTGGTGAGTTGTCACTGCCGCTAATTGAGGATACACCGGGGTGTGGCGGCAAGCTTGCCCTTAGAGGCAGCCGGTTTCCTGGGCGGGGTCCGCTATGTTATGATGAAAGATCGAATTCAATCAAGAGGATACAGGAAGTAGATGGCAAATCGTGTTCAAGCGCTGAAGAGGGTCCGTCAGGCCGAGCGGCGCACTGCATTTAATCGTTTCGCGCGGACCAGACTCCGCCACCAGATCCGCACCATGCGCCGGGCGCTCGCAGCCAAAGAGCCGGGCGACCTGAAGACGATCATGAATGGTACGTTTTCGTTGATCGACCGGGCTGCTCGCAAGGGCTATATCAAGAGTGGCACTGCTGCCCGTTACAAGAGTCGTATCCACAAACGCGTCAAAGTGGCGACCGGCGACATCGTCGCGAAATAGTTCTAAATTAAAGAGTTATCGGATTCTAAACAGCGTGGCTCTGGCCGCGCTGTTTTCATTTGGCGCGGCTGTTCCTGAGGGACAATTCGGCAGCGCAGGGTTGGCCACCTGTCCGCCTGCCGCATAATAACGTTGTGGGTGAGAAATGAATATTGAAGTCCTGCTGACCGAAACGGAAATTGCCGACGAAATGGCGGAATCGATCGCCGCCCGCGATCTTCCGGAAAAGTTCTTCTATTGGACTCCGCTTTCCATCCAGTCCTGGAAGGCTCTTTCGGCACGCTCTGAAGAAGCGCTGCGGGAAACGTGGGAGGGGTTGGCCGCCAAAGCCGCGAGTCTGACCGGAGCCTTTCCCGGTGTGGTCCCGGTAATCAGTTTTGGAGCCGGCGAAGGTCTGAAGGACCGCGAGGTTCTGAAGGCGCTTAAGAGCGCGGGAAAAGAAGCTAAGTACTTCCCCGTGGACGCGAGTCAGGCTCTGCTCGAAATGGCCTGTGCGGGAGCCGAAGACGACGACTGCGAAGCTCTTGGTATCAAAGCCGATATTTCCAGCCCCATGCATCTGATGCTCGCAGCCGACGTAAGCGAAGCGCCGCGCCTGTTCATGATGGTGGGTAACACGCTTGGCGGTTTCGATCCGCTGGATCAAATCAAGCACGTCGCCGCCTGCGTGCACAAGGGCGACATTCTGATTTTGGATGCCAATATCCACGCCGGGGCGATTGAGCCGAGCGAAGAGCAGAAGCGTTTTGTCTTCGCACCGCTTGCCGCCCACGGTGTAGCGCCCGATGACGGCGCACTGGAATTCATGGCCAAGCCGGATGATCGTCTCGACGGACTTCACATCATTACTCGCCGTTTTCAGGCTGCGCGCGATCTCACGATTCGCGCCGCTGGTCGCGAGATGCCTCTGGCGCGCGGGGAGCGAATTCTGCTCAATTTCCGGTATCTGTTCACACAGGAAGCGTTCCGGTGGCTGCTCACGGAGCATGCCGGCTTGCGAATTGTGGCCGAGATTCTGAGCGGCGACGGCCGTTTTGTGACTGCTGTTTGCATTAAGGCTTAACGACGCGGGCGGTATGGATATTCAAATCAGCGAAGATCGCGCGGCCCTTGGATTGGCCGCGGGCAAAGCAATCGCCGCCGCGATGCGCGAGAGAATCGACGCAAATGGCAACGTAACCATGGCGTTCGCCGCGGCTCCGTCGCAGAACGAGACGCTGGCCACATTGGTCGCCGAGCCCGGGATTGCCTGGGACTGTGTGACTGCATACCATCTTGACGAGTACGCAGGCGCCACGGCGGATGCGCCGTATTCGTTCCGGCGATATCTGCATGAGCATGTATTCGAGCATGTGAAACCTGCCGAATTCAACGGGATTCGCGGCGAAGCAAAGAAGCCAGATGCCGAGTGTGATCGCTATGCGGCGCTGTTGCCCGAAGAGGGTTTCGATATCGCGCTGCTCGGGATCGGGGAAAACGGTCATCTCGCGTTCAACGATCCGCCATGCGATTTTGACGATCCGGATGACGTGCGTGTAGTCGAACTGGATGAGGCCTGTCGTGTGCAGCAGGTCAACGACGGTGCATTCGCAACACTGGACGACGTCCCAACCCATGCATTCACGCTGACCGTGCCCGCGCTGATGAACGCCCGCCAGGTTTTTGTGATGGTGCCCGGTTCACGGAAAGCGGCTGCCGTGGCGCTTGCGCTGGAAGGTCCGTTTTCCGAGAGATGCCCCGCGTCAATTTTGCGCACGCGCGCAAGAGTGGCGTTGTATCTGGACCGCGACTCGGCTTCGATGCTTTCGGCCTGAGCTACTTTAGCTGCCAGGATTCGTCGAAAAGTCCGCCCAAGGCAATCTCTGGCGGCTCGGGCGTGTCCTTGATTTTCAGTACCGCCATATCGCCGAAGCGTGGCATCGCGTAATCGCCGTTGTAGTCTCCGTCTGAAATCGTGAGACCTGTGTTCAGCACCACGTAGCGCGTGGGATGCAGTGGATTGGGGTAACCCAGCACGGGCAGGTTCTCTGCTGCCGGAAACGTATTGCCGCCAACCGTGATTGTGGTTTTCGTCCACTTCAGTGGCAGCTTCGGTAGCATCTTCGCGATCCACTTGTTACTGCCCGGATCGCCGAAAAGAATCACGTTATAGTTGGCGAAATCCGCGTCGGTGACATCCTTATCGTCTTTGATTCGCGGGTGCGCACGGTAATCCATGGCCCACATGTGGTCGAAATGGTCCAGGATCCGAAGCGCGTCTTTGTTTGCTGCCTCGTTCCAGGGTGCCCCGGTGGGACGCACGAGCAGGAATGGATCGAGGAACGCATCGTCGATCGGTCCCTGCAGCGCATGGGTCTTATGTAGGCCAGTCCACGCTCCAGGTTTCGCCAATTTCCATGTCCCGCCGGTTCTTTCGAAAGTGGTTTGCGTCAGGTAATTAGATTTGATCTGAATCGGGTTTCCGTCAATCTTGATATTGACCGCGGCTCCTTTAGGTAATTCAGTCAAGGTCAGGCGGGTCAGGTTTTTCGTGGTGATCTGGTAATCCTTGCCACCGTTGCTGCGTTGTGCGTCAATTTCAGACCGTTGGTAGTGTTTCTCCAGGCCATCGAGCGAAACCCAGAAGCAGTGGTTGTAGCGAGTGGTCCACGTAACAAAACGGATGTGGTCGGGGTCCTGGCGACCAGCATCTCCATATTGCTTCAGGAATTCATCAAGCCTTGTCTTCACCGCCCGATTCACGCCATGCATCGTGCCTGTTGAAATCATGAAGATATCGCGTGTCCCGGGAACGGTCCAGTTGCCTTCCATGCCATCCGCAGGAGTATTGACCGAAGGCAGACCTTCTCTTGCGAGTTGTGCCCGAACGCGGAGTGAGGATTCGAGCTGCCCTCGGTTGGGCGTCGGCGCGCCGCCACGGGGAGCACCTACGGTGGCTACCTGGTTATCCGCGTCGCCATCGTGCCCGGCCAGCGGCAAATTGTACGCGTTGAGCGCCCAGTCGATGATGTTCTCGTAGATGTGCAGCGGTCCGTCCTGATAAGGGGGGAAGGGGGTAGCCGCGTACACCAGGCGCCCGGGATACGTCCCCGCACCGATTTCCGCCGCCGCCCACCGATCCGGATACTGGAGCGCGATATGCCACGCGGCCGCGCCTCCCAGTGAGAAACCCCGCAGGATAATGCGCTCCGGGTCAATCTTAAATCGGCGTTCCATGGCGGTGATTCCCTCGAAGATATCGACCTCGCCCGCCTGATGGTTCGCGTTGTTGCCGCGGCCGTAGCAATCGAGTGTCAGCTGACCAACGTCTGCCGTGTACGCGGTGTTCGGAAATTGGGGGGCATTTTTAAAACCATTGATAAAGCTGGCCTCTGACAGGCCGTTACTGCGGCCATGCAGCCAGACGTAGAGGCGGTCCGGTTTCGTGCCATCGTACCCGTTGGGGATCGTGACGCCCATGGGTTGCACGGAGCCATCAAGGTTCGAATAATATCCGAGCACCTTCCGGCCTTTTTCGGTCAGCCAGGGTGACTGACCCTTTTGCAGCTGATGACCGCGCTCAATGCCCTGATCGAGTACCGCAAGGTAGTTCGTCACAGCCTGGGTATTGGCGAAATCCTGCGGGAATTCCAGAAGCCATTTGCCCGCCTTCGCGAAGATATCGACGTCGGCGATCAGATCGATACTTATTTTCGCAGCGCGCAGACCTTTGACGATGCTATCGAGTTCATCGACCTTGGCCTGATATGCCGCCTTCTGCTCCGGCGTGAGTTGGATGGCGGGAGCCGCAGGTCCGCGACCGCCACGACCGCTGCCTCCGCGTCCGCCTGATCCACCCGCGGGACCGGCAGGCGGTTGGGCAATCAGCGGCAGTAAGCAAAGTGTTCCGAATACGAACGCAGTTGTGAACAGAGCGAGCCGACGGAGCTTCATTGGACGTTCCCCTCCCCAGGGTTGCAGTCAGGTGCGCCGCAGGTAAGCGCGCGACATCCGACAGGAATATCATATGCGACCGCCGCCGCACAAGTGATATCTATCTGAACGACATGCCGGCGAAGCTCACCACGCTTTGTGCATCGATATTCCACTGCTCGTAGCGATCCACTGTGCCACGCGCATTGGGGCGCACCTTAAGGAACGTGTAGAACGGAGACGATCCGCACCATTTGAGATCGTCGCGATTCTCGCGCACCATTTCCCAGAAGCCGGCGGGGTCACCAGAGGCGATCCGATCCATGCGAAGCCGGTCTCGCTCGCTCACCGCGAGCATCTCGTCCGCGTTGGCAATCGCTTCGAACTGGTCGCCGTAACGTACTCCCATGTGGGCCATATCGACGCCCAGCACCCAGCAAAGCCGGTTCTCTTCGCGCGCCGCGATGTCGCCCAGCGAACCCAGGAAGCGCGTCACGTTCTCATCGTCTTCCGGCATGCCTCCACCGTAAATGCTGCGGAAGTACGAACCGCAGAGGATCGGCAGCACCTGAATATCCGGTCCAAAGATCGATTGCAGGAAGACAACCTGGAACTCGATGGAATGCTCAGTCGAGTGGCAGAAGTCTTCCATCCCGATGGCGCCGCCTGCCGCGTTTGCGAGTTCATCCACCAGCGCGCGATCCGTTCTGGCCTCGCCGAAAGGAGTTAGATACGACTTGCGCGTAAGGCCGAACTTATCCGGCGCGCCATAGTGCGATGTTCCAAGAATGACGAAGGTCTTGTCGCGCAGGCTCGGGCCAAGCTTCGAGTAAGCGGCGCGATAGGATTCATATCCGCCTTCCGGGCTGACGTGTGGCGCGGCGATGCCAATGACGCTTTCATCGCCAGCATTCCGCGCATCCCCCATCCAATGCTGCATGACGCTCGTCAGCTCCTCGGCATCATCGGGATACCCGCTGCCCGCGTGAGCTGGCATCCGCACTGGCGCCTCAGCGAATTCGCGATGTCGCGCTTCTCGTAGCTGCGCGAAGTTTTCATCGTCAAGAAAACCGCTGCGTGTGAGCGCCTCGGCCAGTTGATCGCCCAGTTCGCCCGACCGCAGATCGCCCGACATCCGGTAGAGCACTTCGTGAAGATCTCGCATGGTCTGTTCGCCATCGAAATACGTCAGGCATTGAATCAGGTCGGGAGGAATGATCAGGATAGCGTCTGAATAACGGAGAGAATCGCGGATCAAAAGACCCGGTCGATCTTCCACCGGCGAGGGCATAATGTCGAGGTCGCCCCTCAATCGGGGAAGAGTTTCAGGCACGGGACTATGGTAACCAGGGGGCTCCCACCGCTACACGATCAGCGGTTTCACGGTAAACGCCGCGCGTCTTGTCGCCGAATGTGCGCGCGGAAATCTTCCAGTGTTCGACCCGGCATCGGCTGGAACGGTGTCCCCGCACCGAGGTTCGTCATGCGGTCCAATCGGAAATGCCGGAAACCGTCGCGCAGTTCGCACCATGCGGCGAGCGTCCAGACGTTGCCCCAAAAGTAGAGCCCCAGCGGTTGCACCGCCCGGCGTGAGGACTGGCCGCTGCCGTTCGTATAATCGAACTCGACCCGTCGCACATCGCCAATCGCCTGGCGGATCGTCTCCATCGGTGCGCGCACGCCCGGCTCCATGCGCAGATCGATGGCAAACATTCGCGACCTGTTGATCTCGCTGCGGAGGCGCTCCGGCAGCGCGGCCTCGATCTTCTCAAGCGCTTGGCGCGCGGCGGCGGAGAGTTGATCCGTGGTCCACGTCTCCACCATGCGCGCGCCCACCACCAGCGCTTCTATTTCCTCGCGCGTGAACATCAGCGGCGGCACATCGAAACCGCGCAGAATATAGCCGACTCCGGCCTCGCCCTCAATGGGGACGCCGGAGCGGCCAAGATCCTGCACGTCTCGATAAATCGTCCGCTCTGAAACCGCCAGCTTGCGGGCAAGCTCCCGCGCCGTAGTGCGGGTCTTTCGCAGACGGAGGTGCTGGACGATTTGGAAGAGCCGGTCTGCTCGACGCACGTTTTCACTGTAACCGTGTGCCGCCTGTCACGCCAGACTGCACAGCCCGACAACGTTGCCTTCGAGGTCCAGGAACCGCGCGAAAAAACCCCTGTTCGGGCCAATCGGCGTTTTCGGAACCACAACCTTTCCTCCTGCCGGTTCCACTCGCGCGATGGTTCCATCCATGTCCGTCACGGACAGGTAGACGACGGAGCCGAATGCGGAAGGCACCATGCCCGCTCCCTGCATCAGGCAGCCACCTGACGAGGGCTTTTCGTGCGGAAGGATAGCGATCTGGTTGGGGCCAAATTCCACTGCCTCCATTTGCAGGCCGAGGACCTGATTATAAAAAGGAATCGATTTTGCGATGTCCGCCGTGGGGATTTCGAACCACTCCGCGGCGTTGGGTGATGTTTTGTTCATGCAGCGATTGTGCCGGAGTGCTCCTGACAGCGTGGTGTCAGGAGACTTTGGGATCGAAACGAAATTGCTATCATAGCGATTCCCCAAAGCCTTGCGCCTTCTCTGTTCCGCCACTATCGTATGTAGTTCGGTGTTGCTCTTTTCCGTGCAACCCATCATGGCCAAAGCTATGCTGCCGAAGTTCGGTGGGTCGGCCGGTGTCTGGGTCACGTGCATGCTTTTTTTTCAGGTGATGCTGCTGTTGGGCTACCTGTACTCGTGGCTACTTACCAGCCGTCTTAGCCACCGCGCGCAGAGCATGATCCACGGCGCCTTGTTGCTTGCCAGTGTGGCGTTTGCGGCAGCCCGGCCCACCATAGCCTGGTCGCAATCCTCTGGCGATAATCCGGCATGGACGATTCTCGCAGGGCTGCTGATCGCAATCGGGCTGCCTTATTTTCTCCTGGCCACTACTAGTCCGTTATTACAAGTCTGGCTCAGTGATTCGGCGGAATTTCCGTGGTGGCTCTTCGCGGTTTCCAATGCCGCGTCACTGACCGCACTCCTGGCCTATCCGGCCATCATCGAGCCGATGCTGCCGCAGAGTTCCCAGATGCACTGGTGGTGGGTTGGATATGGCCTGTTCTTCGTGCTCGTGGGCACAACCGCGATCACAAACGCCCGTGTTGTTTCGCCAGGCGCCCGGAATGAAGATGTCATCGCATCCGGCAATTCATTGCTTTGGATTAGCCTCGCCGCCTGCGGGTCCGCGCTTTGGATGGCGGTGGCGAATCATCTAAGCCAGGAAGTGGCCCCCGTGCCGTTTCTTTGGGTCTTGCCCCTGAGTATCTATCTGCTCACCTTCATACTCTGCTTTGAGGGCCGCAACTGGTATCGCCCTGCGTTGTTTCGCTGGCTGCTGCCCGTAGCCTGGATCTGCGCCGGATACCAAATCGCTGGGCGCGGACCATCGGGACTGGTGTGGGAAATCTCCATCTTCTCTCTGGCGCTGTTCATCTGGTGCATGTTTTGCCACGGCGAAATCGCGCGGACTAGGCCGGAATCGCGGCACGGAAGCGCCTGGTTCTATCTCATGATCTCCCTTGGCGGAGCTCTCGGCGCGCTGTTTGTCGGCCTCGCTGCCCCGAATCTGCTTACCACTTACCTTGAGCTGCCAATAGGAATCGCGGCCTCCGCCCTGCTCGCCCTGCGTGTACTCTACGGCATGACGTCGCCCTGGCGACTGTTGCGCCTGGCCGTCGTTGCTCTTGCGGCCTTCGTGATTGCCACGCGTTTCCAGGCAGGTTTCGGAGATGTGATTCATCTGCGGAACTTCTACGGAGCGCTGCAGGTGAGCGACGCAGAATCCTCCGGCGCCGCCATTCGCACTCTGTATAACGGCAAGACGTTGCACGGCGTGGAGTTTGTTGCGCCAGACAAAAGCAAGCTCCCGACCGCCTACTACGGCCCCGAATCCGGCGTGGGCCTCGTGATGCGGTCGCATTCTGACACTGCCCGCCGCGTAGCGCTTGTCGGACTTGGCGTCGGCACCCTGGCTGTTTACGGTCACCACGGAGACGAGTTCCGCTTTTACGAAATCAATCCCGCAGTGATCGATGTGGCACAACGCTACTTCCATTTTCTGGGTACGTCAGATGTGAAAGTCGACATCAGGGAAGGTGATGGCAGGCTGCAACTGCTGCTCGAGCCGTCCGATAGTTTCGACATTCTGGTGCTCGACGCCTTCGCCGACGATTCCATCCCCGTACACCTGCTGACTCGCGAAGCTTTCCAGACCTACTTTCGTCTCTTGCACCGTGATGGCTTAATGGCCGTCCACGTCACAAATCGCTTTCTCGAGTTGACGCCCGTGGTGGAGTCGGCAGCAGCGAGTCTCGGGAAGTACGCGGTGGAGGTGCACAACGCCGCCGATCCAGAACGACAGGTTCTGGCGTCAGATTGGGTGCTGGTTTCGAGCGCGCCGGAGTTGTTGCGACCGTTTGGCGGCAGCACTCCACAAGCACACGCAGTACGCCTGTGGACGGACGACTACAGCAATCTCTTTCAAGTGCTCAAGTAGCGCGAATTGCCGTCCGCAGGGCGCCGGATAGCTACGTGCCTTGCCGTCAGGCAGCTTCAGGACAGTCGCCGTCAGGCGGCTTCAGGACGTCGCCGTCAGGCGGCTTCAGGACGTCGCCGTCAGGCGGCTTCAGGAAACGCGTAGCCGGATTTGCTCAATGCCTTTTGCAGCAGAACAATCGACTCGCATTCCTTCACGCCACGCGCCTGGGCTACTTCACCAATCAGCATTGCGCGCGCACGATCCAGCATTTTCTTCTCGCGGAAAGAAAGAGGCTTTTCACACTGCAACCGAACCAGTTGCTTGAAGACCTCTGCGATCTGAAGCAGACTTCCTGTCAGCATCTTGTCGCTGTTAATACGGAAACGAACTTTCCAGTCGGAGAGACTTTCGATGTCGGGGCCGGCGAGATAGGTCAGAACTTTCGCCACGTCACCGTTTCTGGATAGTTTACGCAGACCGACGGATTGGGCGTTGGCGAACGGCACCATCACGGTCATGCTGGAACAGATGAGCCGAAGAAGGTAAAATTTCTCGGGCTTCTGTGAAAAAAAACGAGTACTGATATTCTCGATGGTCCCAACTCCCTGGTTGGGGTACACCACTTTTTCGCCTATCGCGAAGGTCATCATACGTTGAGCCTCCCACCTGACTGAAGGTGTGATGATTAACAAAGATTTAACAACCGAGCAATTCATCATAGGCCTGCCGCCAGAAATTGTCAAGCATCATGCAAGGATATTGTTTTTAACGAAATACAGAGGTTCATCCAAGTCTGGCGGGTGGGTGCGCTAGGGTGCGCCTCAACACGCAAATTGGGCGAAATTACGTGTTAACCACCTCGGGGAGGTGGCTAAAATGTCAGGCACAAAAACGGTCTCAAATATAGTCGGCGCAGCTCATGTAATATCCGCATTGCG